>JBGPKX010000336.1:0-6220 GCA_041486185.1 Bryobacteraceae bacterium | reverse complement strand
CCTGATCCTTGGCCCAGCCGTCCACGAGCAAGAGAAAATCGCGCTGCCAGCCGCTGCGTACCGCCGGCAGATTTTTCGCGGGAAACTCCAGCTTCAACTCGTCCCCCGATCCCATGATGACCAGCATGTCGTCGATCGCCTGGACGAGTGGACAAACGTCGCCATAGCGGGTATACATACCCGGCGTGGGATTCCACATCGACTGCCCCATCCAATTCTGATAATCGAAGCGTTCCGGCTGAGTGCGCGCGGGGTGAATGGATGAGGTGGAAAAGCCGTGGAATCCGAGTTGCGCGGATGATGGCCCCAGTTCAGTCAGGGTTACGTCCGGAGATGCGGGATCTTCGCCGAGAAAGATCTCGTCCCAATAGAGGGCAAGGTTGGTGACGATGCGCACCTCGCGGGAGGCCGAGAGAAACCTGCCCGTCAGATCCACCGTAATGGTCTTCGGTTTCCCGGCAGGGACGCCCATGTCCTCGATCACGGTCCGCCAGGTTCCGCTCGCATCCTTCACCTGCAGATACGGAAGGATCAGTCCCTGCTTCGACTCCTGGGAAGCGCGTCTGTACGTGCTGCCATCCGCCCAATCCAGCCAGCCGTTCAGGACGAGGATGGCGCGGTTATCGGGTGAAGCTTTGCCGAAATCGAGGTCGAGATGATGCAGCGCCGCGACACCGTTGTAGTCGCGCTGGAATCGATCGGGATAAGTGGCGTCTCGCCTCATGAGACGAGGCAGAACATCGTGGCCATCGTCATCCCGCGCGGATTCAGGATAGATGCGCCGCCGCACGCCGAACAGCCTGAACTCGGGGAATGGAGGAGACTTGAATTTGTCGTTCGTGAAAACCTCGATGTTCCGCGGGTGATCCAGGGCAATCAGATGCACTTCGTCGAGGTACGATACTTCGCGCAGTTCTTCGGTGATTCGCACTTCGTAGCGGCCGTCGACCGGCGCAAGCGAAGGACCGGGGATCTGAATATATTCGTCGTGATCGACGGGAAAGTACTTTCCGTCGCCCAGACTTGCGCCCAGAGGAGCAACTCCCAGAACATCCGTGATGAATTCGAAATTCCGGCCATTCCATGTAAAGATCATCGGACAGGAACCCGATAGGCGCTGCGCCTCCTTGTAGGCGTGCAGTTGGCCCCGCAGCTGTTGGATCTCATTCTGAATCAGGCCGTTAGGCCATGTGATACGGACGGTATCGGCTTGCGCCTGTGAAGCCATCGCAAATGTGAGTGGGATGCCTTCATAGGTTTGTTTTTCGTAGAGGCTGCTGGCCTTCACTTCGACGCGCGCGCCCGCCGCGAGCTTCAGGTTCTTTACACCTTTCAGGGTGACTCCCAGCCACCCGTTGTTGGTCGGCGTTTCATTCCTGAGGAGCTGCAAGGAACCGTCGGAAAAAACAGCCGCCAGGTCGGTCCTGCCGTCCTGGTCGAAATCGGCGGCGACCACGGCCTGAATGCCGGCATCTCCGGCCAGACTCTTCGCGGCGGCAAATTGCCCAAGGCCCCTGTTCCGATAAATCGCGCCGCCCATCACCAGATCGGCGAGTCCGCGGTTATCGAAGTCGGCGAATGCGATCGCCCTGCCTGGCGTTTGCAGCGGCGCGCCAACCTCAAAAGTTCCTTCGCGGTTTCGGATCAGCGCCGCCCCGTCGCCATAGACAGCCACCAAATCGGTCCATCCGTCGTTATCCACATCGCGCGACACAAGAGTCTGGGCGCCCGGCAACACCGCGGTGAGCGGAAGTGCTTCATACTTTCCCGCGAGCTTGTCGCGATAAAGCACGCCGGGGTGTTCGGCGTAGGCAACCGCCACGTCGGCCCCGTTCTCCCACGGGACCACGTCGATCGGCGCGGCGGCGGTTACATGACCGGCGGCGAATGGAAACTCGGCCGTCATGTCACTGAATCCCGCGGCACCGTTATTTCGTACCAGCACGGATTTCTGGCCGAAAAGAATCAGGTCGAGATCGTAATCGTGGTCGTAATCGAGCCATACGGCCTTCTCGTACCTGCCTTCGGGCAGTTGCGCGTCGAGCTTGTGAAAAACGCCCTTCTGGTTCTGATAGAGACGCGCGCCGGAATCGGTAATGACGCAAAGGTCGGTGAACCCGTCGTTATTGAAATCGCCGGCCACGACCGAAACCACACCGCGCAGGCCCGCCAGGCCGCTGTTCTCCACGGGAATCGAGCCGTTTTTATAAAGCCAGACTCCAGCCGCCGACCACACCAGGAGGTCCGCCTGGCCGTCGCCATTGAAGTCGAGCACCATCATTCCCGCCGTCTTCGGGTCGATGCCCGAAGCCAGTTTTTTCATGCTGAAACGCGGTTGCGCCGCGGGCTCATCCGTGGCTGTGGGGGGGTGGGGCTCGAAGGCTTCATAAATCTCGGCGTAGAAACTCCAGTCGAGATCTTCGGGCACGGCCGCTCCGGCCTGCCGTTTCTTGATCTCTTTAAATAACTTCGACTCCCGATCCGAATCCGCTGCGCGTCCCAACTGCCGGTAGGCGTTATAAAGCTGAAAATGCGGTGCGCCAAGATTCGGATCGAGTCGCTCCGCTTCCTCGAACTGCTTCACGGCGGGTTCGGCTTTGCCGGTAAGCTTGTATAGATATCCGAGGTTGTAATGCGATGCGGGCTCGTCGGGAACGAGCTTCACCATCTGTTCGAATTGCGCGATGGCCCGCTCGTTGGCCCCATCCTTCTTATAGACGATACCCAGATTGAACCAGGTGTGGGGAATTTTCGGGTCCTGCCGCTGCGCTTTCTCGAGTTCAGCGGCGCCCTCTTTGGTTTTGCCGCCGCGCAATAGCGCTAGGCCGTAGTTGATGCGCTCCCGAGGAGAATCGGGGGCAAGATCGAGCGCTTTCTTGAATGCTTCGATGGCCTGGGCATGGGTCACTGGATTTTCGTAAAACGCTTTACCCAGATTTCTGAGTGCGGCGAGCGTGCTCTCCCGCGCCGCGCGCGTGTTTGAGACGTTCTGCGAATGCAGCCAGCCCGCGGCCAACGCGCCGGCTATCAGAAGAATCAGGCCCCATCGCATCGTTGAGGCTCTGTTATGCATGACCGAGATCCCAGGTCTGGATATAGCTGCCGGCGTCGGGAAATCCGAGAATGCGCCCCGCCGTCTGCACCCCGGACAGCACCACGGCGTAAACCCCGCCACCGGGCTGAGTCCAGTGTCCCGCCAGGTACAGACCCCGAATTGGCGTTTCGTTGTCAAGCCGGCGCATTTGTTGCGGCGAAGGCTCCCAGCCGTACATCGATCCGCACGAATTCAGCGTGTAGCGCTCCATGGTGCGCGGCGACGCGCTCTCGGCCCACGTGACGTGGTCCCGCAACCATGGCAGAAACACGGTCATTTCCTCCAGAAGGCGGCCGGTGTAGTCGGCCTTTTTCTCGCGCCATGACGCGTCGATATCGTAGGGGAGAAAGGCGGTCGCGGTCAGCAGATGTTCTCCGGGTGGAGCGACCGATGGATCGATCAACGTCGGGATGGTCACCGTGATTCCCGTCAGCTTCCCCTGCAAATTCTCGCAATAGGTCCGATCGTGATCCCAGGAGCGGTAGAAGAAAGTCTCGTGCGCGGCGCCTAGCCCTTTCAGATCCAGATTCGTGGCAACGAAAAGCACGAAGGCCGTCACGGAAGGCTTCATACCGCGGAGCGTCTTTACAAAGCGATCCGGGAGATGCTCCAGTCCGGCCAGTTCCTCGAACGTCTGGAGGGCGTCGGCATTTGAAATAACGATCGGCGCTTCAATGCGCTGTCCGTTTTCGAGGACGATTCCCCGCGCCGCCCCGCTCACCACGCGAATTCGCCGCACGCGGGACCGGAGCAGCAGCTCACCGCCCTGTTCGCGCAGCGCGGCGACAAACGCATCCGCCAGACTTTGAAACGTGCCCCGGCAATAGGAAGCGCCCCTTTCAACGAAACTCATCAGGGTGAGAGACCAGTACAGAAACGAGAGCCGCGACGGAGGCAGTCCCGCATAGGGCCAAATTGCGCCCAGCAGCGACTTGAGGCGGCCATCCGTTACGTACTCTTCAAGCACCGCGTCGAGAGTCGCGCGACGGTACTTTAAAAGGTTGGCGAACCGGTTGGGTGTCTGAACGAAGGCCGCCATCGACATCTCGCGCACCTCCCGATTCATGCTGGAGCACAGCGCCATCAGCTTTCGGATCCCGTCCTCCTGACCCGGGAAGCTGCGCGCATGGGCCGCAATGAATTCCTCCGTGCCGAGGGGCGCCGCGAAGGTGAACTCCGGGAAGACAGCGCCATAAAACGGATCGACCTTCAGGAACTCGCATCGGTCGCGCACCCCAAGTGCGCGCAAAGTGGAATCGACCACAGAGAGTTGAGGACAGCCGGATGGCTCGCATCCGCCGGCCAGATGCACCGCGGAATCGAACAGATACTTCCCGCGGCGAAAGTTGTGCGCGTAGCCGCCGGGCCTGTCATGGCGTTCGACGACCAGCACGTGCTTGCCGGCCTTGGCCAACAGCGCGGCGGAGGACAGACCTCCGAGGCCGCTTCCAATCACAATTGCATCGTATTTCTCGCAACGCGATTCGGTATGGACGCTCATGACGGGCGGCGGTTAGAGCCCCTTTTGGGCTTCCCACAGGAACCGGATGTCCGTATCGACGCGCTTGTTGAAGTCGTAATAATCGTCCATGTACGCCTTCAGTTCGTCGCCCACCTTACTCAGGCGAGCCTGTAATTCCAGATTCCCGGGGAACTCTTTCAGCCCGTCTTTCCAGATTGCAACCGCCTTCTCCATCCGGTCCAACTTCCAGTAGCCGTCCCCAAGGGCCACAAAGGTCTTGTAGAAATAGCTCTTTCTCTCGGTGGCCTTCTGCTTTTTCAGCGCCTCCTCGAGGTCGGCGATGCCCAGCGGTGTGCGGTTGAAAACGCGCGGCCAGTACAGATAATCGGCGCCCCGGGTATATAAAGCCACGATGGTGGGTCGCAGATTGATCGAATTCGTGAATCTAGTCAGGGCGGTGTTGGCAAGAATCGCCTGCGTGACCGCGCCGGAAACGGGCATCTTATCGATGAGCGCAAAACCCGCATTCAACCAGGCGTTGGCCGAATTCGGGTGGTCCGTCACCAGCTTGTCGAAGAACTTCAAACTCCGGTCGTACTGCTTGCTGCGGATCACGGTCAGGCGGTATTCATTGGCGTAGCGAAGATTGTCCGCATCGGAAGCCAGCGCGGCCTCGAAATTCGAAAGCGCGTTGGTGTAGTCGTGCGCGTTGGCGGCATCCAGACCTTTCCGGAAGGACTCTTCCGAAGCTTCCGACGCGATGCTGGTGGCGGGCAGAAGCAGAAGAACGATCAGGACGGCTTTTGTCATTTTTTTGCCTTCGCCACGAATTCCCGTGCTTCCGGGTCGCCTTCGACGACCTTGTAAATGCGGTCGCACGCGAGGCCGGTTAGGGTCTGCGTGTCGCCCGACGGCCAACGGATCTCGACTTTCGCGATCTCTTTGGATTCGCCAAGGCCGAAGTGGACACGCATGGTGCTCTGGCTCGCCATTCCGTTGCCCCCGTTTATGAACCGAAGATAAGTGCGGCCGCCCGCGGTCAATCGAACCTGTGCCCCCACCGCGAAGCGATTCGATTTCACGCCTTCGAGAACAAACTGGCTCCAATGCGCGTTCCTCGGCGCGACGTTGTGGTAAAGATACGGTTCCGTTCCCACGTTGGATACAAACAGATCCAGCCGGCCGTCGTTATCGAAATCCGCAACGGCGATGCCCCGCCCGTCGCGGATGGAATCCAGGCCGTGCCGCGGCGCCTCGTCCTTAAAGATCTCGCCGTGTTGGTTGTGGAACAATCGTTTCTTCTCATAGCCGCTCATGGTCTTGTTGCCCATGGGCGGCCAGTTGCGCGCGTCGGCGTAGTCGACGCCCGGCTTGATGAGCATCGCGAAGATATCGGGAAGATAGCTCTCCTTGCCGGCGGAGACCCATCCGTTCACCACATAGAGATCCAGCCAGCCGTCGTTGTCGTAATCGAAGAACTTGGCGCCCCAGCCCCAACCGGTGTCGGCGGTGCCCGTCTCGCGCGCGAGATCCGTAAAGGTCAGATTTCCATTGTTGTGCCAGAGGAAATTACCCTCCCGCATATACTCGTCGGTGATGTTGGTGACGTAGATGTCGAGCAGACCGTCGTTGTCGTAATCGCCCCAATCCACGTTCATCCCCTT
>JBGPKX010000335.1:0-6232 GCA_041486185.1 Bryobacteraceae bacterium | reverse complement strand
CGACCGCAGGTATCCCGATGGCTTCGAGCGCGACTACAACGGTGTCGCCGAATTGCACCAGCTCGATCTCGATTTCGGAAATACAGCTCGCGATGGCGGCGCGGTGCTGATCCTGAGTGGCTGGGTGGATTGGGCCGACGGCAGCACATTTTTGCGCGCCGCACAGGAATCGAAGAGCGGACTCATTCTGCCGTATCTCCAAGTTAAGAATGCGAATGGCGAGTGGAAAACGGTGATCGAGGACATGGGCATTCCCGCTGGAAAGCCGAAAACCATCGCTGTCGATCTAACGGGCAAGTGGCTGTCGGCATCGCGCGAAGTGCGCATCGTTACCAATCTTTGCGTGTACTGGGACGAAATTTTTCTGAGTGAGAACGCTGCGGCGCCGGATGTCCGCCTCACTCCAACAGACGCCGCTACCGCCGATCTCCGCTTCCGTGGCTTCTCGAAACCGGCGATCGATCCGGCGCGCAAGCAACCCGAGGCTTTCGATTACCAGACCTGGATGCCGGTCTCCATGTGGAACCCCACGCCGGGCCTGTACACACGCTATGGCGATGTGCGCCCGCTTCTCAACGCCGTGGATGACAGGCTGGTCATTATGGGCTCGGGCGACGAACTGCGCCTGCTATTTCCGGCGCGCAGCCTGCCGGCTCTCAAGACTGGATGGCAGCGCGATTTTCTGCTGCTGGTAGACGGTTGGGCAAAGGATGGCGACTATAACACGGCGTTCTCGCAATCGGTTGAGCCGCTGCCGTTTCACGCCATGACGTCGTATCCGTATCCGGCCTCGCAGCATTACCCGGATGACGCGCCGCACCGCGAGTACCGCGAGCGCTATAACATCAGGCCGGCGCTGCACCTGGTGCGGCCGCTCGTTGCCTCAGCAAGGGGTATGGGAAAATGAACAACCGCAAGCTTCTTCACTGGACCGCAGTCCTGTTCATCGTTCTGCTGATCAACACGGCTTACATCGCGGCATTTAACTCACCGACGATTTTCTACATGGGCAACGTCCTGATGCATTTCGTGCTGGGCGTGGTGCTCACCGTGGCGCTCCTGTTTCTATTGCAGCGATTTCCGGCCGCCGCGAGATTCTTTTTGGCGGCCGCGGCTCTCGGCGTGTTCCTCGCCGTTCGCGGGAATACGAGCGACCATCGCTGGGTTCTGGTCGCACACATCGTCGCTGCGGCCATCGGCCTGGCTTTGCTGGCGCCTTTTGCCTTGCGCCAGGCGCCCCCGTTTCGCAAGGCGTTCCAGTTTTCGCTTATTTTGCTAATCGCATTTCCGCTATCCACGGCGCTCTATCGAAAGGCATTTCCGAATCCCAGCGCCCACATCCGCAACGCCCTGACCGTTCCGACCGCAATGGAAGGCGAGGGCGGTGGGCCGAAGTCGCCGTTCTTCCCGTCGTCCGCTCAGACCAATGTCGGCGGCATCATTCCCTCGAACTTCTTCATGGATTCGGAGCGCTGCGGCGAATGCCACAAAGACATTTATCAGCAGTGGAAAAGCTCGGCGCACCACTTCGCATCGTTTAATAATCAGTTCTACCGGAAATCGGTCGAATACATGCAATCGGTGGTCGGGACGCGGCCCAGCAAATGGTGCGCGGGCTGCCACGACCACGCCGTCTTCTTCAACGGCCGTTTCGACCGTCCCATGAAGGAACAGATCGATACGCCGGAAGCGCGCGCGGGCCTGGCGTGTACGTCATGCCACTCGATCGTGCACGTGGACAGCACCATGGGCAATGCCGATTTCACCATCGAGTACCCGCCGCTGCATGAACTGGCCACCAGCCGTAACCCCTACATTCACGCGCTGGACACCTTCTTGACGTATCTCAATCCCGGCCCTCACAAGAAGGCGTTCCTGAAGCCCTTCATGCGCGGCGAATCTGCCGAATTCTGCGCCGCCTGCCACAAGGTGCATCTCGATATACCGGTCAACAAGTATCGCTGGTTCCGCGGCTTCAACGATTACGACAACTGGCAGGCGAGCGGCGTTTCGGGCCAGGGGGCGCGGTCATTTTACTATCCGCCGAAAAGTCAGGTGTGCGCCGATTGTCACATGCCGCTCGTGCCGTCGCGCGATCCCGGCAATCATGGCGGACAAGTCCATTCGCACCGTTTCCCGGCGGCCAACACAGCGATTGCGTATGCCAACGGCGACGAAGCGCAGATGAAGGCCACGGTGGATTTTCTGAAATCGGGTTTCATCACCGTCGATATCTTCGCGGTCTCGCCGGTCGAGAGCAAAGGCACCGAGATGATACGGCGGTTGGGTGACGCGCCGCAGGCCATGACCAGCTTCGCCGTCGGCGAGGAAGCCGAGGCCGCGTCTACCGGAGTGATCCGCGAAGTGGGGCGGATTGCCGCGCCAATCGACCATGCCGGCACGAACTTGGCGCCGGGCTCGACAGCGCGCGTGGATGTTGTGGTGCGTACGCGGAAAATCGGCCACTTTTTCCCGGCCGGCACCGTCGATGCTTTTGACGTCTGGCTCGAGTTGCAGGGCAAAGATGCCGGGGGCCGCCTGATTTTCTGGAGCGGCCGCGTGGAGGATAACGGCAAGGGGCCGGTCGAGCCGGGCGCGCATTTCTTTAAGTCCTACCAGCTCGATGGCGCCGCCAATCCCATCGATAAGCGCAACGCGTGGCAGGCGCGCAGCGTGCTCTACGTGCGGCTGATTCCGCCCGGCGCCGCCGACGTAGCGCACTATCGCGTCAAAATTCCGAAGGACGCCAAAGGTCCCATTACGCTCACCGCCAAGCTTAACTATCGAAAGTTTTCGTGGTATTACACGCAGTTTTCCTACGCCGGCCAGCCCAAACCCGGACAGGATCCGGCGTTGCTGAACGCCTCGCAAAACAGCCAGGACTATTCTTTCGACCTGGCGAATATTCCGAAGAATGTTTCCGGCCAGATCAAGGATCGCATCCCCGAGCTGCCGATCGTGACGCTGGCGGAGGCCAAAACGGCCGTCGGCCTGGGAGAAACCAACTGGGCCCCCGCGGTTCAGAAACAGGACCGCGAGCGCTGGAATGACTGGGGCATCGGGCTGCTCTTGCAAGGCGATTTGAAGGGCGCTGAATACGCATTCAAGAAAGTGACGGAGGCCGAGCCGGAATACGCTGATGGCTGGCTGAACGTGGCCCGCGCATTGATCCAGGAAGGCCAGACCGAAGCCGCGAAGCCGTACATCGAAAAGGCGCGCTCCATCAATCCCAAGCTTGGTCGAATTTATTTTTTCAAAGCCATGACGCAGAAAGCCGACGGCGATTACGATGGTGCACTGGCGTCGCTCCGCACGGTGGAATCCATCTATCCGCGCGATCGCGTGGCGCTCAACCAGATGGCGCGGATTCTGTTTCTCAAGCGCCAGTACGCCGACGCCATCAAAGTGCTGGAGCGGGTCTGCCTGGTAGATCCCGAGGACCTGCAGATGCACTACACCATGATGCTGTGTTATCGCGGTTTGGGCGATCAGGAGAAAGCCGCGCGTGAGGAGAAGCTGTTCCGCCGCTTCAAGGCGGAGGAGTCGGCGCAATCCATAACGGCGATCCGCCGCAGGATCAGCCCCGAGGACAACAACGAGCGGCAGCAGATCCACGACCATGAAAGCGTGGCTCTGACGGGCGGCCAGCGATGAAGCCACACTGCGACACGGCGATGGGGCGACATGGCGTCCTGCTATTCACCGTTCCCTTACTGTTGGCGGCGGCCGCGACCACACTGCCCACCGATACGGTCCAGCTTACCGATGTCACGGGCCAGGCCGGCATTCACTTCACACACAACAGCGGCAGGGCGGGCAAGAAATTTCTTCCCGAAACGCTTGGCTCCGGCTGCGCCTTTTTCGATGCCGATGGTGATGGCTGGCCCGACATTCTGCTGGTGAACAGCAAAGACTGGACGCCCCGCGGCCGCAAGTCGCTCAGCGCGCTCTATCGCAACAATCACAACGGCACGTTCACCGACATCACCGCCGGCAGCGGCCTGGATGTCGAGATGTACGCCATAGGCGTGGCCATCGCCGATTTCGACAACGACGGCCGCGACGATGTCTACATTACCGCGCTCGAAGGCGATCATCTGTTCCATAACGAAGGCGGCGGCAAGTTCCGGGACGTGACCGCGGCCTCGGGAATCCATAACGCCAACTTCGGCACCAGCGCTGCGTGGCTGGACTACGATCGCGACGGCAAGCTCGACCTGTTCGTCGCCAACTACGTGCAATGGACACCGAAAGGCGATCTGTGGTGCTCGCTCGACGGCGCGACGAAATCCTATTGCACGCCCGAATCCTACAAAGGCACATCCTGCAAGCTCTATCACAACCTGGGCGGTGGCAAGTTTGAAGACGTGAGCCAAAAGGCCGGCATTGCCGAACCCACCAGCAAGTCGCTTGGCATCACCGTCTTCGACTACAACAGCGATGGCTGGCCCGACATTTTCGTTGCCAACGACACGCAGCCCAACAAGCTTTACCGCAACAACAGGAATGGCACGTTCACCGAGGAGGGCATGGCCGCGGGCGTGGCGTTCGGCGAGGACGGCGTAGCGCGCGGCGCCATGGGCACCGATGCCGCCGACTACGACCGCTCCGGCCGCCCCGATCTACTGGTGGGAAATTTCTCCAACCAGATGCTGGGCCTCTATCACAACGAAGGCACGGGCTTGTTTGTGGACGAAGCGCCGTCGTCGACCGTGGGCCGCGCCAGCCTGCTCACGCTGGCCTTCGGCGTCTTCTTCTTTGATTACGATCTGGATGGCTACCCCGATATCTTCGCCGCCAACGGCCATATCGAAGAAGAAATCGGGCGCGTCCAGCCCAAAGTGCAATACAAAGAGCCGCCGCTGCTATTCCGCAACCTCGGCAAGCGACGATTCGAAAATGTCACCGCGCCGATGGGCTCGGCGTTTAATCGCGCCATCGTGGCGCGTGGCGCTGCGTACGCCGATTTCGACCGCGATGGCGATCTCGACATCCTGATCTCGACCAATCACGGCCCCACGTATCTCTACCGCAATGACGGCGGCAACCGCAACAAGTGGCTGTGCGTGCGCCTGGTGGGGTCGAAATCGAATCGTGACGGTATCGGCGCTGTCGTGCGCGTCGAGAGCGCCTCCGGCAAACAGTGGAACGCCGTGCACAGCGGCGGCAGTTACTGCTCGCAAAGCGATCTGGCCCTGACGTTCGGCCTGGGTAAAGACGCGACCGTCTCTGCGCTCGAAATCGAGTGGCCCAGCGGCGCCAAGCAGCGGCTTACCAACATTGCGGCCGATCAGTTTCTGACCATTGCCGAAGACAAGGGCATCGTTGCCCACTCCGGTCCTTCAGGAAAGTAGCGGTTCCGTGCGGCGAGCAGCCGAAATTCAAAGCCATCTGGGAGCCGTGCACGGCATGATCGACGCGTCGGTCGTCTAAGACTTGTTCGCAAACGATTACCCCTTCATCACGCACCGGCGGGTGCGGCGCAGCATCACCAAAGTCGCCGATATTCTCGACGATCCGCTGGACCTGCCGCGCTGGTGGCCTGACGTTTATCTCGACGTACGTGAACTCGCGCCGGGCGATGCCGGCCAGCGGGCATTGATCGGGTTGCACACCAAAGGCCGGCTGCCCTACACGCTTCGCTGGACTCTGCGCGTGATCGAGTCGCGGTAAACGCACGGGTTCACTCTCGAAGCCCGGGGCGATCTCGAAGGGCGCGGCGCGTGGACCTTCGCACAGGCCGGCGATTTTGTCCACATCAACTACGACTGGCGCGTGCGCGCCGGCAAGCCGGTTTTGCGATATCTTTCGTTTCTGCTGAAACCGCTGTTCGCGGCCAATCACCGCTGGGCCATGGCGCGTGGCGAGGAAAGCCTCCGGCGGGAACTCGACCGGCGGCGCGGGGTAACATAGTTCAGGTGCTGTGATGCTACTTCGGACGATTGGGCTCCTTTCTCTCGCCGCCCTTGCCAGCGCGGAGCCGCTGCACGTGCAACAGACGGGATTCAAACCGAGCGCGGACGGTTTGCCGGCTGGATGGCGGACTTGGGCAGCTCGGTCGGAAATCGCGCCGCGCACGTTCGTAGATCTCGTACATTACCGGCATGCCCCCGGATCGCTCGCTATAGCCGGCAACACTAACGCTGCGGAATACGGTGGATGGGAATACGCGGTTCCTGGTGTCCAGCCGGGCAAATGGTATCGCTTCTCCGCTCACTACCGCGCCGAAGGT
>JBGPKX010000334.1:0-6262 GCA_041486185.1 Bryobacteraceae bacterium | reverse complement strand
TGCTTGCCGTCAACCCTATAAGTAATGGGCGAAGCCGTGAGCAACTGGCCCATGTAGAAGTGCCATAAGTGCCGGCCGGTCTCTTCGTCCAGAGCCACTAACTGCCCGTCGTCGTCGCCAAAGAAAACGACTCCGCCGGCCGTCGATAAGACGCCCGCCCACATGGTCCCCTGCCCAGTCATCGGATATTCCCATCGCTTCCCGCCCGTGCGCGGATCCAACGCACGCAGGAAGAACTTGCCCGGCTCCTTGGAAATTGACTCCGCGCCAGTGCCAGCGAAGTTCTTCATTGGCTCGGGATCCTTGGCGGATGATGTGTACGTATCGCATTGCTCCAGCGTTGGCACATACAATAGTCCCGTCCGCGGGCTGTACGATGGTGACATCCAGTTGGAAGCACCGCGCACGGACGGACACACCCGGTTTCCGCTGGGAGTGGGATCTCTCTCTGGAGCCGGTTTGGGCCTGCCCTGGGCATCGATGCCCTTGGTCCAGTTCAGCAATTGCACGTAGGGAGTGGCCCGCAAAAACTGACCGTTGGTCCGGTCGAGAATATAAAAATACCCGTTGCGGTTGGCGTGCAGCACTAGTTTGCGTGTGCGCCCTTGCCAAGGAAGATCCACCAAGACAGGCCATGCCTGCGCATCCCAATCATGCGTGTCGTGCGGCGTGAATTGGAAATACCATTTCAGCTTTCCGGTGCGGACATCGAGTGCGATCAGAGAGTCAGAATACAGATTGTCTCCCTGACGTTTCCCGCCGTAGAAGTCCGGCCACGGATTGCCAGTGCACCAGTAGAGCAACTTTAAGTCCGGATCGTACGTTCCACTCAACCAGGTGGCCGCGCCTCCCCATTCCGGTCCAAGACTGCCCCAGGACTCGGCCCCCGGTTCGCCCTTGGCTGGTACCGTCCAGAAGCGCCATAACTCCTCTCCCGTGGCTGCCGAAAACGCCGCCACGAAACCACGCGTGCCGCCATCGCCACCGGCCACACCCGCTATCACCCTGTCCTCCACTGCCAACGGCGCCATGGTGGCGGATTGTCCACGCTTCGTGTCGGCATACTCTTTTTGCCACAGCGTGCCCCCAGTCTTGCGGTTGATAGCTACCAATTGGGCGTCGCTGGTTACGAAAAAGAGCCGGTCGCCCAAAATGGCCATCCCGCGATTGACCTCGGAGACCTTGGCCTGCTCATCGCGCCACATCCAGATCCGCCGGCCGGTCCGGGCGTCCAATGCGTCCACTTCGTTGCTGTTGGTTACGTACATGACGCCTTCATAGACCAGGGGAGTGACTTCGAGATGGGAAGCCTTCTCGATGTGATACACCCACTTCGGTGCCAGAGAGCTCACGTTGTCCCGCGTGATCTCGCTCAGCGGGCTGTGCCGGTGCGCCGCGTAATCGCCCGCATAAGTGAGCCAGTCCTGTCCCGGACTCTGGCGAATGAGATCGGAGTCGCGTTGCGTCACAGCGGTTGGCGCCGCGGCGGGGATCACGGGCGGTGCCACGTCCCGCATTGATTGACGGCCGAGGAACGCCAGCAAGTTCTGCGTTTCCGATTCACTCAAACGCTTGGCATAATCGTGGGGCATCAGTGAACTCTTCTGGAACACTAATTCGCGGAGATTCTGTTTGCGCAAGAGATGCAAGTTGCCCTGCGCGTCCAGAATGTCGATCGCGTAGTTTGTGTTGTCGAGCGCGACCCCGGCGATTTTCCCTCCAAAGTTCGTGGTGACGGCGACGCCGCGGTAGCCTTCCGTGATTTGCGCATCCGGGTCCAGCAGTGACTCACGCAACTGCAGGAACGAGCGCGTGCGGCCAATGTTCGATAGATCGGGACCGAGGAAACCGCCCCGCCCGCGTATGCTGTGGCACCCCGAACATCCCGCTTTTCCAGAGAAGAGTTCGCCACCCGCGCGGATGTCTCCTGGCACGGAACTTTCGAACGCCGTCGCGGTCAGATCGCGCAGGTACGCGAGGATTTGCCAGACCTGCTCATCAGGAAGACGCGAAGGCGGCATATCGCCCCCTCTCACTCCGTCCCGGATGGTACTGAATACCTGCCGGTTCGTTACCCCGCGGACGCGGTCGCCCCGCGCGAGATTCGGTCCCCGCCCGCCTTCAGCCTCAGCGCCGTGGCACCCGCTGCAACTCTCGAGGAATAGCTTCCGGCCGGCCGAAACCGCTTCCGGCTTCCCGGCAACCGGGTTCTTGACATCGTTTTCCTTCTCGGGAGTCTGCGCCACCGCCAGCCAGATGCTCAGTAGCGCGCCGGCAGCGACCCCCAATGCGAGATGGCGAAAGAATGTCACCCTACTTGCATCGCGCAACTGGTTGCGTTCCTGTGATCGGTGAGACAATCTTCCACTATCACATACTGGCCAAGCTCGGCGGTGGCCCGGGCGATGGCGTGGTCCATAGGGCCCAAATCGGAATGGCTTCTTTGCAAGGTGTGGTATGGATTCTTCCGGCAGTGCAATACTGGACGCGCGTTCCGGCCTGAAGCGGAATACGTTCCGATAATGGCGGACATCCTCGCTCTATTCTGTTATTTTCGGATGGATCAACCCTGCGGCGTTGATGCGAAGCGATCTGGATAACACCTGTGATCCCTTCCGTGACGATGGCGCACGAGATTAATCGCCACCCGTCCCGGAATCAATATTCGCGGAGACACCGGCGTTTCAAGTAAGCCGCTTGCGCGGCGGACGCTACGCGTGCGGGTGAGTTCTGCAGCCGTGAATGGGAGTAGTGTGTGGGTCACAGAAAAAGGAGGCCTCTGTGACCCGTTTACGAAACATGATGCTGGAGGAACTCCAGCGTCGGAACTACTGGCAAAGTACAACACGGGCTTATGTCCGGGTGATACGCGAGCTTGCTAAAGATTTCCATCAGCCGCCTGACAAACGTCGCCCTATTCTGCGGGGCGCTGGTCACCCACTCACGATTTGATTGTGAGTTACAAGGGGATTTCGCAAAAGTAATCGGCCTCAGCAAGCCACAATCAGCAAACCGCGTTTCCCAGGCCAAATACGCCGAATCGGCCAGGCACCCGACAGGTAAACGCTAGGCGACCAGGCGCGGCTTGAGACCGGTTCTGGTGAGCGCGCAGATATCCTGTCCTTCCCTACTGCCAACTCAAGCCTGACCCACCTGAAGCGTGAAGGCCCACAGACACACCTGAGTTGCGGGCGGGCGGCCACTTTGCGTGAGGCCGCCGTGATTAGTCGCCGAGGCCGTAGCCGGAGGTGAAATCGCGGGAACATCGTGCCGGTGCAGAACGTATCAAATCATTATGACCCTCACACAGAAAGGCGAACGGAATCGCGTGCAGCAGCTCCGGCTGTGGCCCGGCGTTGTCGCCGTGCTGCTGCAGTGGCTGATCATGTTTGGCGTACCCATGGTCGTGCCGGATGCCCTCATTTACTGCATGTTTGGAGGACTCTCAGCCGGGTTGGCGGTCCTCGTGTGGTGGGCGTTCTTCAGCCGGGCGCCTCATCTCGAACGCTGGGGCGCTATCGTCCTGATGATCGTCGCGTCGGTCGCGACGTCGCGCGTCATCGACAAGTCGATTGCGACGGGGATGATGGGGTTCATGTTCCCCTTCTACTCCATCCCGGTCATGAGCCTCGCCCTCGTCGTCGGGGCAGTCGTCGGCCACCGCCTATCCGCTGGGCCTCGGCGCGCGTCAATGGTCGCGGCCATCCTGCTTGCATGCGGAGGATGTACGCTGCTGCGGACCAATGGCATGAGTGGCGAAGGCCATTCGGATTTCGCCTGGCGTTGGTCGAAGACTCACGAGGAACGGCTTGTGGCGCAATCCGGCGGCCGGCTTTCGGCACTCCCACTCCCACCGCCGGCGGCTCCGATGCCTGCCAAAAGTCCCGGGGAACGGTTCGTAGCCCGCCAACCTAAAGAGCAGCCGGTTGCGCTCCCGCCAACTCCCGTGGCAGCCCACATGACAGCGAAGACAGAAGCCGAATGGCCTGGCTTTCGCGGACCCGGCCGCGACAGCATCATCCCCGGCACACGGATCGAGACCGACTGGTCCACTTCACGGCCGGTTGAACTATGGCGCCGACCAATCGGACCGGGCTGGGGGTCCTTCGCGGTCGGCGGCGACCTTCTCTACACCCAGGAGCAGCGTGGTGACGAGGAGATCGTTACCTGTTACAACGCGACTACCGGCAATCCGGTGTGGGCACACCGCGACGCAGCCCGGTTCTGGGAATCGAATGCCGGTGCAGGCCCGCGCGCGACACCTACCCTCCACGACGGCCGCGTGTACACATTTGGCGCCACCGGGATTGTGAACGCGCTCGACGCCCGTAATGGCGCAGTGTTATGGTCGCGCAACGCTGCGTCCGACACTGCCGTGAAGGTTCCAGGCTGGGGCTTCGCGAGCTCGCCGTTGGTACTTGGCGACATCGTCATCGTGGCCACCGCCGGCAAGCTCGTCGCCTACGACCTCGCCACCGGCGCGCCGCGCTGGTTCGGCCCGAAGGGCGGCGGCGATAGCTACAGCTCGCCACATCTCGTGACCATTGACGGCGTACAGCAGATCCTGCTGATGAGCGCGCTCGGCGCCACGAGTGTCACACCGGCGGACGGCAAGCTACTTTGGAAATACTCGTGGCCATCTGATACCCGTATTATGCAGCCGGCCGTGACGGCGGATGGCGATCTTCTAATCACTGCCGGCGACGCAATGGGCGGAGTCGGCATGCGACGCATCGCGGTTGCCCACGGACCCGGCGGTTGGACCACCGAAGAGCGGTGGACGTCGGCCGGGTTGAAGCCCAGCTTTAACGACTCCGTCGTCTACGATGGCCATGTGTTAGGCTTCGACGGCGGCATTCTCGCGTGCATCGACGCCAAGGACGGCAAGCGCAAGTGGAAGGGCGGACGCTACGGCGCCGGCCAACTCGTCCTGTTGCGCGATCAGGGCTTGCTCTTGGTGCTGTCGGAGGAGGGCGAACTCGCGCTGGTTAGAGCGGCCTCCGACCAGTTCACGGAACTTGCGCGGGTCCCGGCGATGGAGGGTAAGACCTGGAACCACCCGGTGCTGGTGGGCGACCGTCTACTGGTGCGCAACGGCAACGAGATGGTCGCGTTCCGGCTGGCCCTCGCTGGCGGCTGACCACGGCGGCCACCTGCAGGCGTCAGCAGTAGCTCAAGATCTATGTAATCGCTCCCAACTAACCGCCACAGCTTTGGTTGCTGCGATCGGCAACGGAAGCGGATTTCGGAGAGGGCGAGATCTGGCGGCGTGGGTTGGGATGGTTCCCCGAGAGCACAACAATCCGAGCGTGCCGAACTTGCGAAAGCCCAGGCCAAGCCGTCTCATTCAAAGGGCTCGATCCCGAGCAGCGGCGTCTGTTCTCTCACAATTCCTCTACGGTAGAATCTGACCGACATGGCTGGAGCGACAGTCCCGAAATATCGCGTTCTTTCTGTGACCCGTTTTTGTTTGCTGGTGTTACTGGCCGGTTGCGGGGCCCATCGGCGGCAAGTTCGCTTGCCCCATGCGGAGCCCGGCCGGATTCAATTCCAGAGTTACTGCGCAGCTTGCCATCAGTATGACGGGCAGAGAATGGGTGACGCCCCGGCTTTGGCCGGCTCGCCGTGGGTGACCGGACCGGAGAGTCGGCTCATTCGGGTCGTGCTGCACGGCGTCCGCGGTCCGATGATAGTGGACGGGAAAACCTACGATCGGGAAATGCCTGGATTCGGGCAGATCCTCTCGAACACGGAGGTGGCTTCCCTGCTGTCGTACGTCCGCAGGCAGTTCGGCGCACCTCCCGAACCGATCACAGCGGAGATGGTGAGCCGAGTACGCGCCGCGAACCAGACGCGGACACAGTACTGGCGTGTGGATGAGCTGCTCGAAAAACCTTGACGGGCTATTTGCGTCCCAGTCCGAATTCGTTGCCCACTTGGACGACTTTGCCGTCGCGAAAATGGACTTCGATGAATTTTGAACCGCTCACCGGCTTCCCGTTTTCGTCCTTTAATGTGGCGACCAGCTTCTTGGTCCTGCTGTCGAAGACGTCGGGCGTGTGGGTCCATACGTATTGACCATCTAGACTAAACGAGACCCAGCCGTGACCGCCTTGGGACAACTCGACCTGGCCCTTGGGAGCCGGGGGCATTTTCGTGGCATCGAAAATGAACAGCTTCTTGCCCACCTGATCGCTGATCCACAATTCCGTCTCATCGGGCGTGAGGGCCGAGCCGTGTGTTCGGTGGGGGATTGGCGCAT
>JBGPKX010000333.1:0-6318 GCA_041486185.1 Bryobacteraceae bacterium | reverse complement strand
GGAAGCGCAACAGGAGCCGACCGCCGCGGCCAAAGATGCCGTGCTGGCGAGTCGCGTCTCGATCCGGCAGGTGCTGCTGCCCGGCCTGCAGCGGGTGGACCGTTGCACTACATGCCACCTCGGTGTGGACGATCCCACGATGGCGAAGGGGCAACAGCCGTTCACTTATCATCCGAACGTCGGCCCGCACCCGGCCTCTAAGTTCGGCTGCACCATTTGCCATGGCGGCCAAGGCCTGGCGGTGGATAAGACCAACGCGCACGGCCGTGTGGCATTCTGGTCGCAGCCGCTGCTGTCGAAGGATTACCTGCGCGCCTCTTGCGGCCGCTGCCACAAGGAAGGCGACGTCCCGGGTGTACCGGAGCTGGCGGAAGGCCGCAGACTTTTCGAGACCCACGGATGCCGCGGCTGCCACAAGTTGGACGGCGTGGGCGGCAGCATCGGGCCGGACCTGACCGAAGAAGGCGCCAATCACCGGCAACCGGAATGGCTCAAGCGGCACTTCCTGGAGCCCAACTCGCTCTCGCCCAGTTCGCCCATGCCCAACTTCCATTTCACCGACGAACAGGCGCGGGCCCTCACCTTCTATATGCTCTCGCTCACCAGCGAGCAGATGGGTGCGTACTATTCCAGCGTGCGGTTAATACCCAGTCCCGAGTTCGGACGAAAACTGTTCGCCGAGAAGAACTGCATTGCCTGTCACAGCATCGGTGGTGCCGGCGGCCGCACCGACAGCCCGGACCTTGCCGGCGTTACGAAGCGCCATTCGATCGGGTGGCTGGACGAGCAACTGGTGAATCCGGACATGATCTCTCCCGGGAGCTTGATGCCGGCTTATGAGCTGAACCCGAACGAGCGCAAGGCGTTGATCGAATTCCTGAACATCGCCACGGCGGATGACGTCAGGCAGATCCTGATGGGACGGCCCAAAGGCCTGACTGCCGAAGCTGCCTTGATCGAAGCCGGAAAACAGAATTTCTCGCGATTTGGCTGTGTGGGTTGCCATGGTCTGCAGGTGCAGGGCGGCTTATCCAACCCGAACAGCCAGGGTGGCGAGGTGCCGTCGCTTCTGCACGTGGCTGACGACTACACCAAACCGGAAGTCGCCAACATCATCCGGAACGGAAAAATGCCACCACTGGCGGATGCCAAGAGGCCCGCACCACCGCTATACATGCCGGCATGGAGACAGATGCTTACCGACGAAGAGGTCAGCCGCATTGTCGAATACCTCTGGTCGCTGCAGCCCAAAAAGGACACAGCCTGGTAGGTTCAGTTTTTTGGCAGGTCACCTTGATCCACTTCGCTGGCAAATGGGGCATAAGCACCTTTTGGGGATGTGTTGCAACTATGGCGAACGGCGGTTGGTAGCCTGAAAAGAGCGTGAGAAAAGCAACCCGACCGGCGATCTTCAAGTGGCGACAGACGGCTCCGGAACTAATTGTTTGCGCGAGGCGCTGGTATCTTCGGTACTCGCTCTCGCTCCGCGATGTCGAAGAGCTACTCAATGAACGCGGCCTGGAGGCCGATCACACTACGGTCTGGCGTGAGGGATACGAAGCGATGCACATGATCCGGAAGGGGCAGGCGCGGTGGGTCAGCGGCAATGATGTTCGTAAACAGAATCAGTTCATCGACAAGTTGTTCGATCTGCCTGCCTGAGACCTCGATACAGAGTTCATCTCGGGCCGATTTCCGTCGCCGTTTTCAAAGTTGCAACACTTCCCTATGGCTGCACGTTGATGGAAACGCCAGACGGAGATTGCAGGCCCAGAACTTCCGCGACAACCGGCTGATCGCCACCCGGCGTCCCGGCGGGAACCTCCACCGCAATCTGGTAGAGGCCGGCGTTGTCCGGGCTGAGCGCGGCGCCAATCACCTTGGCGGACACATTCCCGATCAGCACTTTCAAGGAATTCGCCAGGTTGGCAGTTTGCCCGGAGGGGATCACGGTACTTGGCACGACGCCCGCGACCACCGACGGTTTGGTCGGCCCGAAGCCGGTGCCCCAGAGTATGATGATGTCGCCGGGTTTGGCCGGCGCGGTCGTAACTCCGGAGAAAAGTTTCGGGGGACCTACATAGCCGTAGGTGGGCGTAGTAGCGACGGCATACTTGCCCGCCCACAAGAAAAATGCCGGAGAGGCTGAGTGCATCTGTGCGGTCATGGGGTCACTGGTCGTGCCGTTATTCGTCACCTGCACATTGACCGGACCGGAGGCTGTATCTGACGGCGATTCCACGTTGATTTGCGTGGGGCTGATGTATTGGACATACGCCGGTTTTCCGTTGATCTCGACGCTCACGCCGTCGAGCGAGGTGGGGAGCTTGCCGTTCAAGATATCGCTGGAGCGCCAGGTACGGGTGCTGTTGGCCAGCTTGGTTCCCTTGATGCTCACCCAGGAACCCGCGCATATCGTTGATTGATAGCCCGCGGCATTGACAACGCCATTGGATGTGGCGATCGCAGGTTTGCTGCTTTGGGCCTGGGCCGGAGTCAAGGTGTAGTTCGCCAGATAGATGTAATCACCCCCCGGGCTTCCATCGCCGTTAGCAGCGTTGCCGGCCACGTAAATGACAATGTTGCCGACGTTGCTGGACGGAGGAGTCCAGTCGAACGCGAAGCTCGCGGACTGCTTCTGACCGGGGCGCGTGCCGTTCCATGTGTGCTCGATATATTGCAGCGGCATCGAGGAGTCGCAAGACCCGAAAGATTCCGTCTGAAACGTCGTCTGGGTGCAGACGATCTGCGTGTAGCCATCGGACCCCGGTGTGAAGGTCCCTGCTTGAGCGGTGGTGTCGCTGGAATGCCGGGCTGCCAACTCGAAGCCCCACCGCTGCTGATTCGGATCGGCTACCGTCACCACCACGTGCTGCGTGATGCCCGGGGTGTAAGTCTGGCCCTTGGGGAAAGTGACCTTCACACTGCCGGATCCGCCTCCACCCCGGGAATGACAGTACGTGCAGTTGGCTTCACCAGGCACGCCCGCAAGGCCGGCATCCGGTCCTTCGGCATAGGCATAAATGATAGCTGGAACTGCGAGCACAGCCGCGATCTTGGCCAGCAAGATTCTATTTTTTCCGGTCATGTCTTATTGATCGAACCCACGTTTTGGATGAAAGTCGGAGGCTGTTCGGCATAGTCGAGGAGTGTGAACAGAAGAACAGTGAACAGGTCCCAGTCTTTCTTCATGATCTTCGGCTGATGTGTGGTAGACGGACGCTACCCGGCGCAGGGTTTCATCAAAATGTTTCAGAGTTCTTAGTCTTTTCCCATCCAGCAAGTGCTGGGTCATTCGAGACTTCGGCACGGACGAACAATTCAGCCGATTGATCGGCGAGACCAGTAAGAGCCAATTAAGTTACATCTTTACAAGCATGAATCCCAACCAGGACGGCTGGCAGTGGGTGGGCGACCACATCCGGCCGCGCGCGCGTGCCCGAGGATTGGCACTGGCCGGTAGGCGTGAGCCTGTCGCTCGAGTTTGGCTACCAGCGTTACGCCTTTTCCCCCGATACATGGACGCTAGAGATCCGGCCGATTATCGACAAGCAGATCCGGCGCTGGTATCTCTCGTAATCCCACCCTCGACCGGAGCTTTCACGGGCCGAGCGTAAGCCAAGGCGTGGTCTTCTCACCGAACTTCAAGGCGGGTTACGACATCACGAAAAAGGTCAACGCGGGCTTGGAATATTACGGCGAACTGGGCCCGGTCGGGAACTTCGATCCCTTGCGCGAGCAGCAGCAGCAGATCGTGCCGTTCGTGCATTTGAATCGATCACCTCAGTGGGAGTTCAACTTTGGTGTGGGGGTGGGCATCACCCATGGAACCGATCATTTGCTGGTGAAGATGATCCTGGGCCGACGGTTTGGCAAGACCGCGAGGAACCGGAACTAGCCGGTGGTAACACAAGCCGTTTGGGAACAGTGCCAGGAAATTCTCGACGGACGACACGAAAGAAAGCATCGAAAGGGCAAACACGACTTTGCATTCTCAGGATTGATCAGGTGCGGTCATTGCGGTTGCTCGCTGGTTGGTGAGGTAAAAAAGGGACGCTACGTCTATTACCTCTGCACCGGCTACCGTGGGAGGTACCCGGAGCCCTATACCCGTCCAGAAACGCTTGAAGCCCATTTCGCTTCGCGCTTGCGTGACCTTGTGGTTCCCGCCGAGGTCGCCGCTTGGTTACAGGATGAACCAATCACGAACGAGACGAGGGAACAAGCGGCGACCGAGGAGACACTACGGAGAAATGAATCTGAACTGCAACGGCTTGACGCGTGGCTGGAGACCCTCTATGAAGACCGGCTAGATCACCGGATCGACACGAGCACGTATGACAGAAAAGCCGCAGAGATCCGTCAGAATCAGCAGCATCTTCGCACGAGAACCAACGAGGCGCAGTCCAAAGCGATGGCGCCCGCAACAGAAGCCCTCGACCTCATGCTCGTCACGAGCAAAGCGGCTGAACCGTTCGATGAGCAACCAGCCAGCGAACAGCGTCGCTTGCTTCGGCTTGTCCTGGAGCAGACAACATGGCAGGCGGGAGAGTTGCGGATGTGCTTCCGTGAGCCTTTTGAGGGTCTGCGACTTATCGAACTCCGCAAGTGCCACAAATGACGGACACTTTGCAGGAGACGGTCCCGTTTCTGGTATCTGGCGGAGAGAGAGGGATTCGAACCCTCGATAGAGTTTCCCCTATACACGCTTTCCAAGCGTGCGCCTTCAACCACTCGGCCATCTCTCCGGGCTCGCGGGATCTTGTGCCAGTATAGCAACCGCTACTGATTGATGATGGTTCCGTCGCGCTTGCGGATCTCGTCCCATCCGCCGTTCAGCCGCCGCTTTTCTTCCTCTTCGAGGCTGCCGTAGGGGTACTTGGCGGCGAGCTTTTCGTCCACTTCGATGCCCCAGCCCGGGGCTTCGTTGACGTAGACGTAGCCGTTCTTCAGCACCGGACAGCCGTGGAACACTTCCCGCAGCGCATCGTTGAACCCGGAATACTCCTGGACACCGAAGTTGGGGCACACGATGTCGAGCGTGGCGTTGGCCATATGGCCGATGGGCGAGACGTCGCCGGGTCCGTGCCACGCGGTGCGCACGCCGAACAACTCGCCGAATGCCGCGATCTTGCGGCAGGGCGTAATGCCGCCGGCCTGCGAGACATGGATGCGGATGTAGTCGATCAGGCGGTCGCGAATCAGCGGCGTCCACTCGTGCGGGCTGTTGAACAGCTCGCCCATGGCGATGGGCGTCGAGCACTGCTGGCGGATCTGGCGGAAGTAGTCGATCTGCTCGGGTGAGAGCGGATCTTCCATGAAAAACATCTTGAACGGCTCGGCGTCCTTGACGAGCTGCACCGCCAGATTCGGCGTGTAGCGCTCGTGCATGTCGTGCAGCAGCTCGACCTCCCAGCCCAGCTCCTTGCGGCAGGCCGCGAACAATTCGAGCGCCCGCCGCGCCGCGGGCCGCGGCTCAAAGACCGGCTCGGAATGCAGCGACGGAATGCGCGCTCCACCGTGCGGCGCGCTGTATCCCTCCATTCCGGGCACGCCCACCTGCACGCGCACGTGGCGGAAACCGCGCGCCATGAACTTCCGCGCGTTGTCGATGGTTTCGGAAATCTCCTCGCCCTCGGCGTGCGTGTAGCAATCCACAGCCTCGCGGCATTTGCCGCCCAGCACCTGATAAACCGGCATGCCGGCCTGCCGGGCTTTGATGTCCCACAACGCCTGGTCCACGCCGCTGATAGCATTGTTCAGCACCGGGCCGTTGCGCCAGTAAGAGCTGTTGTAGAGAGCCTGCCAGGTGTCTTCGATACGGTCCGCCGGCTTGCCGATGAGGAACGGCTTCAAATATTTCTCGACGGCGGCGTTCACCAGCTCGGCGCGCTGCGTGAACGTGCCGCAGCCGTAACCGTAGAGGCCATCCTGATCGGTGGTGATCTTGACAACCGTGAGCCGCAGCCCGGCGGGCGCGGTGGCGATCACCGAAACGTCGCGGATTTTGGGGGAGGGAAGACCACGGGTCGCGCGGGTGACCTGTGCCTCCGCCTGGCGTGCGCCATCGGTAAGCGTGACGGCTGCGCCCGCGCCTGCGATTGTTCGTAACAGATGCCTTCGGTTCATAAAGGAGACTAATGTGCAGCGCTACTTCTTCTCGGTTTCCTCGATCATGCTCTTAAGCCGCTCCATCTCGCGGCGAATCTTGCGCTCGCGCGCTGTCAGCATCAACGTGTAGAGCAGCAGGATGGCCCAGGCGGCCACGAAGCCCCAGATCAATCCCTGGAAGTTTCGCTGCAAGCGTCCGATCTCGTC
>JBGPKX010000332.1:0-6368 GCA_041486185.1 Bryobacteraceae bacterium | reverse complement strand
GTGTGCATGAACCTGCCGTACACCATGCCGCCCGATGAAGCCGCCGAGGCGGTGCGCGCATTCCATCCGAAGATCGTTTATCCGTATCATTACCGCGGTTCGGATCTCAGCGTGTTTCAGAAGGCGCTCGAGGGGACAGGAATCGACGTCCGCATCCTCGACTGGTATTACAAAGGCTGAGCTACTTCCAGCCGATCGACCACTCCACGCCACCCACAACCGCGCGGCCCGGCATCACCACGCCCGGGATTTCCTCGTATCGCGTTGCCGTGATATTGGTGAACTGCAAAAAGGGGCGGATGGCATGTTCGCCCCAGGCGCCGTATACGTCCCAAAGCGCATAGGGATTGCGCGCGCGGCGATTGAGGACGCCGACTCGGGTGCGCGCCAGCAGATTATGCGCGAAGCTGCCGCGCCATTCCACCACGGCATTTTGTGAAGGGTAATTGAACACGTACTTCGAGGTCAGATCGACGAACGCCGCCTGCGCGCCGTGGATGGCGGTGTAACGGACGGCCACGCTCTCGGAAGACGATAGCCGTGCGTCGATTGCGGCTTCCACGCCGGTGAACCGCAGGCGGTCGACATTGGTGGCGCGGAAGATATCGTTTGCCGACTGGCGCACGAAATCGATGCCATCGCGCTCGCGGCGGTGGAACACGGCAAGGTCGGCACGCAGACGCGCGGCGGGAGTCCATTGCAGCCCGGTTTCGTAGCTCCAGGCGCGCTCGGGCCGCAGGTTCGGGCTGCCGGCATTGGCTGGGTCGTGATAGTAGAGGTCGGTGTAGGTGGGCAGGCGGAAGGCGTGGCTGGCGCTGGCGCGCAGTTTCAAGTGGGAGTTCAGCCACACGCCGCCGCTCACGCTGGGCGAGGTCTCGGCACTAGACCCGTAGACGTTTTCCCGCACGCCGGCGGAAAATGAAAAGCGGTGCAGCGCGCGCACATCGAGGGAAGCGTACCCGGCGCCGTAGTCGCGCTGGTGGTTGCCGAGGTTATTGCTGACGATGGTGTCGCGATAGAATTCGCCGCCGTAGTGCAGCCTGACGTTTTCGGAAAGCTTCTCGCTACGGCGCAGCGTGGCCACATAGCTTTCGACATAGTGATGGTTGGTAAAGATTTCCGGCTGATCGCGGAAAAGGACGAACAGATCGCTGTGGCGGCGAAAAGCCAACGACGCCTCCGTATTCTCACCGATGGCCTGGCGCAGGGAAGCGAACCAGGTTTTGGTGTCTTCCCACGAATTGAAATTGCCGTAGAACTGATCGGCGCCGAAGGGGCGGTCATCGTAAGCCAGTGTGACATCGCTCGCGCCGAGCGATGACAGCCAGTGCGTGGAGGAACCAAAGGCCAGATTGCGATAGTCCCGATCGGGACGGAAGCCGCTCGAAAAATCGCGGGAGAAGGTAAGCTGCTCGGCCAGGCTGCCCCGCACCAGCGACAGCGCACCGCGCTCCTGGTTGACGCCGAAGTTTCCAGCGGAGGTGCGCAGGCTGAAAGAGGAGGACTCGGGCGGATCGGTGATGACGTTGATGACACCACCAACTGCGTCCGATCCGTAAAGAGTCGAGCCCGAGCCGCGCAGCACCTCGACGCGCGCGATGCCCGCGGGCGGAATGGGTAAGTCGAGATTGTGATGCCCCGACTGTGCGTCGCTGATGCGGATGCCGTTCAGCAAAACCAGCGTCTGGCCGAAATTCGCGCCGCGAATCGAAATATCCGACTGCACACCGTTCGGCGCGCGCTCGCGCAGATCGAGCGAGGGATCGAGTCGCAGCACATCCATCCAGCTATTGAGCAGGATCTCGTCGGCGCGCACGGGCAGCACGGTGACCGAGCGATCCAGTTCGTCCAACTCCAATGGCTCCCAGGTTCCTGTTACTACGATGGAATCGGTTCGTGTGGGCGCGGTTTGCGCTCCGGCACACAGGGAGAAGGCCAGGAGGCCGATCAGGGGGAGTATCGTTGGGCGATATTCGCGAGGGCGTATGGTCACTGCGTGGAAAACCGGTTGAGGTTGATGCACGGCGAGCGAAGCTATGACGAGAAGCCAGTATAGCAACCGGCGGGTGATGGCAGTTCCACTCCGGAGTGCTGGCTGGAGAAAGCGCCGCGCCTCTGGGATGAGCGCGAAATCTCACCTTGTCTTGTGCGGATCATGTTATGTGCGGGTCTTGGCCGAGCGGTGAAACTCGATCCCAACCGACGAAGTAGGGGCGTGATCAGGGTCGCGTCGCGGGGCTCTTCTGGGCCAGCGGCTCTTGCAGGATGAAAACCTTTTCTCCGGGGCGAACCAGCTTGAGACGATGCCGGATCTCGAGTTCCTGTTCCGATTCGTCCTCGCGCAGCCGCTGGATGCGCGTACGCCGGAACTCGATTTGCCTCGCCAGATCGGCGTTCTGCTTCTCGAGCGTAAGGATCTCTTGCCGCTTCTGAATTAATGCCGGAATGCCGCTGCGCAGAGTGACGAACGCATAGCTGGCGGCCACCAGAACCGCTACTGCGTAACCTAGCTTTGTGACCGAGGATCTCACGAAGAATCGTCCGAAAAATAAATAGTACCATCGGATGAAGATTCTTCTGCACGAAAATCAAATATGACGGACAAAATTGTTGTGTTCAGCACGGCGTCGAGCGCGTCTGAGGCCGAAACGATTGCGCGCCGGCTGGTGGAGGAGCGGCTGGCGGCGTGCGTGAACGTGGTGGAGGGCATGCGGAGCTTTTACCGGTGGAAAGGCAAAATCGAAGACTCGCCGGAGTGGCTGCTGGTGATCAAGTCTTCCAGAGATCGGTTCCAGGCCCTGCGAGCGGCGCTGGAGCAGGCGCATTCCTACGAAGTGCCGGAGGTGATCGCGTTACCGGTGATTGATGGCGCGAAAAATTATCTGAACTGGATGGAAGGCGAGCTTGGCACGTGAACTGGCGCTGATCCTGGATATGGACGGCGTGATCGTCGATTCCAATCCGGTTCACCGCAAGGTTTGGGCCGAGTATAACCGGCGCTTTGGAATCGCGACCGATGAGGCCATGCAGCAGCGCATGTATGGGCGGCGCAACGACGATATCGTGCGGGACTTCTTCGGCGAGCACCTGACGCTCGATGAGGTACGGGCGCACGGCGCCGCCAAGGAGCGGCTGTTTCGCGAGACCATAGGGCCGGTGATGAACGAAGCGCTGGTACCCGGTCTGCGCGAGTTTCTTAAGCGGCACAGCCACCAGCCGGTAGGCCTGGCTACCAACGCCGAGCCGGAGAACGTCGAGTTTCTGCTGGAAGCCGCGGGACTGCGGCCGTATTTCCGGGCCGTGGTGGACGGACATCAGGTGGCCAATGCGAAGCCGCATCCCGACATTTATCTGCGCGCGGCCGGGCTGCTGGGCGCAGCGCCCTGCGATTGCGTGGTCTTCGAAGATTCTTTCACCGGGATCCAGGCGGCGCGGGCGGCGGGGATGGCCGTGATAGGCGTCCAGACGACGCATGACGAGCTGCCGGGTGTCGATCTGGAAATCCGCGATTTCAAGAGCCCGGCCTTGGAACCGTGGCTGGCAACCAGATAAAATCAGAAACAAATGATGGAACGATTTGTACTCATGCTCATTTGCGCCACGGCTTTGTTCGGCCAGAAGTACAACGGGCCTCAGCCCGAGAAGCCAGACCTTCCCTATCTAGTCCACGCCGATAGTCTGGTTGCAACCGAAGCCGGCGAAGCCAAACAGGAGAACCGCAAGGACGAGGTGCTCTATGTAATCGCTGGCCCCACATCGGCGGCGACGACGCCGCTGGCCAGCCCGGTCTTCCTGATCCGCACCGAGCAGATCGTTCCCGAAAAGCTCGAGATCTACAAGCTCGAATCGAAAAACGGCCGCCGCGAAGTCCTGTTCCAGCGCAAGAAGAAGCAGACGGCCCGGCCCATCCGCCGGAACGTGACACGCCTGGCGGACGACCTCTACAAGATCGAGGTGGAAGAGGGGCTGGAGAACGGGGAATATTCGATTACGCCAAGCGAGTCGAACCAGGTGTTTTGTTTCCGGGTTTATTAGCCGGGTAACCCGAGCCGTGGGCCCAACCATTGAGGTCTGGGGTTTCACCGGGACGCGCCCATAAACCTTCGATAAGCCGGGCGAGGTTGTGTTATCCTATTAAACGTATCAAAACGAGATAAAGAGTAGACAAGGAGCAGCAAGCTCTAGAATGGCATTGGCGACAGACGCAAAGCGGCAGATTCTTGTTAGGAATCAGACCCACAAATCCGATACGGGTTCTCCAGAAGTACAAATTGCTCTCCTGAGCGGGCGTATCCTCCAGCTCACGGATCACTTCAAGGCGCATAAAAAGGACCACGCCTCGCGTAGAGGTTTGTTGATTATGGTCGCCAAGCGGCGCCGGCTTCTGACGTATCTGAAAAATACCAGCCCGGAACGTTATAAGAACGTTCTGCAAAAGCTCGCCATCCGTCACTAGAGAGCGCTCGTTAAGGGGGTGAACCGAGTTTCGCCCCAAGACCGATTCGCCGCCTTCCGCAATTCCTGTCAACTCGCGTCTCACGCATGATACCCGGCCGAGGCTGATGCCCGGCCCTGGGAGATTATCGAGATGCACACATTCGAAGTAGATTTAGACGGTAAGAAAATTACGCTGGAGACGGGCAGGATCGCCCGCCAAGCACACGGATCGGTTGTTGTCCGCTCTGGAGACTCCGCGGTTCTGGTAACGGCGTGTTCCAACGAAGAAGCGAAACCGGGCGCCGGCTTTTTCCCGCTCACGGTGGATTACCGTGAATACACTTATGCCGCCGGAAAGTTTCCGGGCGGCTTCATCAAACGCGAAGGCCGGCCTTCGGAAAAAGAAGTTCTCACCAGCCGCCTGATTGACCGGCCCATCCGCCCGCTGTTCCCCGAAGGCTATTTAAACGAGACGCAGATCATCGCCATGGTGCTATCGGCCGATCCGGAGCAGGATCCGGCGTCTCTGGCCGTGGTTGGCGCAGGCGCCGCGCTGGCCATTTCCGATATTCCATTCGCCCACGTTCTGGGCGGAGTGCGCGTGGGCCTGGTGGACGGGCGTTGCATCGCCAACCCAACATATTCGGAAGCGCGCGAATCCAAGATCAATATCATGGTTGCGGGCACCGAAGGCGGCATCGTGATGGTGGAAGCCGGCGCGCAGCAGGTCTCCGAGGCGGACGTACTCAAGGCCATTGAGTACGGCCACGAGTGCTGCAGCAAGATCACGGCGGCGATCCAGAAAATGGTCCAGGTGGCCGGGAAGCCGAAGAGGACTTTCACTCCAGCGGCCATCAACAAGGACCTTCTCACCCAGATTGAAGACAAGACGCGCAAAGATCTCACCAACGCGCTGAACACCGAAAAGTATCCCAAGCTCGAGAGTTATGCCAAGGTTGCGGAGATCAAGAAAAAGTTGATCGAATCCCTGCCGGAAGAGCAGCGCCCGGAAGCGGCGAAGCTTTACGACGTGCTGAAGGAACGGATTTTCCGCGACCAGATGCTCTACGACCGCCGCCGCCCGGACGGCCGCGCGTTCGATCAGATCAGGCCCATCACCATCGAGACAAGCGTGCTCGCGCGTACGCACGGCTCGGCCATCTTCACGCGCGGCGAAACGCAGGCTCTGGTCACAGTCACGCTGGGAACCAAGGACGACGAGCAGCGCATTGAGCTGCTGGAGCCCGGCGAAGCCTCCAAGCGCTTCATGTTGCATTACAATTTCCCGCCGTTCAGCGTGGGCGAAGTGGGCTTCATGCGCGGCCCGGGCCGTCGTGAAATCGGTCATGGTGCGCTTGCCGAGCGCTCGCTTTCTCCGATGATCCCCGATGAGACCGTTTTTCCGTACACGCTGCGCGTGGTGAGCGACATTCTCGAATCGAACGGTTCGAGCTCCATGGCTTCCGTTTGCGGCGCCAGCCTGGCGCTGATGGACGCCGGGGTCCCCACCGCTGCCGCGGTGGGCGGTGTAGCCATGGGCCTGGTGAAGGAAGACGACAAGTACGCCATCCTCACCGACATTGCCGGCGCCGAGGATCATTACGGCGACATGGATTTCAAGGTGGCGGGCACGCGCCAGGGCATTACGGCCCTGCAGATGGATATCAAGGTGCCGAACATCACCACGAACATCATGCGCGAGGCGCTGGAACAGGCGCGCCGCGGGCGGTTGTTCATCCTGGACAAGATGCAGACGGCGCTCGCTGAGCCGCGCGCGACGCTTTCGCAATACGCGCCACGCATCTATACCATGAACATTGCGACGGATAAAATTCGTGACGTCATCGGGCCAGGCGGCAAGGTGATTCGCGGCATCATCGAGCAGACGGGCGTCAAAATCGATGTCTCCGACGATGGCACGATTCATATCG
>JBGPKX010000331.1:0-6379 GCA_041486185.1 Bryobacteraceae bacterium | reverse complement strand
GGGGTAAGAAGGGTAAGAAAAAGTTCTTACCCCTGTCTATGCGAGAGGGGTTTTACCGCTGAGAACGTCTTCAATCCGTATTGACATCACGGACGCGTCAGACAGCGCACCTTTGCGCCATTCCTGCATATTTGTCTTTGCGACATTAGCGGCTCGGCGAACGGCAGCCACGCTCGTGCTTCGTCTGGCAATGAACGCCTGAAGACGCCTTTCGCGAGTTGCTGGACCTTGAGGTTTTGCGGAGGGCTTTGCCGCGCGTTTCGCGCGTGGCGCAGATGTTCTGGGGCGTTTTCGGATGCGCGTTTGTCTGGCACGCTCTAAACAGTAGTCAGCGGAAGCCGCACATGGAGCGTAAATCGTGAATATGATTCCATCGACTATTTCGCCGGAAGACTTTCTCTTCCAGTTACCAGCGGAGGTAACGGTGCCCTGTGCAATCATTTTACTGCTGCAGGCCAAGAGGTAGCCTTTTACGAGATCAAGCCAGTACTCACACGCATACTTGCGGCCCTGGTAATTTGCCGCGCTAGCGGCGATTCCCGCCAGTGATCTGAACCGGTGAGCCCCATCGCCGCGCAGCCACCATTGGGGCTTGTCGATCTCAATCCAAATGGCCTGGAGTTCTGAACATTCTGGCGCAAGCGCGCGAAACTCTGCCTCTAATTGCCGCCAAGCGGCGTATGTGGCCATCGCTCCCTATGCGATTCCCCGAGTTGAAATAGCCGCCAACGGGCAGGGTTCCCCGCTTGTCGCCTGGCCGGGCTAGGCGGCTGGAAAAAAGTTTAACAAATCAGCGGTAGAATACCCCGCATGGATCACTGCCCGTTCTGCAAGACGTCTGAATTTACGTCCACCATAATTCCTAGCGACGGACACAACGTGCACTGTAATGAGTGCGGAAAGTATGAAATCTCTGGCACCCTCGCAGCCACAGAAATAGACATTGATCCCGACCGTTTGGCGGCGCTACAGAAACACATCGCCAAAGAAAATGCAGAAGGTAAAACTCCGCAACTGCATGATGGCAATTGGATGGAAATCGCGGACCGAAACCTTGGGCCAGCACTAACCTAATGCTTCCCTCGGCGGCCTCCCGCCCCCATGCGTCTTCCGCTTCGCTGCCAGCTTGCGAAAGTAATCTGGCCCTCGACTGGCAAGCGTAGCTTTCCCGCCCTTGGCCCCCAGGATCGCCGCTGGAGGCGTCAGGAGTAGATCATCAGCCAGGGAGATGGCCGCACGTAGCAGCTCGGCGGCACGCTCGGAACGGCCTTCCGGCATGGGCGTGGTGGATACGATTCTTTCGGCTTGAGCGATCAGATTTCGGAGGGCTTTGAGGCTGGTTCGTTGCGCCATACCATCAAGTTATCACGAAACGAGCGCTCGTTGTTTCGTTAGCAACGCAGTGGGGACACTACCGTAAACCGTAGAAACCAAGAGCTGTTCGTAATCATCCAACCCAATAGGCTAAAATAGCTTCAGTTTCCGGGGACATCGTAGGAATGCGCCTACTTTCATTGCTGCTTCTCATTTGCGCGTCCTTGTTTGCAGCCGGCCGGGAATACGACCGCGCGCTCGAACTGTATAAACACACCGATTATGAGGCGTCTCTCGCGTTGCTGCTGCCGGTACCGCAAGAAAGCGCGGCCGATCTGGCGCTGATCGGCCAGGACTATTTCATGCTGGACGATGCCAAGCGGGCCACGGATTTCTTTCAGCAGGCGGTGCACGCCGAGCCCAATAATTCGGTGTACTACCACTGGCTGGGCCGCGCGTACGGTCGCCGGGCCGAGATCGGGAATCCGTTTACGGCGCTCGGCCATGCTTCGAAGGCGCGTCAAAATTTCGAGAGAGCGGTGGAGCTCGATCCGAACAACTCCGAGGCGGTGAACGACCTGTTCGAATTCTACTTGGAGGCGCCGGGATTCGCCGGCGGCGGTTTGGATAAAGCCCAGAAGATTGCCGACCGCATCGCGGAACGGGACGCCGCCGAGGGCAACTACGCGCACGCCCGCCTCGCGGAAAAGCACAAGCAGTTTCACAATGCCGAAAAATATCTGCGCCGCGCCATGCAACTGGCGCCGCACCAGGTGGGCCGCGTGATCGATCTGGCCAAGTTTCTGGCCAAGCAGGGCCGATTCGAGGAGAGCGACAAGACCTTCGTGGCCGCCGAGGAGCTGGCTCCCAACGCGCCCAAACTGTTGTACGCCCGCGCCGCAACCTACATCGAGACCAAGCGCAATATCGAGACGGCCAAGGCGCTGCTGGAAAAATACCTGGCGGCGAAATTGACCCCCGACGACCCGCGCCGCGCGGACGCGGAGAAACTGCTGCGCCAGGTGTCGGGCGGTTAAGCGGAAATGAACTTCGGTGAGGCGCTGAGCTTCAGCGCCCAAGCTCTCAAAGCCAATCCCATCCGTTCGATGCTCACCGGTCTCGGCATGGTGATCGGGACGGCATCGGTCATTCTGGTCGTTACCATCTCGCTCACCAGCCGCGATTACATCCTGGAACAAATCGAAGGCGTGGGCTCCAACCTGGTATATGCGCAGGCGGAGATTGGCAGCCAGCAGACCTCCATCCAGGTGGATGCCGATTTCATCAAGCTGGCAGACGTGGAGGCGGTGCGCGTGCAACTGGCTGGCCGCATCGTCGCCGCAACCGCCATCATGAACACCTACGACCGCATGCGGTTCAACGGCAAGGACCAGGATATACAAGTGATCGGCACCGACGAATTCTACAAGCCGGTGCGCAATATGGTGGTGCTCTCCGGGCGGTTTCTCGACTCGAGCGACGTCGCGCTCCGGCAGAAGGTCGGCCTGCTGACCGAAAAGCTGGCCCAGCGCATGTACGGGAGCGCTTCCGCCGCGGTAGGCCACATTATCAAGATTCACGAGCTGCAATTCACCGTGATCGGAACGTTCAAAGAGAAAGTGGAAAGCTTCGGCCAATCGGAACTCGGCTCCGAGACCATCCTGATTCCGGTGACGGTGCTGCGTTACTTCACGAAAGTGGAACGCATCGATCCGCTCGATGTGCAGGTGAAGTCGCCCGACGACGTCGTGGCCGTCACCCAGCAGATCAAGCAGATTATCGAGAGCCGCCACCGCCCCGGCGCGCGTTACCGCGTGCAGAACCTGACCGCTATTCTCGACGCCGCCAAGAAGATCGCGACTATCCTGAGCCTGGTGTTGGTGCTGGTTTCGGCAATCGCGCTTGTCATCTCGGGCATCGGCATCATGAACATCATGCTGGTGACGGTAACGGAGCGGACGCGCGAGATCGGCATTCGCATGGCGGTGGGGGCATCGCGCAGCGAGATTCTGGCGCAGTTCCTCACCGAGGCTGTGCTCATCAGCTTGAGCGGGGGCATCCTGGGAATTCTGGCGGGTGTCTCAATTCCCTTGAGCGTGCAGCTTTTCGTGGATAACATCCGCATTCCCGTATCGCCGGCTTCGATCATCATCGCGTTTAGCGTGAGCTGCGCGGTGGGGTTGATCTTCGGAATGCTGCCGGCGAGCCGGGCGTCGCGATTGAATCCTACCGACGCGCTGCGGTATGAGTAGGGGTTAGGTGCGGGTGTTAGGCGGGAGGTGTCAGCAAGCCGGCTGCTTTTTTACACCCACTCGAGCGCGCCCTTCTTCCACGCCCAGATGTAGCCCACCACAAGGATCGCCAGGAAAACGATGACTTCGGCCACGCCGAACCAGCCGAGCGAGCGGTATTTCACGGCCCATGGAAACAGGAAGATGGTTTCCACGTCGAAGATCACGAATAGGATGGCGATGATGTAGAAGCGCACGGTGTAGCGGCCGCGCGAATCCGACGCCGCCTTGATGCCGCACTCGTAAGCTTCGAGCTTCGCCTGGAACGGCGCCGACGGGCGGATGAGCTTAGCGGCGAGGATGGTGACCACCGGAAATCCGATGGCGATCGCCAGGAAAATGAAAATGGGAATATAGCCGCTCGGCATCGGTCAGATCATAACATAATGGTTGAAATGCTGGACACATGCTTCGCTATACGACCATAGGGCTGATCTTTGCCGCGAGGATCGCCTCGGCCGGGACTGCGGATCGCGCAGCCGCGGAGTGGGTTTTGCGCCTGGGCGGCACGGTAACGCTCGATGGCGGCCGGCATGCGATAGCCGATCTCGCCGATCTTCCACCGGGCGACTTCTACCTCCAGGGCATCGACCTCATTGGCACTCTGGCCGACCCGAAGGACCTCATCAAGCTCCAGGACCTCGCGCATCTGCGCGAGCTGTTCCTGCCCGCCCCGATGTGGAATCCCGGTGCGGGCAGCGCGCTCGACGCCAATGACGATTTCACCTACCTGAGCCATCTCACGGGCTTGGAGAAGCTGCACTTGAGCGTGCACTTCCTGACCGAAATCAATGTGCAGGATAAGGGCCTCGCGCACCTGGCGCCGCTAGCCGGGCTCAAAGAACTGCGCCTGGCGCAGACCAAAATCAAAGGTGCGAGTCTTGCGCCGTTCGTTAACCTCCGGTTTCTGGATTTGACGGACACGCCCTTCGGCGACGCCGGCGCAGAGTCGCTGAAGGGTATGACCGCGCTCTCCAAGTTGTATCTCCGCAACACGCTAGTGACCGATGCCGGCCTGAAAATCGTAGGCGCGCTGAGGACGCTGACAGAACTCGATCTCTATGGTTTGCCCATCACGGATGCCGGGCTGGCGCATCTCGAAGGGCTGACCGGGCTGCGGAAATTGAACCTGCTCGGCTCGAACGTGACGGACGCCGGCATCCCCGTGCTTGCCGGCATGACGCAACTCGAGGACTTGAATCTCTATCGCAGCAAGATTACCAATGCCGGTCTGGAGCGTCTGAAGGCGCTGCGGCGGCTGGCATCACTCGACGTGCGATACACGCGCGCCACCAGCGCCGGTGTTGCGACCCTGCGCGCCGCGTTGCCCGAGTGCCGCATCGAGTACGTCGGCCAGCCTGCCGTGGCGCCGCCGCGCGCCGCCGCTGTGGCGAATGCGGGCGTGGCGGACTGGGTGCGTACCATGGGCGGAACGATTGTGCAGCGGGATCGAAAGGTCGTTGAGATCTCTCTGGCCTCGACGGCTGTTACCGATGGCCTGCTCGCAAAGCTTGCCCGTCTACCGGATCTCGAGAAGCTCAATCTCAACGCCACCGAGATCGGCGACGCAGGGCTCGATCACCTGTCGCGGCTCGCGCGGCTCACCGATCTCAGTCTCAACAACACCACCGTATCGGACTCCGGACTCGCGCGGTTCGCCGGGCTCGTCAATTTGCGGCGCTTGAGCCTGGCTTACACGCTCGTCAAAGGTTCTGGCATGGACGCACTCCGGCCGCTCGCTGCGCTCGAAGATCTCGATCTCACCGGCACGGCGCTCAACGATGGCGGCCTGGCGCACGTGGTCGCGCTCGAAAACCTGCGCGGCGTCTCGCTGAGCTACACCGATGTCACCGACGGGGGTCTGGCACAGTTGCAGCGCCTCACGAAACTGGAGCATCTCGACCTCACCGGCGCCGACGTGGGTGATACCGGCCTGGAGTCTGTGGGCTCGCTGTCCGGGTTGACGAAGTTATCGCTGAACTACAACCGTTTCACGGAGAAAGGCTTCAAGAATATCGCCCGGCTCGCCAATCTCGCGGAGCTTGACGCGATTCACACGCGCGCTAACGATGCCGCGCTCGAATCCCTGGCGGGGTTGACGAAACTCAAGCGCCTCAATCTGGATTACACCGCTGTGACCGATAAAGGCCTCGCGTACCTGAAATTGCTGCCGCTCGCGGAGCTTCGCCTGGATAGCGCGGGTGTCACCGACGCAGGCGCGGAGCAGTTGAAGTCGGTGGCCTCGCTCAAGCTTTTGAATCTCTATCACACGCTCGTGACGGAGAACGGCTACCGCGGTCTGGCCGCCGCGCTGCCTCAATGCAAGATCGTCTGGGACCGCGATTCCAGCCTTCCTAACCGGAGGGGAAGTTAATGGGGCTTCGTCAAAGCGGGAAACGCAACCGCTGGCTCACGCGCGCGGCTCGGAAACCAATTCGAACGTCCATGCAGAGCCGCGACAGTGATGGAACGGTTTCTTCGGGGCGCGGCACCTACATGCGTCCAGCGCTTCTGGTGCTTGCCGCGGTTCTTTGTTACGCGGCTGAATTGAAGGAAGCCGATGTCGCCGCGTGGATCGTGGCTCAAGGCGGCACAGTGGCATCGGACGCCCGAGGCCACACCACCGCCGTCAATCTGCGGGCCGTCTGGATCACCGATCTCACGCGCCTGGCGGGCTTGCCGCATCTCGCGCGGCTCGATCTTTCGCACAGCCACATCACCGACCTCGGCATGGAGCGCCTGGCGCCGCTCTCGGGAGTCACCGAGCTTGATCT
>JBGPKX010000330.1:0-6394 GCA_041486185.1 Bryobacteraceae bacterium | reverse complement strand
CGCCGCGATGCGCGACGCACTGGCGGCTCTCGGCTCCGACCCTGGGCTCGCCAATCCGCTGCTGCCCGCCGACCTGGTGATCGATCACTCCGTGCAGGTGGATAAATTCGGCGCCAAAGACGCATTTTCCATAAACGCGCTACTCGAATTCCAACGCAATCGCGAGCGCTACATGCTGCTGCGCTGGGGACAAACGGCGTTCAAGAATTTCCGCGTGGTGCCGCCGGACACGGGGATCGTGCACCAGGTCAATCTCGAATATTTGGCGTCGGTGGTGTTCCGCAAGAAGTCCGATGAGGGCTGGTCGGCGTATCCCGATACGCTCGTGGGAACGGACTCGCACACCACGATGGTGAACGGCCTGGGCGTGCTGGGATGGGGCGTGGGCGGCATCGAGGCGGAGGCTTGCATGCTGGGCCAGCCGGTTTCCATGCTGCTGCCTTCGGTGGTCGGCTTCAAGCTGCACGGCAAATTGCGCGAAGGCTGCACGGCGACCGATCTCGTCCTCACCGTGACCGAGATGCTGCGCAAGAAGGGGGTAGTCGGCAAGTTCGTCGAGTTCTACGGGAGCGGGCTGAGCGCGCTGAGCCTGGCGGACCGCGCGACCGTGGCCAACATGTCGCCCGAGTACGGCGCCACCATGGGCTTCTTTCCCATCGACGCCGAGACGCTGCGCTATCTGCGGTTCACCAACCGGCCGCCGGAGCTGGTGGCGCTGGTCGAAGGGTACGCCAAAGAGCAGGGGCTGTTCCGCACGGACCAGACGCCCGATCCGAAATTCTCCGACACCATCGAACTGGATCTGTCCACCGTCGTTGCGTCGATGGCCGGGCCCAAGCGGCCGCAGGATCGGCTCAACCTGCCCCAAGTGAAGGCCAACTTTCAATCTGCCTTCCCGGCTGCGCCGCATAAAAAAGTCTTGGTCCAGACGAATGGCAGCAAGTCCGAAATTGGTAGCGGCGCCGTGGTGATTGCCGCCATCACGAGCTGTACCAACACTTCGAATCCATCGGTGATGGTGGGCGCCGGCCTGCTCGCGAAGAAAGCTGTGGAGCGCGGACTTAAATCGAAGCCGTGGGTGAAGACCAGTCTCGCGCCAGGATCGAAAGTGGTTTCGGATTATCTCGATGCCGCCGGACTGACCCCTTATCTCGAACAGTTGAACTTTCACCTGGTGGGCTACGGCTGCACCACGTGCATCGGCAATAGCGGGCCGTTGCCAGAGCCGGTAGCCGAGGCGGTGCAGAAGGAAAACCTGGTGGTCGCCGCGGTGCTCAGCGGCAACCGGAACTTCGAGGGACGCATCAACGCGCTGGTGAAGGCCAACTATCTGGCTTCGCCGCCGCTAGTGGTGGCGTACGCGCTCGCGGGACGCGTGGATATCGATCTCGAAAAAGATCCGCTGGGCGAAGATAAGTCCGGAGCGCCGGTGTTTCTGCGTGACATCTGGCCTACGACGGCGGAGATCGAGGAGACGATCGGGCGCTCGGTCCATCCTGACATGTTCCGCCACGAATACGAGAAGGCGTTCGAGGGCGACGCAAGCTGGAAGTCGCTGCCCACGCCGGCCGGCACCGGGACCTTCGCCTGGGACGCGCACTCCACTTACATCAAGAAGCCGCCCTACTTCGACAACATGGCCGATCCCACCCAACCGGTGGAAGATCTGCGTGGCATGCGTGTGCTGGCGCTGCTGGGCGATTCGGTCACGACGGACCACATTTCGCCTGCCGGGTCGATTCCGGCCGAAAGTCCGGCTGGCCGCTATCTCATCTCGCAAGGCGTTAAGCCGGGCGACTTCAATTCCTACGGCGCGCGCCGCGGCAATCATGAGGTGATGGTGCGCGGCACACTCGCCAACATCCGGCTGCGCAACCAGCTCGCGCCAGGCACCGAAGGCGGCTGGACCGCACATCTGCCCGATGGCGAGCAGATGTGGATTTACGACGCCTCCGTGCGCTACCAGCAGGAGGGCGTGCCGCTCATGATCATCGCCGGGAAAGAGTACGGCTCCGGCTCCTCGCGCGACTGGGCGGCGAAGGGCGTGCTGCTGCTTGGCGTGAAGGCCGTACTGGCCGAGAGCTTCGAGCGCATCCATCGCACCAATCTTGTGGGCATGGGCGTACTGCCGCTGCAGTTCCTGCCAGGCGAGAACATGCAGACGCTGAAACTGACCGGCAAAGAGAGTTTTCATGTCGATGACGTGGCCAAGGCGCTCTCGGGAGGCGCGCGGGCGACGGTGCGCGCCGTGGACGACAAGGGCGCGGAAAAGCGCTTCGAAGTGCAGGTTCGAGTGGACACGCCGGTTGAGGCCGAGTACTATCGCAACGGCGGCATTCTGCCATTTGTCCTTCGGCAACTTGCCCGAGCGCCGGTGAGCGCATAAAATCGTGTGGTGGATATGTCCGATCGCGCATTCTGCTTTTTATTCAGTTGTGCTGTAATTCTGGCGTCATTCGGCGCCGCCGGCTGGCTTGTTGTAACGGGCCAGGCCGCGACGGTGGATGGACTGTTTTTGCTGCTGATGTGTCTTACAGTGGGAGGGGCTTTCGCGCTGTACGTGATGTTCATGATACGGCGAGCGATGGAGTCGCCGGAGGCGTCCGCCGCAAAAGCTGCACCCGCAATGAAACCGGCAACAGCTGCCCAGCCGAAAACCGCGCCGCTTGTTCCGGCGGAGAAGACAGAGTAGGCGTTACCTCTCCCAGGCCCACAAATAGAGCTCCCCGGAAAGTACCTGTTCCAAGGGGACCAGCTTCGGACGGCGTTAACGTAGTCGCCGGAGCTACAGTCCGATCACCTGCATCCCGGAGTCGACGAACAGCACATTGCCCGTGACGCCGCGCGAGAGATCGCTAGCCAGAAAGACGGCGGCGTCTCCGACTTCGGCGGGATCGGTATTACGCCGGAGCGGGGCGCGATTAGCGACAGTCTCCAGAACCGTTGAAAAATCCTTGATGGCACGCGCCGAAGCCGTCTTCACCGGGCCGGCAGAGATGGCGTTCACGCGGATCTTGACCGGTCCGAGATCGCTGGCCAGATACCGCACGGAGGCTTCGAGGGCCGCCTTGGCAACCCCCATTACGTTGTAGTTCGGGACCACGCGAGTGGAGCCCACATAAGTCAGCGTCATGATGGAGCCGCCTGCGGTCATGGCCGGCACGGCAGCGCGCGCTACCGCCACCAGAGAATACGCGCTCACCTCCTGGGCAAGCAGAAAACCTTCGCGGCCCGTCTCGACGAACGGCCGGCCGAGATCTTCGCGGTTGGCGAACGCCAGGCTGTGGACGACGGCGTCGAGCGGTTGTCCGAGAGAGCGCAGCGTCTTGGTCAAAGCGGCCAGATCGTCTTCCTTGGTCACGTCGCAGGGCACGATGCGCGTCACGGTCAAATCTTTCGCCAGCGATTCCACCGCGTCCTTCTGATGCTCGCCCAGATAGGTGAGCACGAGGGTGGCGCCTTCGCGTGAGAAGGCCTGCGCGATCGCGTATGCCAGGCTCCACCGGTTGGCGATTCCCAGCACCAGGGCGAGCTTGCCTTCGAGAAGTCCAGCCATCGGCATCACCGGAGCTTCATGGGCGCGCCGCCCGATTCCTTGCTGCGCTGCGCGGCATCCATAAAGGCAAACATCTCGAGCGTCTCTTCATTTGGGAATGGGGGCTCCTTGGTCTCGAAGAATTTCACAATCTCGACCAGCAGCGGGCGATAGCCATCGACCGACTTGGGATCGCTCTGATTCACTTTTTCGTCCGGCCGGAACACAACGGCGCCGAACTTTCCATAAGGACGCAACGCGCGCAGCGTGCCTAGCCGGCCGTCTTTCCATTTGCCGACAATCACGTCCGCATCCGGCGAGGACACGCGCGTGACCTCTTCGCAGCCGCGTCCCATCAGCGTATAGAGCAGCTCCACGGTATGGATTGCATACCAGGAAAGATCGAGCTGATGGTGCGGCTCGATGGGTCCCGGCCCCCACGCCGCGGCGCCCGTGATGTCCGGAAATTTCAGTCTGGTGGCCGGCTCGGTGAATCGCAGATCGGAAGCGCTGAACCACGGTACGCCGGCCTCTTTGGCCAGGCGCGCGATCTCGCGGGCATCTTCGAGCGTCGCCGCCAGCGGCTTGTCGATGTATACCGGCTTATGCGCGGCGATTACGGGCTTCACCTGTTCGAGATGCACGCGGCCATCCACGCTTTCGAGCAGGATGCCATCCACCTTGCGGCACAGCGCGGGAATATCGGATATGAGCTCGATCTTCCACTTGGTTCGCAGCTCTTCGGCGAATTTGTCCACGCGCTTGAAGCTCGCTTCCACGTCGGGACTGCCACCCTTGTAGGCCGCGACTACACGCGCGCCCGGGACGTAGTCGGGCGAACTCGGGTCGTTCAGAATCTTGGTGAACGCAATTACGTGCGAAGTATCGGTGCCGATGATGCCCAAGCGTATCTCGGCGCGCGCGCACGCGGCTCCGAAGATCAACATCATGATGCAGGATTTCATTTTGGGCATTGTACACTGAATTCTCCAGTGGATCTCTCGACTTCGCTCACCTACGTCAAAGGTGTCGGTCCCGCGCGCGCCGCCATGCTCGAAACCAAGGGGCTGCTTACTGTCGAAGATCTGCTGGCGTACGTGCCGTTTCGCTACGAAGACCGCAGCAATATGAAGACCATCGCGCAACTGGCTCCGGGCGAGATGGCGACGGTGGTGGCGGAGGTGCGCACCGCGCGCGTGGCCGGCTTCCGGCGGCGAAATCTCGGCCTGTTCGAAGCGTCGTTCACGGATCCCTCGCGCGCCGTGCTGCGCGCCAAATGGTTTCATGGCGAGTATCTGGCGAAGACGCTCGAACCCGGCAGGCGCCTGGCGCTTTTCGGCAAGGTCGAGTTCGACAATTACACGGGCGAGCTGAGCATGCTGCATCCGGAGTTTGAGCTGCTCACCGAGGACGATGAAGACGCCGACGCCGCGCTGCACGTGGGCCGCGTGGTGCCCGTTTACGAAGCGATTTCGAAAGTGAACACGCGGGCGCTACGGACTATTATCCACCGCGCGCTAGGCCAGATCGCGCCGCTCACCGACCAACTGCCCGAAAGCATCCGCCGGCCATTGAAGCTGGTGGACCGCTGGACGGCCGTCCGCGAAGTGCATTTTCCGCCGGCGGAATCCGATCTCCGTCTGTTGAACGCGTTCCGCTCGCCCGCGCAGTTCCGGCTCATCTTCGAGGAATTCTTCTGGCTGGAGTGCGGATTGTTAGCGCGACGCGGGAAAGCGCGGGAGCAGGTGGGTATCGCCTTTGATCTGAACGACCGCGTGCGCGAGCGCATCAAAACCATGCTGCCGTTCAAGCCCACCGGCGCGCAGAAACGCGTGCTCGGTGAGATTGCGCGCGACATGGCCGCGCCGCGCCCCATGCACCGCCTGCTGCAAGGCGACGGAGGCAGCGGCAAGACCATCGTAGCGGCGGAAGCGGCGGTGATCGCCATCGAGAACGGCTATCAGGTGGCCATGCTCGCACCCACCGAAATTCTGGCGGCGCAGCATTTCTTGTACCTGAAGCCGCTGCTGGCGAAGCTCGGCTACGTTTCCTTGCTGCTCACAGGCTCGTTCAGCGATCGCGAAAAATCGCAGCTTAAGAAGCTGCTGGCGGAGGGCCTGGTGCAGGTGGCGGTCGGCACGCACGCGCTGCTCGAAAAAGACGTTGAGTTCCGTAAGCTCGGCCTCGCGGTGATCGACGAGCAGCACCGCTTCGGTGTGATGCAGCGTCTCGGTCTGGCGCACAAAGGCGTGCATCCCGATGTGCTGGTGATGACTGCCACCCCCATCCCGCGCACGCTCGCGCTCACGCTCTATGGCGATCTGGATGTCTCGATCATCGACGAGCTGCCGCCGGGCCGGAAGCCGATCGTCACCAAACATGTCACCGCCGATCACATCGAGCGCACTTACAGCTTCTTGAAAAAGCAGATCGACGAGGGCCGGCAGGGGTACGTGGTGTATCCGGTAATCGAGGAATCGGAAACACAGGCCATGAAAGCGGCCGAAAAAATGTACGTGCAACTTTCGCGCGAAGTTTTTCCCGGGACTGCCGTCGGCTTGCTGCACGGCCGTCTGCCGGCGCCGGAAAAAGAAGCCGTCATGGAGGATTTCAAGCTGGGCCGCGTCAAGATTTTGGTTTCGACCACAGTGATCGAGGTCGGCGTAGACGTGCCGAACGCCACCGTGATGCTGATCGAACAGGCCGAGCGCTTCGGCCTGGCGCAATTGCACCAGCTTCGCGGGCGCGTGGGCCGCGGCGCCGAGCAAAGCTACTGCATCCTGGTGACGGAGCGCATGAACGACGCGGCGCGCGAGCGCATCCGCACCATGGTCGATACGACCGACGGCTTCGAGATCG
>JBGPKX010000329.1:0-6397 GCA_041486185.1 Bryobacteraceae bacterium | reverse complement strand
GACGAAGAAAAAAACGAGATCGAAATCGGTTGGACGTTCTTGGCCAGGTCCCGCTGGGGCGGCATCTACAACAGGGAAATGAAACAGCTCATGTTACAGCACGCCTTCAGATTCGTAAACAGCGCTGTCTTTCTTGTTGGTCCACAGAATTTGCGCTCGCAGAGGGCCGTGGAAAAAATAGGTGGAGTTCGTGTGGGATCAAGGACCGACGGGGGTGGCCGAGACAGTTTTGTCTACCAAATCACTGCTTCAACTTTCGCGCGAGAAGGACATACCTGAAAGGACAACCTGGTTGGGGGAAGCGTTTCGGGGAGAGTTTGACGCCCGCCGCACTTCTGCGTGTCGGCGATCCCTACAAGTGCCGAGGCCGTTATAGGTGTCCGAACACGTTCTGCCTGTTCGTTGACTGACGCCGTCCGTTTCGTCCTGACTAGCCGGCTGACAGTTCGTTCGACCTTCGCCGCTGCCAGGGATCTCCGCCGCGGATTGTCCCACGATCGAATCACTGTTCGGCGGGCCATGCCCCGGCGAGGGACCCGAATGCGAGCGCGCTGCGTTCGACGTCGGTCCGGCTCGCCGATGAAGCTGAGTGCAAAAAAAAGTGTACGTATTACGACACACCACGCCGTCGAGGGTCCGGTTTGACAGGGGAAATGCAAAGAATTAGCTTGCATTCCAAGGTTGAAGGAACAAATAATATCCATCGCTAGCCAAGATGGAAATCCCCAAATAAAAGGAGAACTCATGAGCATTGTCGGCCAATGGACCCTCTTTTACAGCTGGGGTTGTAGCGGCGGCTACAATCAGAGCACGGTCACCTTCAACAACAACGGCACTTTCAAAACTGGAGACGGCTACTCGGGCCAATGGGCCTCACTCGCCGGCAACGTTCACTGGGTGTACGAGCCAACCCCCAGCGCCGTGTACTCCGGCAACGTCATCGGTGGCGCGATGAACGGGATGATGACAAACTTCCACCTCGGAGGGCAAGGTTGCTGGTACGCGACCATGCCCAAGATCCCCGCGGCCCACGCCACGGAGAAGAAGGTGGAGCAGGCGGAGCATTTTGACTCGAGCGGCGGCAAGAAGAAGTGACCGCTCGCTCCGTTTGAGAGTGACCGGCCAACGTCGTCACGGTTCCCAGAATACGCCGGTACGCTTATGCCGCGGCCGGTTCGTGTGAGGCGATTGCAGGCACGGGCGCGCGAGAGATCGCGCCCTGCCTGCTCTGCCGGCTCACCTTCATGCAGGCGTTCTGCCGGATGGCGGGTCGGGCACTGCGAAATAGATGCGTCGAACTCTCCGCGAAGCAGTGGACTTAGACAGCCATTCCGATCAGCGCCGCGCACGATTCAAATGGCATCGATGAGCGGGGCAAAGTGCATCTCCGCTCGCGAAATAACAAGGACTTCAACGCCAGATATCCCGCAAAGGCACTCGCGCAACTCCCGGACGAAACGCAATCGATGACGAAGTGGCGGCGTTGGACGAGTCCGGTCGGCCCTCCTTCAATACCTTGCAGAACCATGGCTCGGCGAAGGTGCCGATCTTCTACTCCGTGTTCGCAAGCACCGCGTGCGTGCCGCTCGCTGTTGATCGCTTTGAGCGTGAGGCGCACGCCCGATTATGCTGTCTTGCTCAGGGGCCGGCCGGTCACGGCATTGATGCCCTTCCGCTTCGCTACAGCCCACCGCTTCTTAGCAGCGAGCGAAATCCTCTTCCTGCCCTCAGCGGAAAGGCTACCTCGTGCGGACTCCAGCGCTCTCGCTGGCGGCTTCTTCGCGGCCCGGCTCACGCGCGCATTCACCGCTCCCTTCGCGCGAACGACCGACGCTCTGGCTGAATCGAGCAACTCTCGCAAACCGCGCGCACTCGCCGGACATTGATCGATCACATTCGACAGGATCGTCTCAACCTTGTTCAACCGCTTGAGGGCCTTCTTTGCTTTCATCGCACCTCCCGAGGATCGCCCATGTTATCACCGGGACTACTGCTTTGAGTGGGCGAGCACGTGGCGCTGTGCAATTTGGGGGAGTGCTAGATTGGCTGCCCTGGCGAATCGGCGAGTTCCGGCGCTGTGGATTCACGCCCGGTGCACCGGGACCGCTTCCCAGAATGTTGACCATCAGGTTGTACGCGGGGCGGACCTCCGATGGCAGCCCTCCCCCGCGATACCCCATTCCCTTACAATGACCTTTCAGACAAAACATGAAAACTCTCTCTGTGCTCTTGTTATGGGCGGGCGCCATCGTTTTTCACCTGCAGCTCGAGGCCTTTCAACAGCTCCCGGCTTCGAAGGCCATGGCCGGCGCCACCGTCGAGGCACAACCAGACACCTATCCGCAAAGCGAGCTCCGTAGCATGATCGAGCGATATCGTGCCGACAGTGGCAATATCTCGCGGTATTACGACATTCCTTTCTCCGCAACGCGCCGCAAACGAATGAAGGAATTCTACGCGGGTTGGCTTTCCCGGCTCGCGCGTCTGAACTTTGACACCTTAAGCCAGGACGGACGGATCGACTACCTGCTCTTCCACAACCACCTGCAGAACGCGCTCCGGCAGCTTGACCACGAGGCGAAGCAGCTTTCGGAGACGGAACCACTGGCTTCGTTCGCGCAGACGATTATCGATCTCGAGGAAGCGCGCCGGCAGATGCAGCCAATGGATTCCGCTAAAGCCGCAGCCGCCGTGGATGGCCTCCAAAAACAAGTCGAAGCAACACGAAAGTCCATTGAGGCCTCGCTGAAGAAAGAGCCGCCAGCCGCAATGGTGAAGAAAACTGTTGCGAACCGCGCCGCAAACAACATCGACAGCCTGCGAAAGATCCTCAAGACCTGGTTCGGTTTTTACGACGGTTATAATCCGGCGTTCACCTGGTGGGTGGCGAAGCCATACGCACAAGCGGATCGTGCCCTGGAGACGTATGCGGCCTTCTTGAAGGAAACGGTGGTCGGTATCAAAACGGACGACAAGGAAACCATTGTCGGGGATCCCATCGGCCGCCAGGCGCTGATGAGCGAGCTGGCGAACGAGATGATCCCTTACACACCGGAAGAACTCGTCGAGATCGCCAACCGCGAGCTGGCATGGTGTGAATTGGAAATGAAACGGGCGTCGCGAGAGCTAGGGTACGGGGACGATTGGCACAAAGCGCTCGAATACGTGAAGACGCGCTACGTCGAGCCCGGCAAGCAACCGGAGCTGATTCGTGATCTGGCCCGCGAAGCTGTCGCGTTCCTCGACCAGCACGATCTGGTGACCATTCCACCGATCGCGCGAGAGACCTGGCGCATGGAAATGATGTCGCCGGAACGGCAACTGATCAACCCCTTCTTTACAGGTGGCGAATCGATCAGCGTGTCCTACCCGACCAATGCCATGACCGAAGAGCAAAAGCTTATGAGTATGCGTGGGAACAATATTCACTTTTCCCGCGCCACCGTCTTTCACGAGCTGATACCCGGCCACGAGTTGCAAGGTTTCATGGCGTTGCGCTACCGGCCGTGGCGCCTGGTCTTTCAGACGCCGTTCTATGAGGAAGGATGGGCCCTCTATTGGGAGCTGTTGCTTTGGGATATGAAATTTCAGAAGTCTCCCGAAGACAGCATAGGAGCGCTGTTCTGGCGGATGCATCGGTGCGCACGGATCATCTTTTCGCTCAGCTTCCACTTGGAGAAGATGTCACCGCAAGAAGCCATCGATTTCCTGGTCGATCGCGTCGGCCATGAGCGTGACAACGCCGCCGGGGAAGTTCGGCGCTCTTTTGCGGGCGACTATAGCCCGCTCTATCAATGCGCTTATCTGCTCGGAGGCCTGCAGCTTCGCGAACTCCGCCGGGAACTGGTGGAATCGGGTAAAATGACCAACCGCGCCTTTCACGATGCCGTTCTTCAGGAGAACGCGATTCCTATAGAATTGGTGCGCGCCAGCTTGACCCGCCAGAAGCTTTCCCGCGACTTCACCTCAAATTGGAAGTTCTACAGCGAAAAACCATAGCCACCTCCGACCATCACAACAATTCAATTCTTCGGGGATAGTTTTGGAAACCATGCGGATCTCGAACGACCGCGGCGAAGGCGGCAGCACGCGAGAGCCCGATGAGGAGTCCCTGTCTCAGCCCCTCGTCCCACAGCCTCTGCTCGCGTTACCCTCAATTTGAATTCGAGCAGACTACGCGAGCGTCCAACCCTTACGGAATGCCGGCTTCAGGTACTTGTTGGCTTCGGGATTATTCGTGAACCGCATCTTAGCCGCATCCCATTCCAGCTTGCCATCGACGCGAAGCGCAACCACGCCCAGAAGCATCCACTCGACGAACGGAGCGGCGACGTTGAAATTCGAACATGCGGGATCGCCGCCCTTGCAGGCGCGAATCCAGTCGTGGTAGTGGCCGGGCGAGCGCGTCAGCAGCGGCTGCGGGAATTGGTAGTCCTGCATCTTTTCCACCGGGATGAGCCGCGTCTGCTCGCCGTAAGTGCCGGTGGTGATCATGCCTTTGTCGCCGATAAACACGCTGCCGTCGGGCGAGGGCACAATGGCATCGGGATCGTTCTTGGCTTTTTCGAAATGCTCCCAGTTGAACACGCGGCCGATGAATCCGTTAAAGGGACGCGGACGTGGCGCCTGGGGAGCCGCGCTTGGACCGCCAGCGGGCTTCGGCGAGTGGACAGAGGGCAGGTCGCCCAGCAGTTCGCCCGTGGGCACGCCTGGAATCTTGGGCGTCTCTTTCAAGCCGTCATACCAGAACAGTTTTACGGGGGGCATGTTGCCCCGAGCCGGAAAATCGTAACGAATCACCGACTTCGTGGGAAACATGAAATCGCTCTTGCCTTCTTTCTCGACGCACTCGACGCTCGTGGGAGCGCCAAGATGCAAGGCGAGATTCGGCGCGCCCAGAATGTGACAGGCCATATCGCCCAATGCGCCGCAACCGAAATCGTAAAACCCGCGCCAGTTGAACGGCTGGTAAAAGTTGCCGTATTTAGTCGGGTATCCTTCGCCGCCCGAAGTGTACGGCCGCTTTTCGGCGATGCCCAACCAGACGTCCCAGTCGAGCGTGGTCGGCGCCGCGTCCGGGGCCGGAATCTTGGTAAGGCCTTGCGGCCAGATGGGACGGTCGGTCCAGGCGTGCACTTCCGTCACGTTGCCGATCTCGCCCGCCCAGATCATTTCGGCGGCCTGGCGCGTGCCTTCGTTCGAGTAACCCTGGTTGCCCATCTGCGTGGCGACCTTGTATTTGTTCGCCGCGTCCATAAGCTGCCTTGCTTCCCACACGGTGCGCGTGAGCGGTTTTTGCACGTAAACGTGCTTGCCGCGCTCCATGCACCACATGGCCGCCGTAGCGTGCATGAAATCCGGGATGGTCACTATGACCGCGTCGATGTCGTTGCCCCGTTCATCCAGCATCTTGCGGAAGTCTTTGTACTTGGCTGCCTTGTCATACTCTTTGAAGGTTTCGGCGGCCTGCTTTTCGTCCACATCGCAAAGCGCGACGATGTTCTCCGAAGCGCAGCCATCGATGTCGCTCGATGCCTTGCCTCCGGCGCCGATGGAGGCGATGTTGAGTTTTTCGTTGGGCGATTTGTACCCCATGGTTCGCAGCGAAGGAACGGTCCCGAACCCTGCGAGAGGTACCGCGCCGGCCAGCAGCGGGCCGAAAAAGAAATGCCGTCTGGTGCAATCGTATGCCAAGGAAGACCTCCCTTTTGTGTTCGTGTGCTCGACTGAAATTATACGCCCAAGCCCTGGCAGTTGTGGCAAACGTGTCGCGGCCATCGCGGGTAGCGGTCGTGGATGGAAGCGCAGAGGAGGCGACGCTACTCCTGCCGGAAAGCCACGCTGGTATCGACGCCGGCGCCGGTCAGCGCGCGATGCGCACTTTCTTGTCCTTCGCTTGAATGGTGACCACCTTCGTCTTCGGGTCCCAGGCCATCGTCCCGCCGGTGACGGACTTCGGCGCCCACGCGCCCAGCTTGAAGCGCTCGCTCGATGCCGCGTCAAACTTCGTGTAGGTGATGGCGTTCGCTCCGTACTCGATATTCTGGATCACGGAAGTCGTGCGCAGCAGATGGTTCTGATCTTCGGGCGCCAGCTCTGGGAACGACGCCATGGCGCGCAAGTAGTGCCGCACGTAATCGCCGTAGCCGTCGGTGAGCCAGTTTTCGTCGCGCGGATAGCGGTTCTTGCCGTCCGTATCCACCATGTAAGTGGCCCAGTTCAACCGGCGGATCGCCGCATCCTTGAGCTCCATGTCGCCGGTCTTCTCGCAGTAGAGCAGCTCAACTGAAGCGTGGCGCGATGTGTGGCTGTTGCCAGGCACCTTGTATGCCGTCTGTTCGTTGATGGCGATCACGCCGGCCTTTTCCCATTCATGATTGGCGAATGTGCGGTAGCT
>JBGPKX010000328.1:0-6426 GCA_041486185.1 Bryobacteraceae bacterium | reverse complement strand
GACGAAGTGCCCATCAAGGTCTTCCTGCGGCCGTACCGCGGTCCCCGCATCGAGCGCGCCTTCACCCTGAAGGTCCCGGCCGGCCTTTCCAAGGGAGAGCACCGCATCCTGCTGAGCGACGCCGATACGCTCAACCGCATGCAAAGCATGGCGAGCTACATGAACCGTTACATGGACCTGTCGGAAACGGTGTCGCTCATCAACCAGGAGCGCAGCAACAACAAGCTCTACATTTCGCTGCTCGAAGCCACGCCGACGGCTTACTACGACGATAAGACTATGCCCAGCCTGCCCGCCTCCGTGCTCAACGTGATGCAGGCGGGACGCACGTCCAACCGTCCCATCGTCACCTCGGCGGATAGCGCTTTCGAGCAGACTTCCGTGCCATTTGATTACGTGATCAGCGGCAGCTACTCGCTTAAAATCACGGTCAAGTAGTCATCAGACGCAGCTCGCTACTACATCATGAAAAAATCAATCATCGGTTTGGCCGCCATCACCTTGGTTGTGTGCGCGTGGGCCGGCCAGACGCACTCGTGGGTCGAGACCGATTACTCAGATTTCGAAAAAGGCATCATCAAAAATTTGTCTCTGCGCAGCGATGGACGCCTGACCCTCGCGCCGCGATTTGAAGAGCTGTACGATTCTCCCTCCGCTTACCTGTGGACGCTGGCGTGCGATTCCAAGGGCAATCTGTATACCGGCGGCGGGCCGGGCGCCAAGCTTTTCCGCATTTCGCCCAGCGGCGAGAAAAAGACTCTGGCCGAATTCCAGGCCATCGAGATTCATGCGATCGCGGTCGATCAGAAAGATCGTGTTTTCGTGGGCACGGCGCCGGATGGCAAGGTCTACAAAGTTTCGAGCGACGGCAAGTCCGAAGTCTTCTACGATCCCAAGACCAAATACATCTGGGCGCTGGCATTCGACGGCAAGGGCGATCTGTTTGTCGCCACGGGCGATGAGGGCGAAATCCACCGCGTCACCCCTGACGGCAAGGGGTCCGTGTTCTTCAAGAGCGAAGAAACACACGTGCGCTCCATGGCTTTCGATGGCCAGAGTAATCTGATTGTGGGCACCGAGCCGAACGGGCTGGTGTTGCGTGTCTCCCCATCGGGCGATGGCTTTGTGCTCTACGAAATGGGGAAGCGTGAAATCACTTCAGTGGCTGTGGCGAAGGACGGCTCCATCTATGCCGCCGGTGTGGGAACCAAGCAGGCGTCCACTCCGGCCGCGCCCGCGCCGCCACCCCCACCACCGCCTGCGCCCAGTGCTCAGTCGGCCAACGTGACCGCTCCGCACGTGCCGGCGGCTCCTCCGGCATCGCTCGGATCGGCTGGAGGTGCGGCGATTTCCGGCGGCTCCGACCTTTACCGCATCCACCCCGACGGCTATCCCGAAAAAGTCTGGAGCCACACCCACGACATCATCTACAGCATTGGCTTCGATGGCAGCGGCCGGCCGCTGGTCGGCAGCGGCAACAAGGGCTACGTGTACCGCGTCGATTCCGACGCGCTTTACACGGCTCTGCTCAACGCCTCGCCCACGCAAGTGACCGCGCTCGTGCCCGGGCCGAATGGAAAGATTTACGCGGCGACGGGCAATGTCGGCAAGGTCTACGAAATCGGTCCGGGCCTGGCGCGGGAGGGATCGATCGAATCCGACGTTTTCGATGCCGGTCTGTTCTCGCAGTGGGGACGGCTGGCTTTCAAAGGCGCGGCGAACGGCGGGCGCATTTCAATCGAAACCCGCAGCGGAAATCTCGACCGCGCGCAGAAGAACTGGAGCGCGTGGTCTGGCGCCATCACTTCCGAAGAAGGCGCGCGCCTGACTTCTCCACCGGCGCGCTTCCTGCAGTGGAGATCCACACTTTCTATGGATGGGACGGACAAATCGGGCCGCCCGCCGCAGCTCGATTCGGTCGAAGTTGCCTATCTCCCGCGCAACGTCGCGCCGCGCGTTCAGGAGATCGAAGTCACGCCGCCGAATTACAAATTCCCGGCGCCCGCCATGGCGATCAGCACGCCTCAGAATTTGAGTCTGCCGCCAATGGGCAAGCGCAATCATACGGCGAGCGCGCTGACGCTGGAATCGACCTCGACGCCGGCCATGCAGTATTCCAAAGGCGCGATCGGCGCCCGCTGGCTGGCAAGCGACGAGAATGGCGACGGCCTGATCTACACCGTTGAAGTCCGCGGCGTGAATGAAACCGCGTGGAAGCTGCTGAAAGACAAGGTCAAGGAGAAATACATCAGCTGGGATTCCACGGCCTTCCCGGACGGCGAGTACCGCCTGCGGGTGAGGGCTTCCGACCTTCCCAGCAACACCAACGAGGACGCGCTCACCGGACAACTGGAGAGCGAAGTCTTCGTAATCGACAACACGCCGCCACGCATCACGGGCCTGACCGGTGGCCGCAACGGCAATCGCATCGAAGTAAAATGGCATGCCGCCGACGCGCTCAGCGTGATCACCAAAGCCGAGTACTCGGTGGATGGCGGGGAGTGGACGGTGGTCGATCCCGTCACCAAGCTCTCTGATTCGAAGGAGCTGGATTACAATCTCGCGCTGACGGACGCCGCTTCCGGCGAGCACACGATCGCAGTGCGCGTTGCGGACGAGTTCGATAATCAGTCGGCGGAGAAGGTAGTGGTGCGGTGAATCTCACGCCGAGCGAGTATTTGTAGCACAGGGCCACACCAGCTCTTGGTGAGGGCGCACGCAAGAGATTCACTTCTTTTGCTGACCTGCGGCTTTCGGCGCATCCGAAGAAAAGGCCGCAGGTCCCCACAAACGGCGTGGTAGCCCTGCGCTACAAAGTTCGGTTTTGTCAGTGAACACCTATAATCCGCAGCCTGCCGCGTGGATCAACGCTACGGAATTACCGGCAGCAGAATGTAAGACGCGTGCGACCCGGAATGGTGGATCTGGTTCTCGGCCGCCAGCCACTTGGTCTCGTCGTAATTGTTCCCGCCGGTGTTCAAATTGCGGTCGAAGCGCGGGAAGTTGCTGCTGGAGATCTCGACGCGGATGCGGTGTCCGGGTCCGAAGTAGTTGCTGGTGGCTTCGAGATCCACCGGAATCTCATAAACCTCGCCGGATTTCATCCACACTTTCTTGTTGAAGCCTTCCCGGTATCTGGCGCGGAGAACGCCTTCCTGGACGTTGTATGCAGTGCCATCCGGATAGACATCCACCAGTTTCGCCGTGAAGTCGGTGTCTTTCGCCGACGACGAAACGTAGAGCATTGCCTGAATGGGGCCCGTCACTTCGATGCCTTCTTTGAGCGCCGGCGTGGTATAGACGAGCACATCGTTGCGCGCTTCGATCTCCGACTGATCGTAGCTTCCGTCCGCGTGAGGATCGCCGGTGCAGCAGATCGGTCCACCGCGCGAGGGCACGGGCTTGCCCGGATCGTAAGTATAGCGGTCAGGCGGCTCCTGCTGCGGCGCCGCAGCGTTCAAAGCGCCTGTCCCGGAACGGCTATTGGCGTGGCCGTCGCTGTGCAAGTAGTATCGCGTGTACTTGGTCCGCGTGAGCGGCCACTCCTGCTCGCCGCGCCATGCATTTTTGCCCATCACGTACAGCATCACCCTGGGCATCTTTGTCACGCCGTTGTCGACGCCCTTGAGCCAGTGGTCGAACCATTTGAGATAAAGCGCATAGTATTCGAAACGCGCATCGCCCAGCGGGCGGCCGCCCACCACCGTGTGTTCCGTGGTCCCGGTCTCCGACTGGCAGTGGTTGGTGGGCGAGATCACGGCAAACTGATTGTCCCGCGCCAGAGCGCTCTCGGCGTTGGTGCGCAGCATGTTGAATTCGAGCAAGACCTCGGCCACGCCGAAGTCGTACCAGGAGCCGATGTGCAGCGCGGGCACGTTGAACCGCTCTTTACCTTTCAGGTATCCGAACTGATCCCACCAGGGATCGGTCAGCTCACGCGATACCATGTCGTCCCAATCGCTGGGCGCGCCGCCCGCGCGCGCCACCATGCCGACAAGCGGGAGCGTGCCCCACACCTGCCGCAGCTTGCTATCGGGGATGCGCGGCGCCGGTTTGCTGCGGTCCTTGTTGCCCTCATTTGAGAACCAGCCGAGACCGCTGGCGAAGTCCATGTTGCCGGCTTTCCGGGCGCCGAAATAGTAGTACCGATTGCCAGCGGCGCCAATCGAGCTTCCCGCGGCTTGCGGGATCATGGCCGTCAGATTGGGATGGCGCAGTTGCGCTTGCAGGATCTGCACATCGCCGACATAGGAGCAGCCGTAGGTTCCTATCTTGCCGGTCGACCAGGATTGCTTGGACAGCCAGTCGGTGGTGTCGTAGCCATCGGTGACGTCGCCGGCGAAAGCCGTGTAGTCTCCTTCCGAGGTGTACCGGCCGCGCGTGTCCTGGACGGCCACGATATAGCCCTGGCCGGCGAAATGGTGCGCGACGCTCTTCGGGTCGTGGTAGGGCGCCTTGTTATAAGGCGTGCGAATCAGGATCACCGGCAGCTTGCCGCCGGCATCGACTGCAAAGTACAGGTCGGTCGATAGCTTGACTCCATCGCGCATCGGAATCTTGACGCTCTCTTCAAGCCGAACCTTGTATTTGGATTCTGGCCAGGAATAACGTGGTGCGCTCGCATCTACCCAAGCCAGCGACGAAATCGCCGTCGCGGCCACGATGCCGGCCCATACCGCACAGTTTGTGATTCGCATAATTCTCCTCAACGGCGTTTCGAGACGCAGGACTCCGCGGTACTCGACAAACGCGCCCAATCCTTCTCAAGCAAACAAATTGGATATCTCGCGGAACCGTACGAAATCCGTGCCGGACTGCTGCTCGATGTACTCGAACGCGCGACCCGAAGGCGTATTGGTGATCTTCTTGGTCCAGTCGATTCCCAGCAGCGAGTACATGGTGACGATGACGTCTTCGGGATAAATGGAGCGCTTCTCCTCCCACTCCGGCTGGAGCACCTTGACGCCGTTGGCATCGGTTACACCAAACACGCGGCCGCCCTTGACTCCGGCCCCGGCGAACATCGCGGAAAATGCGGAGCGATTATGGTCGCGGCCTTTGTTGACCGTGAGGTCGCCACCGGTGCGGCCGAACTCGCCCATGCACACGATGAAGGTCTTCTCGAGGAGCGTCCTGCCGTCTTTTGCCCGGGTTGTGGCCAGATCGCCAAGCAGCGCCGAAAACGCATTATCCAGCTCCCGCGACAGCCCGTAGTGGTTGCGCTTGTTCTTGGAATCGTACATATCGGCGTGGAGATCCCAGCCGTTATGCGAGATCGAGATAAAACGCGTGCCGGCATCGGCCCGCACCAGGTTGCGCGCCAGAACACAGGAATCGCCGAGTGTGGAACTTCCGTAGCGCGCGCGATCCGCCTCGGGAACGGTGAACGCCTCAGCCAGGCTGGGCGCGGTCATCATGCTGAGCGCGCTCTGATAGAAACTGGTGAACTCCTGCGACGGCGCCGAATCGGGCACGGCGCCTTCGAGCGCTTCCCGCAGTTGCCAGCGCCGGTCGAAGATGGCTTTCTCGTTGGGATCGATCACGAACTCCGTGCCCTGTTTCATCTCGATAGGCAATGGTCCGTAGGCGTATGGCAGGCAGCCCTGCCGCACCAGGCCGGCGGAGGTGCCGGCAAAGTTCATGGCCACGAAGGGCGGCAGAAAATCGGATGCCTTGCGGCGGGACGCAAACTCCGAGGCAATCACCGCTCCCAGCGCCGGCATTTCGTTGCGCCGCGCGGGGCTGAAGGGATGCCCGACCTGCATGTAGTACTGCGCGCGTGAATGCGCGCTCTCCCACGCCTCCACCGAGCGCGCGACCACCAGGTGATCGAGTTGTCCGCAGAGCTTCGGGAACAGGCTGTACGGCATCCGGATGCCGGGCTTGACCGTGCGCACGTCGAAATCCGGCGGCGTCCATTTGCCTTCCTTGATATCGAACGAGTCGAGCTGGCTCATTCCGCCGTTCAGGAACAGAAAAATGCAGTACTCCGCCCCGCCGCGCAGCGTCACATTCTCTTTGGCCGTCACGTTGAAGGGCCGCAGCATCGGCAGCAGCCAGAAGCCCGAAACCGTGGCCGAGCCGGCGCGGAAGAAATGGCGGCGAGTCAAAGTGGGGATGTCGGGCATGTCTCGGATCATATCAGTAGTCGTATAGAAACTCGGTCTTGTTGATCAGGCTCCAGGCGAGATCCTCAAGACCTTGATTATGCCTCTCTTCGAGCGCCTTGATAGCAATGGCGGCTTCCGGTGCGCGCGGCGGACGCGCAAGAAACGCCAGAAACATCTCTTCCACAATCTCCGGGTTACTGAGCGGCGGGTTATGGTTGAGCAGCTTCGAAAGCCGCCCATTTTCCTTGATTTTGACGCCGTCTCTGACGAACTCGCTGTTGAGCAGGGCGGCCGCCTGCACGGTGGAACCCGAGAG
>JBGPKX010000327.1:0-6472 GCA_041486185.1 Bryobacteraceae bacterium | reverse complement strand
GCTGGTGGAAGGCTTGCCGACGCACAACTTCCGTACCGATGAAGGCGACATCGCGCTGAAGTGCCCGACCGAGGTGCAGATCAGCGACCGCCGCGAGAAGGAACTCGCGGACCAGGGCTTTGCGCCGCTGGTGCACTGCAAGGGCACGGACTACGCGGCCTTCTTCAGCGTGCAGTCGTGCCAGAAGCCGAAGTTGTATGACAAAGAAGCCGCCAACGCCAACGCACGCCTTTCGGCGCAGGTACCGTACATACTGGCGGTGTCCCGCTTTGCCCACTACCTGAAGGCCATGATGCGCGACAAGATCGGGAGCTTCATGTCGCGATCGGATTGCGAACGGTTCCTGAATCAGTGGATCACGAACTACGTTACGCCCGACGATAACGCCTCGCCCAGCGTGAAGGCGAGCCACCCGCTGCGCGATGCCTCCATCGAGGTCAGCGAAGTGCCTGGCAAACCCGGTGTCTACCGGGCCGTGGCGTTCTTGAAACCGCACTTCCAGCTTGACGAGCTATCGGTTTCCTTGCGACTGGTTGCGGAGCTGCCGCAATCGGCCAGGAAGTAAGTTTGGGGTTGTCGAAATCGAGTAGGTAAAAAGGAGAACGTGCCGTATGGCAATTGTTGACTACTTTCTGAAGTTGGATGGCATTGACGGAGAAAGCGAAGACAAGACACACAGCAAGGAGATCCAGCTGGAGTCATGGTCTTTTGGAGAGCAAAACTCCGGCAGCATGGCTCACGGCGGCGGCGGCGGCGCCGGCAAGGTGCAGATGCATGACTTCCACTTTGTGATGAAAACGAACACGGCCAGCCCGAAACTGTTCTTAGCGTGCGCCAGCGGTGAACATATCAAGAAAGCCGTGCTGACGTGCCGCAAGGCCGGAAAAGACCAGCAGGAATATCTGAAGTGGACCTTCACCGAACTCATTGTGTCTTCTTACCAGACAGGCGGCTCGGGCTCTTCCGATGTGCTCCCGCTGGATCAGATCTCTCTGAATTTTGCTCAGGCGGAGATCACCTACAAGGCGCAAAAGGCCGATGGAACCCTGGCAGGAGAGCTCAAGACCGGCTGGAATCTCAAGCAGAACGTCAAGGTCTAGCCTTATCTTCAACCAGCGGGAACTATGAAGGCTCAAGAGCTGTTCCAGGCGGGCAAGCTCGATGAAGCGGTGCAGGCGCTTGGCGCCGAGTTGCGGGACAACCCGGCGGATGCCAGGCGCCGCACCTTTTTGTTCGAGCTTCTCTGTTTTACGGGAGAATATCAGCGCGCCGAAAAGCAGCTCGATGTGCTGGCGTCGGACGGGCGCCCCGCGGAAATGGGCGCGCTGCTGTACCGCGCCGCGCTTCACGCGGAGCGTATCCGGCAGGCGATTTTTGAAAAGCAGGACTACCCGCTCACCGGCCCGGAATCCGACGCCCCCATCTCGGGAACGCTCAACGGCAAGCCGTTTCAGTCTTTCTCCGACGCCGATCCCCGCTTGGGTGAGCGCCTGGAAGTTTTTGCGGCCGGCGACTACTTGTGGATTCCCTTGCAGCACATCTCGTCGGTGGAACTGCAGGCTCCCACCCGCCTGCGGGACTTGCTGTGGATTCCCGCCATCGTGCGCACCGGCGCGTCTTTCAAGGGCAAGGAACTGGGCGAGGTGCTGTTGCCGGTACTTTCTCCGCTCTCCTGGAAGCATCCCGACGATCAGGTGCGCCTGGGGCGCGCCACCGATTGGCAGGACGATGGGGCCGGTAATGTCGTGCCCGTCGGGCAGAAAATGTTCGCGGTAGATGAAGACGAAGTCCCCATCCTCGAGATACGGAAGCTGGAGTTTGCCGCGGCGCAGGCGGCTCCGTGATCCCCCATGCCTCTCCGTGACGATCTGCTGAACCCCATTCCGGGTGAGAACCCGAGTGGCGCAAACCTGCGTTACGCCCCCGTCTACGACAAAATCAAAGAGGCGCGCCGCGAAGACGACGACGCTCCGCAGGGCGAGTGGGCGCGCGAACGGAAGGTTGCCGACTGGAAGCAGGTGGTCAAGCTGGCCAGTGAAGCGCTGGCCACCAAAAGCAAAGATCTTCAGCTGGCCGCCTGGCTTACCGAAGCCATGCTGCGGACCGAGGGCTTCGCCGGTTTGCTGGCCGGGCTGAAACTCCTGCAGGGCCTGATCGAAAACTTCTGGGACACTTTCTATCCCGAGATCGAAGACGGCGATACGGAGATGCGCGCGGCGCCGCTCGACTGGGTTGGCTCGCCCTCAGGCGGCGGGCAGACCAGAGCGGTCACGTTTAACCAGGAAGTGCGCATGGTGCCGCTCACGCGCAAGGGCTACGACTGGTTTCAGTTCAAGCAGTCGCGCACCGTGGGTTATGAGGCGGATGCCGCGGCCAACGAGGCCAAAGCGGAAGCCCGCACGCAAGCCATCGCCGACGGGAAAGTAACGGGCGAGGATTTCGACGCGGCTTTCAGCGCCACACCCAAGGCGTTTTACGTCGACTGCAAACAGAATCTGGATGATTGCCTCGCGGCCATAGAGTCGCTCGACGAACTCGGCCAGTCGAAGTTTGGTGACGTGGCACCAGGCTTCGGCGGGCTGCGCACGGCGCTCGAAGAAGTGCGGTCCACCGTCAACGGCCTGCTGCAGAAGAAGCGCGAGCTCGAGCCGGACGAAGAACCGGCGGCGGAGGCTGCGCCGTCGGACGCCGGCGCCGAGCGGGTATCGGCGGCGTCCGATTCAGGCGAAGCCACGCCGGCGCGAGCGCGCAAGACCGTAAGCGAAGAACCGGCGGACAAAGACGATGCTTGTTCGCGGGTGGCCATGGTGGCCAAATACCTGCGGCGCGAAGATCCATACAGCCCGGCGCCCTATCTCATGCTGCGCGGCCTGCGATGGGGCGAGCTACGCGCCGGCGGCGAATCGCCCAGCCTCGAACTGCTTGCGCCGCCCCCGACGCAGGTGCGCCAGGAGATCAAGCGGCTTGCGGTCGAAAGTAACTGGACGGAATTGATAGAGACCGCCGAGAATGCCATGGCCCAGCCGTGCGGACGGGCCTGGCTCGATCTCCAGCGCTACGCCGTGAAAGCTCTCGAGGGATATGGATATCCCGTCATCGCGACGGCCATCCGGTCTGAATTGCGCTCGCTGCTCGCCGATTTGCCGCAGTTGCCGCAGTGGACGCTGGCGGACGATACGCCCGCGGCCAATCCGGAAACCCAGGCGTGGCTTAAAGAAGTCACCGCGCCCCCGCAGCCGGTCAACGGATTCTCCGCGATGCCTTCCATGGGTGACGACAAGCCATCCTCTGAGTCCACGGCGTCCGGCGAGGCGGCCGCTCCCGATGCATTCCAGGTGGCCATGGAGGCGGCGCGCTCCGGAGACGTCCAGCAGGCCATCGAACTCTTGAGCCGGGAGATCGCGCACGAGCGTTCAGGCCGCGCGCGTTTTCACCGCAAGATCCAACTGGCGCAAATCTGTATGTCGACCGGGCACGAGGCCATCGCGTACCCCATTCTCCACGAAATGGCGGATGAGGTCGAACAGCGCAAGCTGGAGGACTGGGAGGCATCCGAAGTGATCGCGCATCCTCTGGCCCTGTTGTTCCGCTGCATGAACCAGCTCGATGGCGATGCCGAGCTCAAGCGGAAGTTGTACGCGCGCATTTGCCGTCTCGATCCGGTGCAGGCGCTGGCCTGCGCGAAATAGGCCATGGCGCGGCGGGATACAGAAGAAACCGTCACGCAATCGGTGCTCGAGAGGCTCATCGATCTCGTTCCGAGCTCGAAGACCGATCCGCCACAGACCCGTCCGCAGTCCGTCCGGCAACTCAAAGCCGCCCTGCGCCGGGATCTCGAATGGCTCCTCAACACGCGCCAGATTCCCGGCGGCGTTCCGGAGGAATTTCAGGGGCTGGAAGGCTCGCTCTACGGCTATGGCTTGCCTGACGTCACAAATCTCAGCGCGAATTCCGTGCGCGACCGCAATCGCCTGCTGCGCATGCTGGAGACCACCATTGCTTCGTTCGAACCGCGATTAAGTGGTGCGAAAGTGACGATTGTCGATTCGGGTTCGAACAGCGGCCGCCAACTCCGCTTCCAGATTGAAGGGCTTCTGTTAATGGATCCGGCCCCCGAACTGATTTCATTCGACACCGTTCTCCAGCTCTCGAGCGGCGAGTACCAGGTAAAGGGAGAGCAAAGTGCGGGATGATCTCCTCCTTTATTACGAACGCGAGTTGAGATTTCTGCGCGACATGGGCGCGGAATTCGCGGAGAAGTATCCGAAAATCGCCCAGCGGCTGCTGATCGAGCCGGATAAGTGCGAAGACCCGCATGTGGAACGCCTGCTGGAAGCGTTTGCGTTTCTGGCCGCGCGCGTTCACCTGAAGATCGACGACGAGTTTCCAGAGATCACCGAAGCGCTGCTGACGGTACTCTATCCGCATTACCTTCGGCCCATTCCTTCCATGTCCATCGCGGAGTTCGACCTGGATCCGGCACAGGGTAATCTTTCGAGCGGCTTGCCGATCCCCAAAGGTTCGGTGCTGTATTCGCCTCCGGTGAACGGCGTGCCCTGCAAGTACCGGACGTGCTACGACACCACGCTCTGGCCGGTGAAGCTAGTGGATGCGCAGTGGCGCTCGCCCGACCGTTTTCAGCCGCCGCTCAAAGCTGACGCCACGGCGGCGCTGCGTCTCGAACTCCGCTGTTTTCAGGAAGTGACTTTCGACAAACTCGATCTGCGGTCGCTGCGGTTTCACCTGAACGGGGAAGGCGCACTGGTGCACGGCCTCTATGAGCTGCTGGCTGGGAAATGCACGCAGATCGTGATTCGCGATCCCGCCACCGGCTCGCGCGTGAAACCGGTGTGGCTCGATGCGGATCGTCTCCGGCCCGTGGGTTTTGAAGAGGACGAAGGCGCGCTGCCGTATCCTCTGCGCTCGTTCCTCGGCTACCGCCTGCTGCAGGAGTATTTCTCGTTTCCCGACAAATTTTTCTTCTTCGAACTATCCGGTCTCGAGGAGCTGGCTTCGGCGGGTTTCAAGGACCGGGCCGAGATCATCTTTCTGATTTCACGGTTTGAGCGGACCGAGCGCCAGCAGACGCTCGAGATCGGCGTGTCCGAGAAGACCGTGCGGCTGAATTGCACCCCCATCGTCAACCTGTTCCAGCAGACCGCTGAGCCGATTCTGCTGAGCCACACGGTATACGATTACGCCATCGTGCCCGACGTATCGCGCCAGGACGCCATGGAGATTTTCTCAGTGGACGAAGTGGTGAGCGTGGAGCCGGCATCGCACGACACCATCAAGTTTGAGCCGTTCTACTCCTATCGGCACGCCACCATGCGTGACAAGAAGCAGACGTTCTGGCACGGAACCCGGCGGCCCTCCACGCGGCGCAACTCGGAAGCCATCGACGTCTACCTTTCGCTGGTCGACCTGTCGGGCAAACCCGTGCGGCCCAACGTCGATACGGTCACGGTGCGATTGACCTGCACCAACGGAGATCTGCCGTCGCGCTTGCCGTTCGGCCACGAGAAGGGCGATCTGGATCTGGAGGGGGCCGCCCCCATCAAGCGCATCCTCATGCTCAAGAAGCCCACGGGCACCATCCGGCCGCCTACGGGCAGGAACGCGCTCTGGCGCCTGATCTCCCATCTGTCGCTCAACTATCTTTCGCTGGTGGAGGACGGGCGGGAAGCCTTGCAGCACATTCTGCGGCTCTACAATTTCACCGATTCGGCTCACATTCAGAAACAAATCGAGGGCATCACCAAAGTGGAGAGCGGGCGGCACTTCGCCCGTGTGATTTCGGAGCACGGCATCAGCTTTGCGCGAGGCACGCGCGTACACGTGGAGTTGGATGAAGAGCAATTCGTGGGCGGCGGAGTTTACTTGTTTGCCAGCGTGCTCGAACGATTCATGGGCTTGTATGTTTCGATGAACAGTTTTAGCCAGCTCGTGATCAGCACGACTCAGAGAAGGGAGGTACTGGAGCAGTGGCCACCGAGGGCGGGACACAAGATCTTGATATAAACGCGGAGTCCCGCGAACCCGTTGCGGAAACTGTGGAGCCCATGGTTCCGGCGCGCTCCGAAATGTGGGACGCGCTCGATCGCGAGCCATTCTGCTTCGACTTCTTCCAGGCGGTGCGGCTGCTCGAACGGCTGATGCCCGAGCGCGAGCCTGTGGGAAAATTCGTAAACCCCAAGCGCGAGGTAGTGCATTTCGGCGCCCATCCGTCGGTTTCCTTTCCTCCCAGCCAGCTTCGTTCGATCACCTTCAAAGAGGGTGGGCCCGCGCGCATGACGGTAAACTTCATGGGCCTCACCGGCCCGCTTGGCGTTCTGCCGCACTACTACACCGAACTGGTGATCGTCCGCGAACGCGCGAAAGATGCCGCCCTGCGCGACTTTTTCGACATTTTCAACCACCGGATGATCTCGCTTTTCTTTCAGGCCTGGCAAAAATACCGCTTCACCGTGGC
>JBGPKX010000326.1:0-6483 GCA_041486185.1 Bryobacteraceae bacterium | reverse complement strand
ATCTGAATAATGCCGGCGCCTTTAAGCGAGAAATAGGTCTCGCCCTTTCCGGGCCGGACATCCACGGCGAAGCCGCCATGCGCGCCGGTCAGTACTTTCTGAGCTTCGGCGGGCAGATGAGTTGCCGTATACAGGACGCGGAACTTCATTTTGCCCTGACCACTGACGCCGCCCGACGCGGGACCATTTTGCGCGGCACTCGATCGAGCGCCGTCGCTGAAGGTCCAGGCGATCCCGAGCAACACGACGAAGAAAAGGCTGATAGTGAGTCGCTTCATGCAGGAAACCTCCAGGCTACCGAATTGGCATTAGACCACATAATCGGGCGGTCTTCCAACGAATACGAGTAAGGCATGGTTGTTTGGACCGCAACGAACGTGGGAAGCCACTTGCGCGCGCGGCCCGGAATGTGCGTGACTGAGACGCCACCGTGGAGGGACGGTCTGGCACCGGATGCTAAAGTAGCTCCATGTTGGCGGTTTCACTCAAGGGGCTCACCTGGATTTTCGCGCGCGTGGGTAATCTGACCTTCGGCGGTGGAAATCCGACGATGGCGGCTCTGCAATCCGAGCTCGTGACCACGCGGCACTGGCTGGATGAAGAGGAGTACGCGCTGATCTACGCGCTCGCCCGGATTACGCCCGGAACGAATCTGCTGGCATTTTCGGCGGCGGCTGCGTGGAAAATCCTCGGCTGGATAGGCGCGGTCTGCGCGGTTCTCGCCCTGACAATTCCATCCGCCGCCGTTGTCGTTCTTTTAACGCGCGGCTATCAGGCATGGAATGCGAATGCTCTGGCCATGGCGGCGATTGGCGGAACACTCGCGGCCGCCAGTGGCATGATGGCGACCAGCGCGTGGCAACTGCTGGCCCCGCAGATTCGTCGCGGCCGCCGCGTGCGTGCGGTGGTCATTTTTCTGGCTGCCCTGATCGCTTCGGGGTGGTTTTCAATGCCACCGATAGAGGTGCTGGGATTGGCGGCTCTCCTCGGCTTGCTCTGGCAGGCGCCCATGGACAAATGAATCTCCTTGTGTTGTATCTGCTGCTGCTCAAAGCGGTGGTCACATCCTTTAGCGGGCTGACCTCGCTCCCGGTCGTCCGTCACGATCTGGTGGAACAACGCCACGTGCTCACCGACCGGCAGTTGAACGCCGCGGTAGCCGCCGGCCGCACGGCGCCCGGACCTAACGGGCTGTACATCGTGAGCGTCGGCTACTTTGTCGCCGGAATTCCCGGCGCCTGCATGGGCTGCCTGGCGGTGATGACGCCGGCGTTCCTGATCATTCCCATGCTGCGCTATCTGGGAGCGCGCGCCGATCGCCCGGCGGTGAAGAACGCCATCCAGTGCGTCATGCTGGCGGCGGCGGGCCTGGTCGTCTCGTCCACCGTGCCTTTGGCAAGGGACGCGCTCACCAGCCCGCTGGCGGTTGGCATAGCCCTGGGGAGCTTTCTATTTCTCGTCTTGACGCGCAAAGATACACTCTGGGTGGTGCTGGGCGCGGCCATCGTTGGGCTGCTCGGCAGGCTGCTGTAGCTATTTTGGAACTTTCGAGGCGCGCGGCTGCAATTCCTAACAGAGCCGTTGCCGTTCGTCGATTGAACTTTGGATGCAGGTGCCGACAAATCTCGCCGATGACGGACTGTTGCGCCTCATCGCGTCCGGCAACGAGCAGGCGTTCACGGCGCTTTATCGGAGACGCCAGGGAGCGGTTTACCGGTTCGCGCTGCACATGAGCGGAAGCCCGAGTCTCGCGGAGGAAGTGACCCAGGAGGTTTTCCTGATGTTGTTGCGCGATCGAAGCGGATATGACCCGGCGCGTGGGCCGCTGGCATCCTACTTATATGGGGTTGCCCGGAACCTGTTGTTGCGGCGAATGGCGGAAGACCGGTCGCATATCCAGATCGGCGAGGAAGCTGACGAAGAGGGACGCACTCCCGAGCAACTGATCGCGCATTCCGAGGTAGAGAGCGATCTGGCGCGCAACCAAGCCGTCCGATCGCTGCGGCGGGCGATTCTGGCGCTGCCCGCGGGGTATCGCGAGGCCGTGGTACTGTGCGACTTGCACGAGGTGAGTTATGCGGAGGCCGCGCGTGTGCTGGGATGCGCGGTGGGAACGGTGCGGTCACGCCTGCACCGGGCGCGCGCGCTGCTGGCGCAAAGGTTGGCGGCCAAGAGGTCCAGATCGAGCGGGTGCCTGGTATGAACTGCACGGAATTTGAAGGCGTGGTTGTGGATATCGCGCGCGGCGAATCCATGGATGCCGCGGCGCGACGGGAAGGCGAGGCGCACGCGGCAGGTTGTGGGCGCTGCAGCCGAAGATTGGCGAACGAGCGGTTTGTGAGCGGCGTGGTCGCGGCCGCGGCGGCGGAAGACGCCGTTCTCGCGGCACCGCCGGCAGTGGAGACGGCGCTGCTTGCGGCGTTCCGCGAACGTGAAACGGCTTTCCAACGGGGCCGCCATGCAAGGCTGAACTGGCCGATGGCGGGTGCCATCGCGGCCATGCTGATTGTGGCGGCAGTTCTGGCGCTTCGTAAGCCTGAAGGACCGCGACCGGTGGGAGTGAAATCGGTTGAGCCGAGCCCGACGCCCGCGCCCGTCCAGGTTCTGGCTCCGGTATACCGCGAGCCGCGCAAGCCGCCGGTGCGCAAGCTGCGCGCGGCGTATCGAAAGCCGTCCCCGGAACCGAACGCAGAGTCCGCAACCCGCGATGGCGAGGTCATGACGGACTTCATTCCGGTAGTCTACGATCCCGAGCCGGTGGAGCATGGCCGCATGGTGCGCGTGCGCCTGCCGCGCTCCGCACTGGCAGCTTTCGGGCTGCCGCTGAACGAGCAGCACGCCGAGGAAGCGATCCAGGCGGATGTGGTGCTGGGCGAAGACGGTCTGGCGCGGGCTGTGCGATTTGTGAAGTGATTTTAGAACACGAGGAGAAAAGAATATGACAAAGCGATGGTTATGGACAGGCGCTGCCGGCATTACCTTTGCGGTGGCCGCGATGGCGCAGGCGCAAGAACCGGGCGACGTGCTGTTCCATAAGGAAATCCGCGTGGTGGCGGGGCCGATGGCGGATCAGTCCGGCTCAGCGGGGGCGATCATGTATCATCAAGCCGCCGGACCCATGACCATGGATTTCATCGGAGCCGAGATGAGCTTCGGGGATAAGACCGTGAAGAACGCTCCCTACGCGGCCGACGCCGTCACCGAGACCACGCAAACGCTCAGCGATGGGAACCGCATCACGCGCAGATCCACCGCGTCACTGTCTCGCGACAGCCAGGGACGCACGCGGCGCGAAGAAAGCCTGGCGGCGATCGGGCCGTGGGCGACCGCGGGCAATCCGCCAAGGCACGTCTTTATCAACGATCCGGTTACGGAAGTGAGCTACATGCTCGATCCGCAGACGCACACGGCGCAAAAGCTGCTCATGGTGAAAGATAAGTTCATGGTCACGGGCAACGCGGGTCCCGGCATGCAGGTGTTTGGCATGCGTCACGGAGGTCCCGCACCAGCACCCGAGGGCAAGGCCGGGGTTGCTGTAGCGGAAGGGACTTTCGATATGCCAATCCCGAAAGGGGCCGCGCCGGACATCAAGACCGAATCGCTCGGCAAGCAGACCATTGAAGGCGTCGAAGCGGATGGCACACGGTCCACTATCACCAGTCCGGCCGGCGCCATCGGCAATGAACAGCCCATTCAGAGCACCTCCGAACGCTGGTATTCATCGGAGCTGCAGACCATCGTGATGACTAAGCGCAGTGATCCGCGCTTCGGCGAGACGGTGTACCGGCTCACAAACATCCAGCGCGGTGAACAGTCACAGACGCTGTTCGAGGTACCGTCGGACTACGCGGTGAAGGATGACATGAACATCATGAATGAAAAAATGAATCACGCCCGCAAGCTTGCCGACGAAGGTAAGTAAGACAGCCATTCCTGCCTGTCCATTTTTGCGGTTAGCGCGCAATGGACAGGCGGGAACGCTGTCCTACCTGTTGTACTGCGGGGTCACGCCGCGCAGCTTGGCCCAGACTGCATCGCAGGCGGCCACGGCGCAGGCGGGCAGGGCGCCGTCTTCCAAGGCCTTCACGTTCTCCTCCAGTTGTTCGACTCGCGAAGCTCCCAGGATCACGCAATCGATGGTTGTGTGGTGCAGCAGCCAGTTGAGCGCAAAGCTCACCGGCGAGCGACCGGCTTCGCGCGCAATCGCGAGCAGTTCCTCCACGGCGTCGAAATAGGCGTCGTACCAGTAGCGCGTCAAATACATCTGGTTGTTATCGAAGCGCGTGCCGGGAATGGGCGCGCCGCGTTTCTGCTTGCCGGTGAGCATGCCGCCGGCGAGCGGGTTGTAGACTACCGTCGAGACGCCGAATTCGCGCGTCATGGGCAGGTACTCCTGCTCGATGCCGCGCGCCAGCAGGTTGTACATGGGTTGCGTGACCCGGGCGGGCTTGTACGAATTTTTCTCGGCCAGCCATTGCATGCGGCAAACCTGCCAGCCGCTATAGTTTGAGCTGGCGGGATAGCGCACCTTGCCCTGCCAAACCAGTTGTTCCATGGTTTCGAGCGTCTCTTCGATGGGCACGGCATAGTCGGGCTGGTGCAGATAGTAGAGGTCGAGATAATCGGTCTGCAGGCGCTGCAAGCTCTCGTCGATGGCGCGCAGCATGGCGCGTTTCGAGAGCCCGCCCTCATCGGCGCCTTCCCCCATCTTGCCGCGAACTTTGCTGGCAAGGATGATTTTGTCACGCTTGCCTTTGAGCGCTTTACCCACGATGGTCTCTGAGAGGCCCTTGTTGTAAATATTTGCCGTGTCGAAGAAATTCATGCCGTGGTCGATGCAAAGGTCGATCATGCGGGTTGCGACGTTCTCATCGGCCTGCGAGCCGAACGTCATGGTGCCGAAGCATGCGCGTGAGACAGTGAGGTCGGTTTGCTTGAGGGTGCGAGTTTCCATATGTGCCGTGAAGCGCCAGTCTAGCGTAGTTGAGACCCGGAGGGGGTGGCGCGCCGCGGCCCGCCGAGGACCATGCCGGCGATTGCCAGAAGCACGCTCAGGGCGCTGATCGCTACCCAAAGCAGAAATCGCTCGGGCCAGTATGTCATGACGATCCGGTTGACGCCGCGATCGAGCACGAGTCCGCGAAAGGCTCCGTTGGTCATATAAAAGCGAGCCGGCTGTCCGTTGATGGTGGCCGTCCAACCGGGATAGAGAGGCTCCGAACTGGCCAGAAACGCGCGGTCGCTTACCACTACGCTGAGCTCGATGCGATTTGCGGAATAGCGTCCCACATTGACCGCTCCGCTGCCGAACGGTTGATCCGGACGCAGGTCGTTGGCCTCCACTACGGCCTCCTCGGCCGGCGCGAAATCAGGCCGCGCCAGATAGGAAAGGGCATCATCTGGGCCGCTCGCAATGTGCAGCCGCGGCACCAGGAAAAAGCGGGGCAGGGGATCGGAAACGCGATAGAAACGCAGACCCGCGATATCGGCAATCAATGGTAATCGAGCGGGTCCGAGTTCTTTGGAAAACGGGAAGGCACTACTGGCGATGAACGCGACATTCAGCATACGAATAAGAGGCGAGCCGAGGTTGTTGACGCGGAGTTGCCTGTCCCAGGGATATCCGGCACAAAACAGGCGGCGAAGAAGAAGGATGCGCTGCAGGGCAAAAGGATTATCGCCATCCGCCGTGGGCAGTTCCAACATGCTCGGTCCCCACACAAAAGTGTCGGCGCCCCTATCGGCGTAGTCAACGCGCTGAGGAGGATTCGTGCCGTCTAAGAGCTTCTGAATTCCGGCGAGCTGACCTGGGTAGCCTGCGATCTGATACTCGGAGTTTTCGGCTATGTAGCTGCCCGGGTAGGAGTTCATGATGCGGTCGGAGCCGAAGTGAATCAGGTCTACCGCCGTTAGCAGAGCAATGCCCCAGCAAAGGGATTTCGGCGCGCGAACGGCAAGGCGTTCCAACGCTAATGCAGATGTCATTGCCGCGAACATGCAAAATGCCATCAGAGCGAATTCCCCGTACAAGGCGCCCCGGATCATACGCGGCAGAAGCTTGAACACAAACGGATAGAGCGGGGTTGCGTCGCCCAGCATCCAGAACGCGGCGATCACCGTGAGAAGGAAAAGCATCCTTGTATAGGGAGCGTGCCGCAAGAACGGCGAGACAAGTATCAGCACCAGAGTCACGAGCCCGCAGTATACATAGAGAAAAGTAAAGTTGATGGGCAGCTTATACTGCGTTGGATCAAACGGCGTAAATATGTGGTAGTAATTCGGCACAACCAGCGACGCCAGGCACTGAATCTTCAGTCCCGCGCCCGTCGTGTACCATTGAGCCCTCATGGACGCAACGCTCAACCGGCTGAGCTGATAGGTCGGGACGAGTTGGACGGCCGCGATACCAAGCCCGAGCGCAAGTCCGCCGGCGAGCGCCGCGAACAGCTTCCAGTCCGCGCGACGGGACAACGCGAGGGCGAT
>JBGPKX010000325.1:0-6564 GCA_041486185.1 Bryobacteraceae bacterium | reverse complement strand
TTCTGAGCGCGCGCGGCCAGGTGGATGACCGCGTCCAGGGGCTCGAGCACGGCGCCGACGATTATCTGGTCAAGCCCTTCGCATTTGTCGAGTTACTGGCCAGGGTACGGGCCTTGCTGCGGCGGGGCCAACCCGCGCCTGAGAAACTGCAGGTGGCCGATCTGACGCTGGATTGCGTGCGCCGCAAGGTCACGCGCGCGACCGAACCCATCGACCTCGCGCCCAAGGAGTTTGGCATCCTCGAATACATGATGCGCAACAAGGGCCGACCGCTCAGCCGCACTATGATCGTCGAGCACGTGTGGGACATGGATTACGACGGCCTGACCAACATCGTGGACGTCTACATCCGCCACCTGCGGAGCAAGATCGATGACCGCTTTCCGCTGAAGCTGATTCAAACGGTGCGCGGCATCGGCTACATGATCGAAGCGCCGGACAAGCCCGCCACGGCGCCTCCTTCCGAACCGGCGGCCGAACGGCAGGTGTAAGTTGTCTCACATCCGCAACTTCCGACGCATCACCCGTTCGCTGCGTTTCCGCTTGACGGTGGGGTATGCGCTGTTCATCTGCGTGATGCTGATCGGCGTGGGTGCGATTTACCGGCAGAAGCTGTCCGCGATTCTGGATAGCCAGGTGCGCGATGGCCTCGAACAGGAGTGGGCGGCCGCCAAAGGCTATCTGCGCATCGAGAAAGGCTCGCCGCACTGGTATTTCGATCACTTCGATCCGGACGAGAGTTTCATGGTGGAACGCATCCGGCGCGTTTACATGCTGGCCGGCGCGCAGGACAACATCCTGGAGATTTCCGAGACGTACAAGTCCATCGGTCCCGATTCGGCTGCCGATATTGCGGGTACGATGCGGTCGCCGCAGCCCGGTTGGAAAGTACGCAAAAACGACAAAGGCGTTCCGTTTCTGATCCACTCCGGCGCTGTTTACGACGAAGACCACGACAAACAGTACTTTCTGGCGATCGGCCGGAGTCTGGCGGACAATCATCTGATTCTCGAGCAGTTCACCTGGACCTATATCGGCCTCATTCCGCTAGTGGTTCTGAGCGGGTGCCTGCTCGGCTGGTACCTGGCGGCGCGCGCGCTCACTCCCGTACTGGAGGTGGCTCAAGCCGCAACCCGTATCTCCGGCTCTAATCTCAGCCTGCGCATTCCCTCACGCGGCGCGCATGATGAGCTCGACTATCTCATCGAAACCTTCAACCGCATGATCCAGCGCCTGGAAAGCTCGTTCAACCAGATGCGCCAGTTCTCGACCGATGTCTCGCACGAGCTGCGCACGCCCATCACGGCCATCCGCGGCCAGCTCGAAGTGGCGCTGTTCACCGCCTCGACCACCGAGCAATACCGGGAAGCCATGCTCAACTCATTACAGGATATCGAGCGGCTTTCACAGATTGTGCGGGCGCTGTTGCTGCTCTCGCAGGCGGAGTCGGGACAGCTTGCGCTGCAGATGACACGCCTGGATCTTTGCCAGTTGGTGGCGGATGTGGTCGATCAGTTCCAGATTCCGTATGAAGAAGCCCGCCTGCGGTTAACGGCTCACCTGCCGAGGGAGTGCTGGGCTGAGGTAGATCGTATTCAGATCGAGCGCATGATCTCCAATCTGCTCTCGAACGCCATGAAGTTCACACCCGCGGATGGGGAAGTACGGGTGAACCTGCGGAGCGAACCGGATGAAGTGGAACTGGTGGTCGAGGACACCGGCTGCGGCATTGCGCCGGATCACCTGCCGCATATTTTCGACCGGTTCTATCGCGTGCCGGGACGCGATGCCTCGGGTCCGGAACGCGGGTTGGGGCTGGGCCTGAGTTTTGTCGCCTGGATTGCCAAAGCTCACGGGGGCGCGGTGCGCGTCGAGAGCACGCCTGGCAAGGGAAGCCGCTTCATCGTGTCGCTGCCGGTTTCGGTCTCTCCGACCCAAGCCGTGGAGACTGCTGATCTCGCCGTCCCCTCAGGGATGAAAGAAACTTAATTGTCGTTCTAGCGCCGGTTCATCTGCTTGGAATAAGCTGTTAAGGTGCATCGTGTGCTGATCGGCGCCCTCCTTCTCTTGCTTCCGCTGGCCGCTTTAATTCCAGTGCGGGTACAAGGCGCACCGCCCGCCGAGCAGCCCCGCAGCGAATTCTTTTCGGGCGTCGTTACGGCACTGGCCGACGACAAGATCACGGTGTTCAAAACAGTGCTGGGCAAGGATTCCGAGACGCGCACATTTCTCATCACACCGCAAACACGGGTGGAAGGAAAGCTGCGGCTGAAGGCCAGGGTCACCGTGCGCTACACGCGCGAGGAAGAGGGCAACCGCGCGCTTCACATCATCGTGCGCACGTCGCAGAAGAAGTAGGACCGGCATTCCGGCCTCTCCATCAGCTCTCCCGTTACACTGGCTTGTGGCGCGGGCCCTCGGCCTGCGGTGTCGGCACTGGTGCCGACATGTCTTTGATCGGAGAGGTCGAGACGAGTCTCGACACAGCAGCCTGAAGGCTGCGCCACCACAGACCGGCGGAAATCCCCCGTCCGGTCTAATCCCCTGAAACCCGCGCGGGCAGCGGTTGCGGCCGCAGAGAGCTCAATAACTCGCCCCAGCGCTTGTAACGCGTCCGTGCCACTGAGAGCAACACCATCGAAGTGACTACGATGCCCGCCGCCACCGTGCACAGCTCGATGCTCAAGCCGGAATGCCAGTAGCTCAGCCAGCGCCCGTAGAGCAGCTCGATGTGTACCCAATAGACCAGCAGCGAGGTGGTACCCAGCTGGCGCACCCAGCTCCACTTGTCGGCGGTGTACTTGGTCCAAAGGAACGCGAAAGCCAGAAGCAGCAGAATGACGCCCATCTTGATCAGAATCATGTACGGGCTGTTCAGCCAGAACTCCGATTTTCCGTAAAGCGAAGGCAGGTTCGACAGTTGCTGCGAGCCGATAATCAGCGCGCATCCCGCGAGCGCCGCCCACTGCATGGCGCGCTCGAGTTCTTCGTGCGTGACCACGCGGATCAGGCTTCCCAGGCTCAACCCGAACGCGACGAATGCCGCCCAGGGGAAAAATCCGAACGACGCATAGTCCGGCGCGATATAGCTCGTGACGAGCGGTGGCATGCGGGACCAATCGATCTGCGATACCAGAGGTGACGCCGCCGCGATTGCCACGCCGAAGATGGCGCATAGCCGCACACGATCAACCGTGCGGAACACGGCCATCACCGACATTACCGCCAATGCCAGGCCCATGCAGTTCAGCACGTCCACGCGCAGCAGATCGGTCCATGGGCTGCTGGGCCACCCGAAAAGCCAGAGCTGAAGCCGAACCAGAAACGCCAGCCCCAGGATGTAGCCTGCGCGCCGCAGCGAAGCCAGTACTCGCGCACCCGCGGCGACGCCTTGCCGCTCGCGGCTGTCCATCAGGAACGCCAGAGTGACGCCGGTGAGAAACAGGAACACCGCCGATGGAAGACCGCCGAGAAAATCGGACAGGACAAAGGTGCTCGATTTCCGCAGATCGTCCCGTAACAGGGAGTGATACGTATGTCCCTGCAGCATGATCACCGCGCCGAAGCCGCGCAGCCAATCCAGAAATTGCAGCCGGGATGGAGTCTTCGATTTGGGCATGCGTGTCAATCGGCCGGGGATTACTTCTGTGGGAACACCCTTTTAACGTCTTTGGATACCTTCAACTTCAGATCCGAATCACCAAGCGCAGGATTCATCTTCACGTTGGTGTATGTGACCAGCTTGTAGTCTCCTGCGGCTAAATAGAATTTTTGCTGAACGGGGTACGCATTTGACTCGGGAAACCACAATTCGAGCTTTTTCAAGTTCCGCAGAACCTCGAGGGACTTAGGGGTCAACTCCAGACGCGTGGCCGCCTGCCCAGCGACGGTGTCGGCGCCCACCACCTTCATATTATAAGCCGACGCTAGTTCCGTGCCCGATGTACCGAAGCCAACGAGCAGAAACTGGTCCAACAGCTCACGGCGCCCCCCGATATCGTACACTTCCACCGTCTCCCGTTTAGGGTAGTAGATCTCGAGAGTGTGCCCCTGCAGTGCAATGGACTTCCGGTCCGGTTCCGTGAGTTCCACCAGCATGCGCATGTCATGTTTCGAGCGCTTCAGCAGCATCCTGCCGATGTCGGTGTTGTCCTCATTTATGACGGCGGTGTGCTGCACCGACCGCACTTCAGCCGAGAGAGATTTGAACGACGCCGCGGCCCGATCCATGCGCTCCAAGACATTTTCGAGAGATTCGGTACCGGCCGGGAGGGTGAGCCGCGCCGATGTTAATGCCAGGACGATGGCCGCTCGCATGCGCATAAAAATCCTCTAGAAGAGACGTAAGCCGATTTCGAATCGGGTACGGGAGAGCCGGTCAAGGCTTGGCGAACGCCATGTAGCCCTTGACCTCGCCCTCGGAATCCAGGATCGGTTCCAATCGGGCGATGGCGTATGTCTTTCCGGTCTGGCTCTTGAGAATGCCGGGCAATTTCGCGAGACGCTGATCTTCGGGGACTCCGGCCAGCAGCTCAGGCTCGATCCAGAACACGTTACTTCCATGCCCAGCGCCCAGCAGCGCCACCTGGCTAGCCTGCGGCGTGCGCGGCTGGTCGCGAAACCAGCTACGCGGCGTCAGGAATATGAACGCCAGGATCACCCCGACCATCACGTCGTACTGCCATGACGCCCTTGGATAATCCCAAAGGATGAAACGCTTGAGCCCGCTCCGCACAAGCTCAGTTTAACATTACCGGCGGCTTGCCGTGACGCGCGCATCGAGCGTTCCGACGCTTTCAATGCGCGCGCGCACACGGTCGCCGGCCTGGATCCGCGCGCCCTTGGGGCAGCCGGTAGAAATCAGGTCGCCAGGATGGAGCGTCATATAGTCGGTGTGAAAGCGCACCAGTTCAAACGGGCGGGTTCGCATGTTTCGCACGAAGTCGCGCGAGCAAATCGAGCCGTTATGTTCGGTGATGACTTCGAGCGCGTCCACATCGGCGATTTCATCGGCGGTGACGATCACGGGACCGAAGCTGAAAAATGAGTCGAAGCTTTTGGCGCGCGTCAGGTAGCGCGGGTTCTTGCGCAGCACGTCGAGCGCGGTGAGATCGAGCGTGGTCGTATACCCGAAAATCACGTCGCGCACCTGGTCCGCCAGCACGTAGCGGCAGGTCTTGCCGATAACGACGCCCAGCTCGCCTTCAGCATCTACATCGTTCGAAAGGTGGGGCGGCGGCAACTCGATCTCTCCGCCCGGCTGGAACATGCACGACGCAGGCTTCATGAAACTGCCCGGCTCTTCCGGCTGTACGGCCTGAATGTCTTCGGCGTGCGAGCGGTAGTTCAGACCAATGCACCAGATTTTCGGCGGCACGGGGTAAGGAAGCCGCGGCGCGATTTCGCTGAGCGGCAGCGTGAGGACGCCCCTGGTATCGATTTGGCCAGCGCCGCCGCGAATGATTTCGAGCAGATCATCGGGCACGCGTGTGCCATGCTTGGCGTTGATTTCCGGCACGGGCGCTACGCCTTCCGGTGTCAGCACACCCGCATGTGTCTGGCCATGGTAAACGAATGTCAGGAGTTTCACAGTGGAATAAATAGTCCTGCCTGCTTATGCGCGACGACAAGCAAGAATGCCTATTTTACATAGTTGTCGACGAAGGCCTTGGTTCTTTCCCGAGCGACGCCGCGCATCTCACGAGCATACCGCGTTCAGCACATCCACCAAATCGATGAGGACGCCATACGCCGTCTGCTCCACTCCGGGCGAGATCGAGACGGTGCCGATGGTGCCCATCAGGTCGGTGTGAAGCAGGAGAAGGTTCGACGTACCGTGGACGCACGCCAGGATATCGGTCCTATCCAGCACCTCGGCGCGCACGCGCAGCGAAACGGCGCCGTTCACGCGTTTGGCGCGGCTCACCAACCCCACGGTCTTGCCGTCGTGGTTCAGTTTGCGGACGCGCTCCGGTGTAAGGCGGGTGATGCCGCGGGTCGGGATGAGCTGCGGGTTTGTGCGCGCGTCCATCAAGACATTGGCGAGGGCGGCGGTCTTGGCGGCGGAGTCCCAGCCTTCGACATCGTAGCTGGCGTCGGCTTCCGCGATGCCCATGCGGCGGGCAGCGTCGAGGCCCTCTTCGAATGCGCCGCCTTGCTCCATGGTCTCGACGACAATCTTGGAAGTGGAGTTCAGCACGCCCGTGAAACCGAGCACCGTCACGCCCGGCAGATTGTTGCGGACCTGGTTGAAGACCGGCGCGCCATCCATCACCGTCGATTCGAAGCGAAACATCAGTTTGCGGCGCTGGGCTTCGGCGCGCAGCTCGGCGTAGGCGTGCGCGATGGGGCCTTTATTGGCGGTGACCGCGTGCATCCCACGCGCGAACGCGGCACGAATGTGATCGATCGCCGGCTGGCCGGTGATTGGATTGAGCGTGGTGAGTTCGACGGCGATATCGGCGTGCGCGGCGTCGAGAAACGCTTCCACCGAAGGCGCGGCGGGACCGAAATGCGGCTCGGGTGGCAGGCCTCGCGGGTCAAGCGCCGTACCATGGCGCGCGG
>JBGPKX010000324.1:0-6571 GCA_041486185.1 Bryobacteraceae bacterium | reverse complement strand
GGTCCCGCAGAATACCGACAACTTCGGCGTCCGCATTCAGCGCAATGTGACCAAGAAAGACCGGTTGTCGCTTCGTTTGAACTTACAGCGTCGCGAGGGCGCCAACGACCAGGTGTTTGGATTTCGCGACGCGACCAGCGGGTCCGGCCTGAACACCAACCTGGGATGGACGCGTAATCTCTCGCCGCGCATCGTCAGTAACGCGCAGGTGACGTTCAACCGCAACCGCAACGAGACCACGCCGTTTTTCGCCAATGGCGCGGATGTCGCCGCCGAGCTCGGTATTGCCGGCACGTCGACCAATCCGCTGAATTACGGGCCGCCCAACCTGAACTTCACCAATTTCGGCGCGTTGAGCGATGCCACCCCCATTCTCACGCGCAATCAGAGCCAGAATGCGAGCGAGAGCATCATCTGGTCGCACGGCGCGCACACCTTTACCTGGGGCTTTCAGTTCAGCCGCAGCGATCTGAATACGCAAACCGACCAGAACGGACGCGGCACGTTCAACTTCACCGGGGTCGCAACCAGCGCTTTCGATGCCCGGGGGCTGCCGGTCTCCGGAACGGGTTTCGATCTGGCGGATTTCCTGCTGGGCCTGCCGCAATCCAGCTCCATCCGCTATGGCGATTCCAGCACCTACTTCCGGCAAAACCTCTGGAGCGGCTACGCACAGGACGATTGGAAAGTGCGGCCCAGCCTCACATTGAACCTTGGCGTGCGCTACGAATACGATTCGCCGCTCAGTGAGAAATACGGACGCATGGCCAACCTGGACATCGCGCCCGGCTACACGGCGGTGGCGGTGGTGACTCCCGGCGCAATCGGCCCCTATTCCGGCGAGTTCCCCTCCGGGCTGATCGATCCCGACCTCAACAATTTCTCGCCGCGCCTGGCACTCGCCTGGAAGGTGCCAAAGATCAAACGCTCCACGATCGTGCGTGCCGGTTACGGCATCTACTACAACGGGCAGGCCTACAGTCCTTTCGGGCTGAGGCTGGCGGGACAACCGCCCTTTGCCGTCTCGAACAGCGTCAACACCAGCCCGCAGCAAGTGCTGATGCTGGCCACCGGCTTTCTAGCGGTGTCGCCGACGGAGGTGACCAATACCTACGCCATCGACCGCAACTATCGCACGCCCTATGCGCAGACCTGGAATCTCACCATTCAGCACGAACTGCCCAGAGGTTTCTTCGTCGAGCTGGGCTACCTCGGCACGAAGGGCACGCGCCTCGATGTGCAAACGCTCCCCAATGAAGGTCCTGGCGGACTGGGGCAGCGAAACCAGCTGGGCAACGCGGTGGGATTCACCTACGACTCGTCAGTCGGCAATTCGATCTACCATGCGCTGCAGGTCCGCGCCACGCAGCGCTTCCGCAGAGGGATCTCGATGAGCGCGTTCTACAGCTACTCGAAATCGATTGACGATTCCTCCACCTTCGGAGGAGCTGGCAACACGGTGGCGCAGAACTGGCTGGACCTGGCCGCCGAGCGCGGGCTATCGAGCTTCGACCGCCGCCACTCGTTCGACATGAACTGGGTGCTCACCTCGCCGGTTGGGACTCCGGGATCGCGCATCGCGGCGGACCGGCTGGCCGGACGATTGCTGCGCGACTGGACGCTCAGCGGCTCCTTCGTGGCGCAAACCGGAACGCCGCTAACCGCGCGCGTGCTCGGGAACACGGCTCGTCTCGCGCAGACGGGCGGCATCGGCAGTGGCCGGGCAAATGCCACGGGACTCGACCTGGCATCGGCAAGCGGCTTCTTCAACCTGGCCGCGTTCACCGCCCCTCCAGCGGGTGAGTTTGGCGATGCCGGCCGGAACACGATTCCCGGCCCGGGCCTGGCGTCGCTCAACGCCGCCTTCGGACGCTCGTTCCAGTTCGGCGAGTCGAGACGCCGTCTGGAGTTGCGCCTGGAAGCCAATAATGTGCTCAATCATGTGAATTACAGCAACATCAACACGGTGGTGAACGCGACCAACTACGGTTTGCCCATCTCCGCGGCATCCATGCGCTCACTGACCGCGGTATTGAGGTTCCGGTTTTGAGATTCTTCGCGCTTCTGACGGCAATAACGCTCCTGGCGCAGGCGCCGCGCGCTCCGCAAAGTGACACGCCGCGGCCGGCCACTTTCTCCACAACCACGAATCTGGTGGTGGTGGACGTGACCGTATCCGGCCGCGACGGCACGCCCGTAATCAGTCTCACAAAAGACGATTTCCTTCTCTACGAAGACGGCAAGCCGCAGAACGTGTTGAGCTGCGATCTTCAGAAACTGGAATCGAAGCCGATTGCCGCGCAGCCGTCGCTGAAAGACCGAACGCAAGCCCCCGCACCGCCGAAGCCGCCGGCCGCGGCCGCGATCGCCGGGCAGAAGTTTCCGGATCGCCGGCTCATCGTCATGTTCTTCGACTTCTCGTCCATGCAACCGCCCGAGCAGATACGCGCGGTCGAGGCCGCTATCAAGTTTCTCGGAACGCAGATGACGGCGAGCGACATGGTCTCCATCATGGTCTTCGGCAGCGCGCTCAAGACCGTGCAGGATTTTACCGACGATCGCGATCTTCTCATTTCGACCATCCGTGGATTCCATATCGGCGAGTCGAGCGAACTGGCGTCCATGGCGGATACCGGAGCCGATTCGGAAGATCAGAGCGGGCTCTATGTGGCGGACGAAGCCGAGTTCAACATTTTCAACACCGACCGGAAACTGGTCGCGCTCGAAGATGCCGCCCGACGCCTGAGCGCCTACCAGGAGAAAAAAGCTCTGGTCTACTTGTCGAGCGGCGTGGAGAAGACCGGCGTCGACAATCAATCGCAGCTTCGCGCTACCGTCAACGCCGCGGTTCGCGCCAATGTTGCGTTCTACCCCATTGACGCGCGCGGCCTGAGCGCATCCGCGCCCGGCGGAGATGCATCGCAAGCCGGAGCCGTCGGTTCAAAACTCTACAGTGGCGCCGGCCAGCGAGCTTTGCGGGACAGTTTTCACAACCAGCAGGAGACGCTGTTCACGCTGGCGTCCGATACCGGCGGCAAAGCCCTTCTCGATTCCAACGACCTCACGCTCGGTATCAGGCAAATCCAGAAAGATATTAATAGCTACTACATTCTGACTTACTCCAGCTCGAACCCCGCGCAGGACGGCCGCTACCGCAAGATTCAGGTGAAGCTGGCCCCGAAGCTCGCCACGTTGAAGGCCAAGCTCGATTACCGCCAAGGATACTTCGCTCCCACAACGTTCGCCAAAATGAGGGAGGGCGACAAAGAAGCGCAGCTCCAGCGGGCGATCGAAAGCGAAAACCCCATTACGGACCTGCCCATGGCGGTGGAGATCGATTACTTCCGGCTGGACAAATCGAAGTACTTCGTGCCGGTATCGGTCGAAATCCCGGGCTCGGCGCTCGCGTTCCGCAGTAAAGGCTCAAAGGCGGCGACCGAGCTGGATTTCACCGCCCAGGTTCGCGATGCGCGCGGGCAGGTCGCCTCCTCAGTGCGCGACACAATCCCGCTCAAGCTGGATGAGACTACGGCCGGTCAGGTCAGCCGAAAGCACATCCAGTACGACACCGGCCTGACGCTCGCGCCGGGCAAGTACACGCTCCGCTTCGTGGCGCGGGAAAACGGCGAGGGTAAAGTCGGCACTTTTGAAACGCCCTTCACCATCCCCGATCTGGCTTCCGGGAGTGCGCTGCGCGTCAGCTCGGTCATCTTGAGCAATCAGCGGGGCCAGCAGGCTGCCGGAGTGAAAAACAGCAAGCGCCTTCTCGAGCAGAATCCGCTGATCGACAGCTCCGGCCAGAAAACGGTGCCTAACGTGGTTCGCGTTTTCCGGCCCAGCCAGGATCTCTATGTTTACCTCGAGGTGTACGACCCTACGATCCCTGAAAACCTTCCGCAGAATGCCCGCATCTCGAGCGTGGCCGCTGTTCTCGCGCTTTACGATGGAGATCGCAAGGTGCTCGAGACGCAACCCGTGCGCGTGAACCGGCCGGACGCCAAACGCCAGAACGTCCTGCCGCTCCGCCTGCAAGCGCCGCTGAAAGGTTTGAAACCCGGCAAATATATTTGCCAGGTGAATGTGATCGACGAGCTGGGACGCAAGTTCGCGTTCCCCAGGACGCCCGTCGTGTTGCTGCCAGCGAAGACAGAAGCGGCGCCGCCGGCAGGGCAGTGAAGCTATGGGCTAGGGCTGAGCCGATGTTTCTCGAAATACCTGTGCTTGATGTCCGGCCAGAATTCCTTCAGCACGTTGGAAAAAGCATCCGTGCCGAGTTGGATGCCCAGCTTCTGCAAATTGTCGCCCGCATCGCGACTGTCCGGATAGTAGGCGTTGGAAACCCCAACCGCGATCGAGTTTCCAAGGACCTCCGAAAAGTTGAACCGGTTGGCGCCCGAGTCCGTGCGCGTCACGAAAATGCGCGTCGCCGCGTAAAAGGTTCTTGCGCCCTTCCCACCCGTGCCGCGCCGGAAATATCGCGGGTCCTCGTGAAGGAGCACGGGGAAAACACCCTCCGTGAGCATGTTGCCCATCGATTGATCTACGAATGAAGCACCGTAGCGTTTCAAGTAGCCCTTCATTCCCTGCCCGAAGGAGGGATTTTGATTTTGAAGCTGATAAAAGCCCGCGAATGCTGCCGCCAGGACCCAGATCGGGTAATCGAAACTGTCCTTGGACGCAATATAGAGCTTCCTCCGGGGCGGGATTGGCTCGACGTTGCCGGTGTCCTGGACCGTACGGTAGTTCGGAAGGACGCCAAGGATGCGCTTATCCGGCTGCTCGCTCGCCTCGGAGCTATTCGCATTCTGTTGCTTTGGTTTTGATGCTTCTACAGGATCGCTTGCGGGCTGCTGGCCGGCGCAGGCCGAAGCAAACATCAGCATGACCAAAGCCGCCGACCAAGACATGGGTCGATTGTCACGAATAAAATCGTAAAGCACCAATCTAAGATGCTGCTAAAGTACCCCTGGGTTACGGAAGTTGCTGAATGTTAATGTTTGCGCGCTGCCCTGCACGACGCCTCTCAGGCTCCAAACCCGCCTCCGCGGAGATCCAGCCCGAGGCCGACGGTCGCTGCCGGTTGATTGTACAGGCCTTGAGGTCTATTCCAGCGGCTATTCAATCGCCACGGGAGTATTCGCGGACTTGTTCGAAGCTGCCGCTATGCCGCACCTTTAGCCGCTTGGTCCGGTGCTCGTAGGCGGCGCCAATGAAGGCGCGGAACAGCGGGTGGGGTTCCATGGGCTTGGACTTGAACTCAGGGTGGAACTGGCAGCCGAGGAACCAGGGATGGTCGGCTATTTCGCAGATTTCGACGTAGGTTTGATCCGGCGTTTCGCCGGTGATCTTGAGGCCGCCGGCTTTTAGGGTCTCCTCGTATTCGCGATTGAATTCGTAGCGGTGGCGGTGACGCTCGCTGATTTCGCGCACGCCGTAGGCGCGCTGCGCGAAGCTGCCATCGGCCAGCATACAGGGCCAGGCGCCCAGGCGCATGGTCCCGCCCAGCTCGTCGACGCCTTTCAATTCACGCAGCTTGAAGATTACACGGTGCGGCGTAGCCGGATCGAACTCGGTGGAATCGGCGCGGTCGAGACCGCAGACATTGCGCGCGTACTCGATCATCATGGTCTGCATGCCGAGACAGATGCCGAAGTAGGGGACTTTGCGCTCACGCGCGAAGCGGATGGAGTGAATCATGCCCTCGATGCCCCGTTTGCCGAATCCGCCGGGCACCAGGATGCCGTCGTACCCATCAAGCGTGCTCTCGGCGTTGGCCGGCGTGACGCCCTCCGCCTCGATCCAGTGGATGTCCACTTTCAAGCGGTGCGCCAGGCCGCCGTGTAAGAGTGCCTCTTTGAGGCTCTTGTAGGAATCCTCGTACTCGACGTACTTGCCCACCAGGCCGATAGAGACTTCGTCGGCGGGATTCTGCATGCGGTCGAGCATTTCGCTCCACTGCGACAACTGGCGCGGCCCGGCTTCGAGCTTCAGGCGCTGCAGAATGATCTCATCGACGCTTTCTCCGGCGAATACAAGCGGCACTTCGTAGACCGACTTCACGTCGCGCGCGGTAATGACGGCCTCGGCCTCCACGTCGCAGAAGAGCGCGATCTTCTCCTTGACGTCCTTGGGCAGAAAGCGCTCGGAGCGGCACAGCAGGATGTCGGGCTGAATACCGATGGCGCGCAGCTCCTTTACGCTGTGCTGCGTGGGCTTGGTCTTGAGCTCCTGGGCGGCAGCAATCCACGGGACTAGCGTGACGTGCACGAAAATGCTGTTCTCACGGCCCAGCTCGTGACGCATCTGGCGGATGGCCTCGAGAAACGGAAGAGACTCGATATCGCCCACGGTGCCGCCGATTTCGACGATGACGACATCCACGTCGGTCGAGATGCGTTTGATGGCGGCTTTGATTTCGTTGGTGACGTGCGGGATCACCTGCACGGTCTTGCCGAGATAATCGCCGCGGCGCTCGCGCTGGATGATCTGCTCATAAATGCGGCCGGAGGTGACGTTATTTGCCTGAGTGAGACGGGAATGCGTGAAGCGCTCATAATGGCCGAGGTCGAGG
>JBGPKX010000323.1:0-6619 GCA_041486185.1 Bryobacteraceae bacterium | reverse complement strand
GCGCCGGATCCTGCTTCCGCTTCGATGACGACTTCGAACCCCGCCTTCGCCAGGTTGGGAATGACGGCGGGCACGAGCGCCACGCGCCGCTCACCGGGAAAACTCTCCTTGGGAACGCCGATAATCATAAGCCTCTATCTCAAATTATTGCGCGAATACGACTCCTCCAGGTCGTGTGTGGCGGCTCCGTGGCCTTTCTTGGTAGCATTTTCTTAGCGTGAAGGACGCATCCGGTCCGCGGAAAGGGTAGAAGCCCACCTGCCTACACTAAATTTTCGCGAACCTTCTTTCAGCCCGATGTGCGGACAACGGGCGCTTCGATGAAAGGAGTTCGCTATGTCGAACCATCCCCAGGGCGCACCGCGCCCGCTTCCCGAACGTCCCAATCTTCGCCATCTCAAGGACCAGGCCAAGGATCTGCTCAAGGCCGGCCGTGCGGAGTCGATCGCCGCCGCCCAGTTTCAGATTGCCCGTCTCTATGGGTTTGTGAGCTGGCCGAAGCTTAAAGCTCACGTCGATTCTCTGGTCGATTTTCTGGAGGAGATCGGAAAGCTAAAGCAGGCTATCGACGCCAACGATATGGATGGCGTCCGAACCATGATGATCCGCAACCCGGAGTTGCATCGCGCCCCGCTGGGCTATGGCAAAGACGGGCCGCTCACCTGGGTTGCCGAATGCCGCGTCCCCTGGGAGCCGCCCGGCGAGCGAAGGCTTGCCATGGCGAAGTGGATGATCGAAAACGGGTCGGACGTGCACCAGGGCGGCGACGGCCCGCTCATGCGAGCCGCGCTCAACGGCGATCGCATCCCGATGATGGAACTTCTCGTGGCCCACGGCGCAGACGTCAACGCCGCGTGGCACGGCAACTTCCCGATCATCTTTGCGTCTTGCGAAGCACTCGATCCCGAGGCTCTCCGGTGGCTCTTGGACCACGGGGCAGATCCGAACTGCGGCGGCCCGGACAAGTGGGGCGCGGCCAGCCATGCGTATCCGGGTACGGCGCTCGATTACGTCATCGGAACATACGTGCGTTCTCCGCAAGTGCTGAGCGCCTGCATCGATATGCTCCTCGACGCCGGCGGCGCTACGAAGCACAATGTCCCGGCGGTGCTGGCACTGCTCCGTGGCCGGCTGGATCGTCTGGCCGAGCAGCTTGACGCCGACCCGTCGCTGGTCGACAGACGATTCCCCGAACTCGACTTCGGCACGACCGGTGGGCGCCTCCTTACGCTCAAAGGTGCGACCCTGCTGCACGTGGCCGCGGAATACGGCAGCCTGGAAGCCGCCCGGCTGCTTCTCGATCGCGGGGCCGACGTCAATGCGCGCGCGACAGTCGATGAAGCCGGCGTCGGCGGGCAGACGGCGATTTTTCACGCGGCGTCGCAATTCCGCGATGCGGGTCTCGCGGTGGCCCAATTACTCATCGAACGCGCAGCGGACCTGTCGATTCGGGTAAAACTTCCGGGTCATTACGAACGGCCGGGTGAGGTGGTGGAATGCGCGCCGCTGGGATACGCACTGCAATTTCCCGGCACACAGGTCAAAACTGTGGGACTGTTGCGAGAACGAGGGGGTGTGGAGTGACCGGCACCGGCTGGCGCGGTGCAGCGCCTGCGACATCGCCAACCAGTTTGATGTCGCAGGCGCCAGCAGATTCTGGATGCAGTTAATTACTATCGACTGGCACTGTCAGCGCGGGATGCGGACGCAAGCGGTCCCATAGATCCGCGTCTTTCCGTCGCGTAGCATGCCTTTCAGAATGCCTGTGGTGTCGCCCCTCTGGAAGTTCGCCCTGCTCGTGTCGAAACGGCATACCAGGTCGGGATTGTGGTCGTGGTTCAGGTCGTGGCGCCGGGCGTCGCAATACACCAGGCTCTTCTCGTTGCCGGAGTGGCCGAAGGTCAGAGAAGTCACACCTACAAGAGATAGCGGGTTGAACTGATTGGTTGACAGAATGGCCACGCGGATCGTGCCATGACTCCTCGGATTGATCACCGCGGCCCAAGGTCCGTCATCGTTGTCACCGTCGTCGGAGCGGATCTCGATTTTCACCGTCATGGGTCCCGCGGATGGGGGCGGATTGACGGGCGGTGGCGGGTTCACTGGAGGTGGCGGGGTCACTGGAGGGGGCGGAGTCACCGGAGGCGGTGGATTAGGACTTGGTGGAGGGACAACCACCGGACCAGCGGCGCACACCTTTCCGGGAAACGCCACCAGGGAGATTAGCCCGCTAGGCTGGTTCGTGCTGTGGGGAGAGCCCGGCGCCTGCATCAAGCTGCCATCGGTCCCGATGTTGAAAACGTAGATCGAGTTCGGATAGCTCGCCACGTATAGCACCGTGCCGGCCTGATCCGTCGCCATCCCAGTAAGAATGGGTGTGCCGCTCAGAAGAGACATGATGTTTACGAACGAGGGCACGCCCGCAGAATTCACGGTGAATATCAAAATTGACCTGCTGTCCTGGTTACTCAGGAAAAGGAACTGATCATCGGGGCTCAAGATCGCTATGTTAGAGTTCTTGCCGATACCGGGAGTGAACGGCGATCCGTGAATTGGGGACAGCGTTCCGTTGGATCCGATGCCGAACACATCCACCGTGGCGTTACCGCTGATCATTTCGCCACCAAACAGATGGCTGCCCGCGCAGTCCATATCCACGCTGCTGAGGTTGCCGGATCCGGAATCCGGAAAGGGCGTTCCATTCACCATCGTCAGGGCCCCATTGGCAATGCCAAACATTGCAACCCCGCCGGTGTTGAGATAGCCGGGCAGACCGACGGCGAGAAAGCTACCGTTGGCCGAGACCCTCATTCCCGCGGGAGCAGCCGGAACGGCGGCGCTCGCCACTTGGGAAAGTGAGCCATCCACGTTGATAGCGAATTTGAGAATGGTGTTGTTGGCGGCAACGCCCGCATAGAGAAACTGACCGTCAGGCGAAGCGGCGAGCGAAATATCCCCCGACGCGGTGGTCCCAGCGGAAAACGGTGAGCTCGGGACCGGCGTCAGACCACCCAGGCTGGGATCAACGGCGAATCCACTAATATTACCGCTGCCGCCGTTCGAAGCGTATAGAAATTCTCCGCCCGCAACCGTGATGCGGTTCACTGCGTATGCGCCACCGCCGTTTCCGCGCCCGCCCGTAGGAAACGGCGAATTCGGAACCTCGGTTAAGACACCGTTCATGTCGGAAAAGGCAGATACGGAGTTACCGGTAGAAACATCATTGTTGCTGTAAACGAATTGGTGCTGCTGTGCTTCGAGACCAGCTACAAAAAGAGCTACTCCACTGATCATCACTGATATGCTGAGCGGCGCCTTCATCTTTGTCTCCTTATTGCCAATGCTTAGCCGTCCAGCACGGGTTTGCTTTAATCCGATTTTTGCCGGAGATGGGTCTGAAAGCTAGATGGCTCTTGGTTAGTAGCTGTGACTAATTGGTCGTATGGTACTTACCATAACGAGGCATAGACCGGCAGGCTCCGATCATCGGTGACAGGTATCATACTTCTCCTCCTATTCGTTAACTGACCAGTCTTTCGCCGGGAAACATACGTATTAACCAAAGACAACAGAAGGCTAACCAAAGACAGCATAAGAAAGTTGTGCGTCGAATCGTCTTAGCGATAAGACAAGACTTATACTGCCAAAAGGAATAAGATTCGATAACCAATAAGATGCCAAAAAAGACTCCAAAATCACCAAGGGCCGGCCGCCGAGGCGGCTCCACCATCGAGTTGGCACTCCTGTCACCGTGGATTTTCTTTCTGTTTGTGGGCGCGCTCGATTTCGGCTTTTACAATTACGCCCTCATTTCAGTGCAGAGTGCGGCCCGGGTGGCGGCATTGCATACTTCAACGAATGCCAGCATGGCCGCCGATGCCACGGGCGCGTGTACTTATGTGTTGGGTGAACTGAAGAGTCTCCCCAACGTAGGCAGCTCGGTCTCTTCATGCGCGGGCCCCATCGCGGTCACCGCGACTGCTGTCAACGGTCCCGACGGCGCCAGTGCGTCGCAGGTCACGGTGACTTACACATCCATGCTGATGATTCCGATCCCTGGTCTGTTGAACAATCAGTTCACATTCCAGGCTTCCAAGACCATGAGGTTGAGGAGTTAGAAATATGAGTTGCCGGCGGAGCCAGCGCGGAAGCGCGATGGTGGAATTCACCTTGGCGGGAATCGCGTCGATGTTTCTGATGATCTCGACGGTGGAAATGAGCCGGGGCATGTGGAACTACCACACTCTGGCGTACGCGGTTCGGGAAGCGGCGCGATATGCGACGTTTCACGGCAAGGGTTGCACCAATGCCGGCAACAGCTGCACCGTGACGGTGGGAAATATCGCGACCCAGATTGCCAACGCTGCCATCGGCGTGGACGTGAGTCAGCTCAACGTCACGTTGACCACCTCCAGCGGCGCAACCACGAACTGCAACCCCTTGAACACTTGTTACGCCGACGCCACGGTGTGGCCGCCGGCTACCAATAACGATAATGCGCCGGGCGGATCCATCACGATTTCCGCGAAATATTCATTTCAGACGGCGCTTGCGATGTTCTGGCCTGGCGCCACGCCGCCAACGTTTGGGGCGATTTATTTTCCGGCATCTTCCACGCAGATCATCATGTATTGAGGGATGAAACCATGCGGGGTCTGACCCACACGAAAAGAAGCGGACAAGCCGTAGTGCTCTTCACTCTTGCCATCCCAGTCATGTTCATGCTGGTTGGCTTCTCGGTAGACATGGGATGGGCGTATTACAGGCAGCAAGCTGCGCACGCCGCGGCGGAAGCAGCCGCTCTGGCCGCGGTAGAGGCCGCCGGAGGCACGTATACCTGCGGTGCCGGGAGTCCCACTGTGGTATGCCAGGCTACCACCGCCTGCCCCAGCACGATTTCAGGCGCAACCAGCAACTTCTACACGGCCTGCCTGTATGCCAAATCTAACGGCTTCGAGATCAAGACCGGCGGAACTCAAAATGTGATGGTCGCCGCAAATGCTACCGCCACACCTCCAACGGTCACCGGGGTCGCGACGTCGTACTGGGCCACCGTGACCGTAGCGGAAGTCGTCCCGCAGACATTTTCGGCGGTGCTGGGCAGGCCGACAACCACTGTCAGCGCGCGGGCCACTGCCGGGGCGTTTCCCGGCGGGGGCGGAGGATGCATCTACGTGATGGCGCCGAGCGGCACCGGTCTCAGCATGAGCGGCACCGCATCCATCCAGTCGGGTTGCGGTGTTTACGTCGACTCCAACAGTAACGCTGCGGTCCTGCTCAGTGGCAGCCCGAAAATCACGGCTACGGGCGGGGCAGCTATCAGGATCGTAGGCAACGTGACGAAAAGCGGCTCGCCCACCATCTCGCCGGCCCCGACCACCGGCGCTGCCGTCACGCCAGATCCGCTTGCGAGCATGAACGCGCCGACCGGGTGGTCTTCTTACCCCAATTGCACCGTTACCGGCCCCCTGACGGGTTCCGGGTCCACGAGCACAACCATTGGTCCTCCGACCGCAGGCGGCAACTGCATCGTTCCGACCGGCATTACGATGAGCGGTTCGGCGTCTGTCGGTTTTGCCCCTGGCTTCTACGTTCTCAAAGGCGGCATCACTACCAGTGGCACCTCGAGCGTGAGTGGAAGCGGCGTGACGTTCTACACCCCCACCGCGGGCATTACCATGAGCGGCACCGGCGGCATCAACATCACCGCGCCGACGTCGGGCCCCTGGGAGGGAATTGCCATATTTCAGGACCGGGGCAACAGCTCATCCGATACCCTATCAGGCGGCACCACTCAGAAAATTAACGGCGTGGTCTACATGCCTAAAGGCGCGCTCACCTACTCCGGGGGCAGCGGTGTCAGCGCCACCAGCACCACGCTCGTTGTCAACACGGTAACCTTCTCCGGCTCTACCTACATCAAGAACGCCGCGACCACGCAATTTGGGGGTGGCACTGCCGGAATCGCGCTGCTTGAATAGTTACATCCCATAACGGCAAGACTGGGGCCAGCGGGGCGGTTTCGGTCGACGGGACCTATCCGGCCGGGCGACGACCTCGCGCTGCTCACTTAACGCAAGATCGCAACTGGGGTTCGGTGCCTTTGGGGCTTTCCCGCGGGCGCCACAAGCTCGCGGAGTCGGTTCGAGAAGGCCGGCAAAATCTGCCGCCCTGAGGCGCCGGTCCACCCACCCCCGCAAACCCCCTTGCACGTCCCCACCCCTTTTTGCGTCAATAGACTGTAGGCGGTATTGCGCCTTCTTGCTAACTTATGGCTACTGAACGCGTTAAGCTCCTGGACCCGGTCGCCGAATTGACCGAAGCGCGGGCCATCGCGGCGCGCTACCGTTGCGAATTCGTCGATCTGCGCGAGAGCTCGATTGATCACGACCTGTTCCGCTCCATCCCCGTCGATCTCATGTTCCGTTACAACTTCGTGCCCATGCACGCGAAAAATGGGACGCTCGAGATCGCCATGGCCGATCCGCGCAACCTGAATATGATCGACGAGCTGGCGCTGCTGCTCAACAAGAAGCTGCGCATCAAAGTCGCCACCCTCTCGCAGATTTCCGAGCTGCTTAAGAAGACCGAGCAATCGCAGCGCGTGCTCGAAGAGGTC
>JBGPKX010000322.1:0-6649 GCA_041486185.1 Bryobacteraceae bacterium | reverse complement strand
GACTTTGCGCGCCAGCGAAGTGTAGAGCCGCGCGTTCTCGATGGCGATGGCCACGTAGCCGGAGAGCGTCATCAGCAACTCCACATCCACGCTCGAGAGGAAATCGCCGCTGGTGGCGCGGCTCACGCCCAGGTACGAAATGGTGCGGCCATGGACGGTGCATGGCACATAATACGTGAGGTCGAGATCGGAAATGGCGCGGCGCACGGTGGGCGCCCACGATCCCGAGATGGCGTCCAGGCGGTGCCGCGTGCGCTCGAAAAACAGGTACGGCTGCTGGTCGCGTTTCACGTTCAGGAAGCTCAAGTCCAGCGGATCGTCGGGCGTGATCGGGCGCGTATTGCGATCGCGCAGCCCTACGCCCATTCTTAAATGGAAGTCCGATGGCTCTTCGTCAGATGAGGAGTCCGCCACGAAAAACGCCAGGTGGCTGATGGAGAGCGTCTGCATCAGCCGCTCCGCCACCGAATGCAGCATGGTTTCGAGATCGGTCTCCGAGCTCAGCTCCCGCGCGAATTCCACCAGCGTGCGCCGGTAGTCGTATTGATCGCGGTAGAAGTAGCGGTCCAGCCGCTCCTGGATCCAGTTGCGGATCGGTTGGAACAGGAACGCCGCCACCAGCATCACCGTGATCAGGCCGGTATTGCCCAGGTCTTGAAAATTCTTCTGCACCAGACTGGCCAGCGAGAAAATGATGCCGTAGAAAGCCGCCAGCACGCATAGGGTGGCCAGTGTGTACGCGTACCCGCGCCGGAACAGGATGTCGACGTCCATCAGCCGGTAACGCACGATGGCGTAGGCCAGGCTGAGTGGGATCAACATCAGGGAAAGGACCGCGACCTTCATCAGCGGCGTGGGTACGAAACCGACAACGTAGGGCAGGGTATAAAACAGCGCAAAGGGCACGATTCCGCAGACCGTCCCGTTGCGCAGCCACTTCAATTGCCGTCGCAGGATGGGATCCTCGGCCTTGCGGCATTCCAGACTGAGCGCGACACCGCCTAGAAGGTAGATCGCGGTGAGCAGCGCCATCCACAACCGGTCGAGCAGCCATCGCAATTCGACCGGCGGAATGTCGATGTGCAACGTGCCCGAACTGGCCAGAACGTAGACCGCGATCATCGACCCCGCGATTCCATACAGCCCAACCGCGGGAACACGGAATCGCAGCCATCGGCGCGGCTCCGGGAACGACAGGCAGAAGTGTACGAAGATCACCGGGGCCAGCATGCCGGCCACTACATTGCCCCAGTAAATCAGCTTGTCGAAGTTGTTCAGCTTGCCGGTGTAATGGAAGGTGCAGAAGATAAACGACACCAGGCAAAAGACATAGAAGTGCTGTGCTTTGTGTGCAGTACCGCGCTTAAAGTAAACAAATAGTCCAATCGCCAGGTAGGCCAGGCCGACGAAGTAAAGGTAGTAAACCGCCGGGTCGCGGGGGACTTCGCCCACGATAAGCGGCATCTTGACTTCCACGCCGCCGCGCCGCAACAGGTAATCCGCCTTGTTCCAGGACCCGATCCGCACCAGGATCTTCGGCACATCGATGGACTTCCCAACCGCGCTCCCGTTGATGCTGACCAGGATGTCGCCGTTGCGCAACCCCGCGTTTGCGGCCGGCCGGTTCCTTGCGACATCCAGCGCCTCGACTCCGCCGCTCCGGTCCACCCAAATCACGCCGTCATCGGGAAGGCGAAAACGGTTTTGTTGCTGGAAGTTGATGATGGCGGACACACCGGCGGCTAGCGTCAGCAGAGTCAGTATGGCTGTCGAAAGTTGGAACTTCAGTTCCTGAAACATGTAACCCGCCCGGCCATTCCCGGGGACACTATCACCTAACGCCCCAATGTCAGCACGTGTACTGCCAGCCCATGAAGCACTTCCTGTGCCCAGAATACTATATTTTTCTTGGACTTAGTAGTTATGTTTTTCAACGGATTCGGTTTTTGGGAGAAATACACTCCGTGGAAGTGTAACGGCAGCTGTAGGTGCCAGGTTTTAGGTGTTAGCGATACCAGCCGCTGCTTGTCCGCAGCCGGCGCCTGCTAACACCTGGCACCTGAAACCTAGAACCTGACTTTGGGGTACCTCTTCTTCATCCAGGCAACGAAAGACTCCGGCGCTGCCATGGTAGACAGGCGGCTTTGGCGCACCAGCGACCAGTCGGCGAACAGGCCTGACTCTTTGATCTCATGCAGGGTAGTCGGCGGCTCGATGCGGGTGAGGAATTCCAGATCGACGACCGTGAGTTTAGGAGATTTCGGGTCCGGCCGCGGATCGGAGGTTACCTTTGCCAGGCCCCCAACGGCCGAGTCGCCACCGCTGTGGTAAAGGAACACACGGTCGCCAGTCCGCATGTCGCGGATGGCGCGCAGCGCCTGTGGATTTCTGACGCCATCCCACGTGGTCTTCTTCTCCCTCTCGAACTGGTCGATGGAGTAGGTTTCCGGGTCGGTTTTTGCCAGGAAGTAGTTCATGTGAAGTGCGTTCAATACTATCGAGTTGCCTTCAATAATAGCAAGCGGATCTTTATACGACCGGCGACGGATCTTTGGGCAGACGCCAGAACAGGACGCCGGCTACAGCAGCCATGGCGGATGCGCCGGCCAGCATGGGAGCATACCCGAAACGCGCAACCACAGCCCCGGCGAGCGTCGCGGCAATCGCCTGGGCGACGAATATTACCAGAAAATTGAGAGCGGATGCGCCGCTACGCTCCTCGGGTGCGACGCGGTTCATGAGCGAGGTGTAGATCCCGGGTTCGCTCATGCATTGACAACTCATGTAGCCCGCATAGAGCGCAGCGGCGGCGAGCGCGGTCGGCGCCGGCGCCAATAATATGAGCGCCATTGCGGTTAACAACTGCATGGCGGCCACGCCGCGCGTCAAGCCCAGCCGGCGCAGAATGAATGGAGCCGCCAGCATGGTTGCCACCTGGGCCGCCTGGGCAATCGAAAACACGATTCCGATGCGCTCCACCGGCATTCTGAATTCACGCCAAAAATAGGCGTTGAAAAGCGGATTAAAGAGACCGATGGCGAAGCTCCACACGCCGATCGCCACCAGGAAGCGCGTGATAAAGGCGCCGGTGGGGTACGTGCGCTTCTCACGCGATGGCGCCGATTCGATTTTCAAACGCGCCAACGGCCATAGCGCTAGCGCGGTAAGAGCGCTTGCCGCGAGCAGCACGATTTGTTTGGCGTGCGCCGGCGTTGTTGCCAATCCTGAGCCCGCCGCCCAGCCGGGCAGCCGGCCGCCGATCAAGCCCACCAGGACACCGATGCCGATGCCCGAGCCGAAGATCATGCTGAACGCCGCAGGCCGCCCGCTTTCCGTGGTAAGCGCCGCCACGGCTGGAGAGATGGCCACCGCCCAGAGCGAAAACAGCGCTCCCCCCGCGAAAGCCGAGGCCATGAGCGCCGGTTCGCCCGGGACGACGCTGCGCAGCGCAAACATCACGGCCGTGCCGGCAATGCAGCTCATGAGCGCGCGTTTCAATCCCAGCCGGTGCGCCAGCGCCGCCGCCGGAAGTACACCTGCAAGATTGCCGGCGGTGAATGCGCCGGCGATCAGACCGAGCACGTTCTCGCGATAGCCGAGGTCCAGCAGAAACAGGTTATACAGCAGGAAGAAATGGAACAGGCCAACGTTAAACAGACAGGACGCGGCGAGGAAACGCCAGAAAGGCGCCTGCAACTGCCAGGCTCGCGATTTCCAGAGCAATCCGTGTCCTGTGACCGACGGCAGAGCGCGCGCGTGATGCAGCACGCGGCTGGCGATATAAGAGGCGTACCTGGTTGTTCGGCGCAGGCGTAGTTGCCAGGTCAACTGGTCCCTGGGGATATATACGCCGTCCACTGGCGCGGGCATGGTCGCGGGGAACACGCGTCGCAGGAACACCTGGCGGCGGTCGCGCGGCGAATCGAGCAGCGCGAAGTGCAGCCACATCTCGTGCTTGTTGGGATGAAACTGGGTCTCTACCGGCGCGGCGCCGTAACGGGCAAACCACAGTGGAATATCGGCGGCCTGCCGGTCGAATTCTTCCTGCACCGCGGGCGGGACGCGGCAGCCGAACCAGTTGGCGGCCAGCCGGAAAGAAACGGCCTCCAGCCGGCGCAGCGGCTGGGGATGGGACTCGCGCCAGCGGTCCCAGAATGTGTCGTTGCCACACTGCACGTCGAGGAAGTACGCGATTTCGTAGGCATGATAGGGGCGCGCGCTGGCGCGAAACAGGTGGCGCAGCAGGTGCAGAGCGGCGTAGGCAAGCCGGTCGGGGTGATCGAGCACCGGCAGCCCGTCTTGTTGGATGCGGCGCGTCCAGAATTCTTCCACGCCGGGGGCTTCGAGACGCTCCGTTGCCGGACCCCAGAACTGGAAGTGCAGGTCCACGCACGCCGGAATCTCAGGGTCGAAGAAATCGCCCCGCCACTCGAAGCCGGTTTTACGGATCATGGGTGGAAAATGGTCGGCCGGGAACTGCCCGGTTCCTTCGATGGGTTCGTACGACAGCTCGCGCAGCGTGTCACGCGCCGGCTCGAGCGAGCCCGCGGGAGCAAACAGATCGATATCGTAGGGCACGCGCAGGTAGGGATCGGGAACATATTCGACCTCTTGCGAAAACCCTTTCAGCAGGAGGTACTCGATCTGCCTGGCGTTGAATTGCGCTGCAATCTCAACCAGACAGGCACGAAGCCGTCCGACGCGCTCGGTGTTGCCGGCGAGGTTCCGATCGATTCGCTCACGAACCCAAGCCGGAAGATACTCGCGGCAACGCGCTCCCAGGATAAGCGTCAGCGCGGAGCGGTCGGTGAATGCCAGTGCCGTTTTCCACTCGGCGTCGGAGAGCGTGTACAGAATTTCGGGAGCCGGAGAGGAAAAACGAAGGGCGGCCAGCACGGCTCCGATGCCACGCGGCAAACGGGGATTCCGGTCCCACGTTTGCGTTGCAGCGGGGAGGACGTTGCGGGCTAGGCTGCTGACGACAGGCATGAATGCCTATTTCACTTTAGAAATCGTACCGCAGAGCGAGCTGGATGCGGCGCGGATCGCCCGTGGCCAGGATTCTGCCGAAGAACGGGCCGAAATCGGGATAAGGTCCTGGGATACCGAAGTTCGGGTGGTTAAAGGCATTGAAGAATTCGGCGCGGAACTCGATAGCGTGAGCCTCGCGCGGATGGAAGCGGCGCACGAGCGCTAAATCAAACACGATGTTGCCCGGCCCAGGGATAATGTTGCGGCCGGCATTGCCGAACGTGAAAGGCGCGGGAGCGCTGAAAGCGTCGGTATTGAACCAGTGGTCCGGGGTGCGCTTGTCGCCTGGTAACGAGATCTTTTGCCCCGGTACGATGTTGGGCCGGTTGAAGGTGCCCGAGTTGGCGCTGTCCGTCGCGAAGTAGAACGGGTTCTCCGGCGTGCCGTCCTGTAGCGTAACGATGCCGCTGGTTTCCCAGTTGCGCAGCACGGGCCGGAGAAATCCGCCGGCGCCGGGCAGATTGTAGACGTAGCCCGAACTGAGGCGGCGGCCAACGTTGAAGAAGGACAGCCCTCGCTCAAGATGCAGGTTGCGTTCGTCCTGTGCGCCAACGCTGTCGTACAGGCCGGGCAGGATGGTATCGGCATTATCGATGGACTTGGACCACACGAAGCTGGTCAGGAAAGACACTCTCTTGCCCATGCGCTTTTCGGCTTTGAGCTGCAACGACTGGTAAGAGGAGTTTCCGATGTGCTGCACCTGGATCAGCGGTCCCAGTTGGGGGAAGGTGCGCAGGGATTGCAGATCGCCCGGCCGCGGCGGCAGGTTCTGGCCGATCTCGACGTGCGCCGGCGTGTTGAACCTGCGGAACAAGCCCAGGTCCGTCCCCTTGGAGCCGATATAGGCGACTTCGAACAGGATGCCGGCGGGCAATTCCTGCTGGATGCTGGCGTTCCACTGCTGCATGTACGGCGTAGGCGCCGCGGCATCGAGCCCGTTCTTCGTGGGGAAACCGGTGGATGGGGTTTGCGGGAACCCGTTCTCGATGGTGAGCAGCGGCGTGACGCCGTTGGTGAGATTGTTTTCGGTGCGCAGGTTATTCAGCACCAGGTTATAGGCCTCGGTGGAGATTTCCGGCGCAAAATAAATGCCGTAGCTGGCGCGGAACACCATCCTTCGTCCGGGCCACAAGCTCACGGGCGGCGTCCACGCAAGTCCCGCACGCGGGGCGAAGTTCTTGCGGTTGGGCTGGCCGGCCGAGCCGACGGAGGCGAGGCGCGGCGCATCGGGCAGCGTCGAGTAATCGAGATTGAGAAGCTGACGGCGCGCGTCGGTGAACGGGGCGAAGTACTCATAGCGCACGCCGAGGTTTACGGTCAGCCGCGGGCTCACGCGCCAGTCGTCCTGGAAATATCCGGCCAAGGTGTTCTCGCGCAAATAAGCTTGGGCGAAACCGACCGTGCGGTTGGTCTGTTGTGGGAGCCCGAGAAGAAAATCCGCCAGGGCGTCACCGGTGGCGCCGGCGCTCGCGGGGCCGGAGGCGGTGAACGCTCCAGTGAAAATATACTGCCCGCGCGGCAGGTTGCTCTGCAGGAAGTTCACCTGGTAGTGCAGCCACTGGAAACCGGCCTTGAAGGTATGGCGGCCGCGCGTCAGGGAGAAGCCGTCAGAAAGCTG
>JBGPKX010000321.1:0-6692 GCA_041486185.1 Bryobacteraceae bacterium | reverse complement strand
GCTGGACGTGTGCGTGCTCGTCGAGGAAGGCTTCGACCTTCTGCGTCTTGTGCGCCGACAGATTGTCCAGGATAATGTGGATCTCGCGTTCGGGCTTGCATAACCTGAGCACGTCGTGGAGGAAGCCTACGAACGCATCAAACACCGCCCTTATGCTAATTGTTTCTTTGCGACAGGCCACTAGAAACGGTTTGGCGGGCATCACGATTATAAGCATCCCGTAATCGGCACGATCAGATCGCCGGGATGTAAGTCTGAAATCCATCCGTGCCGATCTGACACATTGCGGTGGCGGAGTCGCGGGCCAGTAACAAGTCATCGCGGGACGGTCGAAAAGGCGCACCAGACTCGCCGAAATGGTTCGCCTCATGCCACCCATTGAGATAACCGCTCTGTACGGCCCTTTGAATGGCAAGTCGCACCAGCCACATGCATACGGTCCATCACGGGTACGTGCACAACGGCGAGGTGCAGCGTCAGATGCTGGCGCGATTCGAGGTGCAGCGATGCGGTTTCTGTAAAAGTCCTGTTTAGAAAAACACTGCATCCTGTGAAAGAGCCTCTCTAGTTCTTAGACAAAGCCGCGGCGCGCAAGCTCGAAACGTCGTTATCTATATAGAAACGAAATCGTGGTAGTGCTCTCCGCTTGTTCGGCTCTGCTCGTGCGTATCGGGTTTCGGTGCTCTCGTACTGCTCCAGCGCACATCGTCGAAGCACTCGGCAATCATGTCCCGGGGGTCGTCTGGTGGCACGGTCCCGACTTACCCATCTTAGTTCTGGGGGATGTATGCGAGAGTGCTGCTTTGGCGGCGTCGCGGTTGTCGTGCGCGCTCTTGGCTGGGGGGCGTCCTGTACACGAATGGTTGCGTTCTTTAATAGTCAGACGCGGTTGAATAATGCCGGGGTGCGATGCTCCCGGATGTTGTCACAGCTCACCGCAAAGCGCATGCCCAGCCGGAGGGCGGTGCACGGGCAACTGGTCACCAGCATTCAGTTCCCGACGAACGAGCAAGGACAGCCTTGGTGTCTTGGTAACCGCACTGCATGTGTGCGCGCGTTCGTGCGGCAGCGCTGCGCACGCTGAAAGGCCACTCTGATTCTGTCTGGGGCGTGGCGGTGACGCTGGAGGGGAAGCGGGCGGTTTCCGCGTCTGAGGGCTAGAAGTTCCCGAAATGGGAAACCAGTTGCATTCGCAAGGCTTGTCAGGTAAGGTTCTGGAGAAGGCAGGCGTTGCAATCGTCCCAGGAAAATATGGCTGACTGCCGCTCGATCACGCAGTTGCTCATCGAGTGGAGCAAGGGGAACGGGGCTGCATTGGACGAACTCACGCCTCACGTCTACCGTGAACTCCACGCGCTCGCTCGGACCTACTTGAGCCGAGGCCACCGCAGCCAGACGTTACAACCTACCGAGCTGATCAATGAAGTGTATCTCCGCTTGATCGACCGATCCCAGCCTGTCCAATGGGAGAACCGCTCGCATTTTTTCGGCATCGCCGCCCGGCTCATGCGCATGGTCCTGGTGGATTACGCTCGCGCCCGCCGCGCCGCCAAGCGCGGCGGCGAAGCCGGCTCCGTCACCCTGGAGGAGACGATGGCTTTCTCACCCGGCCGCTCGCCGGACGTGTTGCAGCTGGACGAGGCCCTGAACCGCTTGGCCCAGCTCGACGAGCGCAAGGCTAAGGTGATCGAGTTACGCTATTTCGGAGGCATGAACCGCGAGGAAATCGCCACCGCGCTGGGCCTCACCGTTCCCACTGTGAAGCGCGACCTGCACCTGGCGGTAGCTTGGCTGCGGAGGGATCTCGCGGCTACGGCGTAGGCGGCGGAAATGGGAGACGAGCGCTGGCGTCAAATCGAAGGTCTCTTCCACGAGGCGGCCGATCTCGCGCCCGGCGAGCGAGCCGCTTTTCTGGACCGTGCCTGCACCGGCGACCAGGAATTGCGGCGTGAAGTGGAATCTTTGCTGGCTCTCGACGCCCCGCAGGACGGGTTTCTCAAAGCCGCAGTGGCCCAAGCTGCCGAGCAGCTCCCAGCAGCGCCCGATGAAGGCGGAGAACTGACCGGCAAGCGCATCGGCCGCTACTCGATAACTAGCTTGATCGGTAAGGGCGGGATGGGGATCATCTATCGCGCCGTGCGCGACGATGAATTCCGGATGGAAGTGGCTCTCAAGCTGCTCAAGCGCGGCACCGACACCGAAGCTGCGCTCAGCCGTTTCCGCACCGAGCGGCACATCCTGGCCGCCCTCCAACATCCCAACATCGCGCGCCTGCTGGACGGCGGCGCCACCGAGAGCGGTTTGCCCTACTTCGTGATGGAGTACGTGGATGGCAGGCCGCTGCTGGAATACAGCGCCTCGCTCTCCATTCGCCAGCGCCTGGAGCTGTTCCGCACGGTGTGCGCCGCGGTGCAATACGCGCACCAAAATCTGGTCGTGCACCGCGACCTCAAGCCCGGCAACATCCTGGTGACTGCGGACGGGGCGCCCAAGCTGCTGGATTTCGGCATCGCCAAGCTGCTGGAGCCGGAGTCGGCGGGCTCCAACATGACTCTGACGGCCACGGGCGCGCGCCTCTTGACGCCGGATTACGCCAGTCCCGAGCAGGTTCGTGGCGAGCCGGTCACCACCGCCACCGATGTTTACTCGCTGGGGGTGGTGCTTTATGAGTTATTGACGGGCCAGCGTCCGTATGAGATTGAAACGTGCTCTCCGGGGGCCATAGAGAGGGTGATCTGTCAGGAGGAGCCCAAGAGGCCCAGCGCGTTGGACCAGCACCTGGACCGGGATCTGGACAACATCGTGCTGCTGGCGCTGCGCAAGGAGCCGCAGCGGCGCTATGCATCGGTGGAGCAGTTCTCCGAGGACATCCGCCGTCATTTGGAAGGCCGGCCGGTTCGCGCACGCAAGGACACGGTGGGCTACCGCGCGAACAGATTCATACGCCGGAACAAGCTGGGGGTGGCGGTGGCGGCGGTGGCCGTGATCGGGATGTTGACGGGGGTGATGGCAGTCAACCGGCAGGCGCGCCGCGCCGAATACCGATTCCGGCAAGTGCGTAAGCTCGCTAACACAGTGCTGTTCGATCTGAACACGGAAATCGAAAGCCTGGCGGGATCGACCAAGGCACGCGAGTTACTGGTGAAGACGTCGCTGGAGTATCTGGACAGCCTGACGGCGGAGGCAGGCACTGATCCGGCGCTCCAGTTGGAGCTGGCGGCGGCGTACGAAAAAGTTGGGGACGTGCTAGGCAACCCCAAGTTCTCAAACCTGGGCCGCCCTGCGGCTTCCCTGGAGAGCTATGACAAGGCGCTGGCGATCGCCCGAAAGCTTGGGTCATCGCGGCCCGCGCTGGAAATCCTGGCTCGTAGCTATTCCAAAATGGGCGCAGTGCAATACTGGGGCCTAGGGCGTTCTTCCGAGGCCCGGGAGAATTTGCGCAGGGCAGTGAGCATCGCGGATTCGATCCCCGCAAAGACGGGAGAACCAGCCTATCGGGTGCGTGCCGAGGCGTACGGATTTCTGGGCGACATTGACGAGCTTCTGGACACCGAACAGGCGAGTGAGCCCCTCCGCCGTTCCCTGGACATCGCCCGCGAATGGGTGGACGCCCAGCCAAGTTCAGAAGGCAGATATTTCCTGGCGGTTGCAATGGGCCGTTGGGCCGATGTCTTGCGACAGACCGGCGACCTGTCCCAGGCTCTCGAAAATGGGCTCGGCGCGATTCGGATCCTCGAACAGCTTCTCAAGGAACAGCCCGAGAACGCGGTATGGGGGCGGGAGCGAGGCCTTTGTTGGGAGATTATGGGCGTGGTGAGCGGCCATCCCCAGCACTTCAACCTTGAGGATCGGAAAGCCGCCGCAGGCTGGTTCCAAAAGTTTGTGGACGTTTTCGAGCGACTGTTGGCCGCTGATCCGAACAATCTGCGGGCCCGCTTCGACCTTAGCGAGGCAACGGCGGAACTTGCCGCCGTTCACCGCGAGTCCGATCCCAACCGCGCCGGGCAACTGTATCGGCGCTCGCTGGCCCTGAGCAGCTCATTCCTCAGTGCCAACCCGCAGGATACGGACGCCCTGTACTGGCAGGCGTTCAACCGGGTTGGGTTCGCCTGGGTTCTGCGAAGGCTCGATAAACCCAGCGAGGCTCTTGCGGAATTGCAGAGAGCTGTCGAAATGCTGGCGGGCCTGGCCAAACGGAGCCCGAATGACGTGGGCTTCCGGCAGCTTCTGGGAGTTGCTCTGCACACATTGGCCGTGCACCGGCTGGCGACGGGCGATGCCGCCGGAGCTGAGCGGGACCTCCATCGGTCGCTTGAACTCCTGGAGCCGCTCTACCGCGAGAATCCGCGCAAGCTCACGCTCCTGCGGGACCTTGCCGACTGCTACCAGGGCTTCGGCGATCTCTCCGCGCGCCGCTCGAATTGGAAGCAGGCCCAGGTCTGGTACCAGAAGAGCCTAGACCTGTGGGAGCGCTGGAAGCAGGTGGGTGCCTCGAGTGTCTATGACCGCCAGCGCCGTGACCACGCCGCCAGCCTGGTGGTCCAGGCGTCCAAAAACTCTTCAAAAAATTCTGCTACCTACTAGCCGTTTCTCGGCCCGTTTCCGAAGGAGTGGGTGAGAGGAGAATGCCATGGAGCTCAAGACTAAAGTCAGGGCAGGCAAGCTGGCGATCAACCACAACATCCTGGTTCGGTAGCCCTGGGAGTCCGCAGACGGCCCGGACAGCCGCATTTGCGGACGCCTTCCGTAATCCTATGCCTACCACCGCCTTTTCGCTGACCTTCTTCCGCCTGCTGGCTGACCGCGGGCGATCGACAGCCTGGACCTTGTTTTGCGCAATGCTGGTGTTGGCCGCGTGGTGTTGGTGGGCTACCCGGGCCCAAGTGACGCTGTACGAAATATCGACCGCGGCTCCCGTGGAACTCGACGCCGCCACGCATCCGATCCAGTCGCCCGCGCTCGATCCCGAGAACTTGGAACAGTGTCTCGAATGCGTGATGCGGCGGGCGCCCACGCTCCTTGTGATTGCGCATCCATGAACGTCGAGCGCGCGATCGAGTTGCAGGAGCAGGCCTGGAACTTCCAGGGCGAGGGTAAACTCGAAGACGCGCTGCTCGCATCCCGCGAGGCGCTGCGGCTGATGGAGGGGTCCGAGGGGCCGGATTCACCCGATGTGGCCAACCTCCTGAACGATCTCGCGGACATTGAAAGTGAGCGGCAAAACTTCCCAGGCGCTTTGGCGCTGGCGGAACGCGCGCAGGCGATCGCCGATCGTTTGGGCGATCGCTTCGGCGGCGAAGACGTCGTGCGGATTCGGGTTAGGACTCTGCAACTGCTCGGCGCGATTCGCCGCACGCTGGGCGATTACGCGCGCGCCGAAGTCGATCTGCAATCGGGCTTGGCGGCTGCAGCCGTCGAGTTCGGCGAAATGTCCGTGGCGGCTGCCGAAGCGCGGAACAATCTCGGCGTGCTTTATAAGCATTGGGGCCGCTTCGATGATGGGCTGCGACTCTACAGGCAGGCGCTAGGCTCGACCGGTGAGGAGTCTCTAGCCCGCGGCACCATCTGTCACAATATCGGCGGCATTCTGCATGCGCAGGGCAATTTTGCCGCTGCCGAGGAGCCTGCTCGGAAAGCCTGGGAGATTTCGCGCAGGCTGCTGGGAGAAGACGATCCGCGCACCATGCTCGACGCGGCAGCCTACGCGGGTGTTCTTGATGGCCTGGGGAGATATAAGGAGAGCGAGCTGATCTATCGGAGGGCGCTCGAAATCTTCGAAAAGACTTACGGGCCCCGGCATTATGAGGTCGCTGCGAACCTGCACAATTTGGCAGCGTTATTGGCCGCCCGCGGCCTTTACCAGGAGGCCGAAGAGCATTATCGGCGAGCACTGGCCCTTAAGGAGGAGCTGTTGGGCGTCGAGTCTTCCGATGTGGCTCTGACGCGTCACAATCTCGGTAACATGATGAACCGTGAGGGGCGATTTGCCGAAGCAGTTCCGCTGCTTGAGAATGCTGTTGCGATTCTCGAGAAGCGGCTCCCGCCCGGGCATCCTCATCTGACTCTCGCCCGTGAAAATTTACAGAACGCGATTCGGTTTTTGACCGCGTCGGCTCGCCACGAATGCCGAAAGTGACGTAGTGCTGTTGCCTTCAGAAAAACTCACAGACCGCACAGCGCCGCTTCCTCAATCCGAAATCCGACCTATGAGATGGGTTCTAGTCTCGGGCCCACGAACTATCTGCCTTGAGGAGTAGAGGGCCGTGTCGTCGAACCCATTTAGGTTTTCGACCGGATGGCGATTCCCGTGGGCACGCAGGTATTGGGGCGCGTAGCGAGCATTGAACCCCTCTCGCACAAGCGGCGTGCGCTAGCCATTGCCAACGGCGATTTCACGCCGCTGCGCAAGGCGCCTGTGGATTTCGACATGCTGGTGTTGAAAGATGGAACCCGGCTTCCTTTGCACACCTCGGTTTCCGAGGGCGTGCCCAATGTCGTACACCTCACAGCAGGTGGGACGGGCAAGAAGAACGATCCTTCCCACGGGCGCGCGCTTGGAGGGCAGCGTGACGAAGGTCGTGCCGGCTCCACAGGAACGGGCAGCTTCGCTTCGCGGGCGACCTCGATTCCCAGCTTGAGTAGTTCACCGTGAATGCGAGGTGCTCCCCACAAGAAATTGGCGTGGCACATTT
>JBGPKX010000320.1:0-6727 GCA_041486185.1 Bryobacteraceae bacterium | reverse complement strand
TACTCCCAGTTCATGGTGTTGGGATCGTCGTTGTCGTTCACCGCTTCCCAGTTGGTCAGCCCATAAGGATCGAGCCGGAATATCGTGGCGCCCAGATCGTCGATCAGCTTGTCGATCGCGGGCTTTTGCGCGTCGCGGAAGTAGGTGCCGTTGAAATTGACGCCGAATCCGTCGATGTACTGGAAGCGTTGCGATGGATCGATGGTGATGCGAGCCGGGGCTTGCGCGAGAAGCGTGGGGGCAAGCGCCAAAAGTAGAAGTTGGGCGAGTGCCGCTACGCCCCGGTTGCGATTATCCATTCAGAAAGCCAGTTTCAAACTCATCTGCCACAAGGATACCGCTGGCGATGATGGCCGGTGCCAAGTCATGGAATCGACCTCCCCTTGAGTTTCCAGACAGCTTAACAGATTTCTGCTGCCCATGACAGACTATTTTTCAATAGGTTGCAGCTACTTTCCATCGTTGCAGGGATGTTGACACGGGGCCTGAAACAGCAGCGGGCTCTCGGTGAATTGTCCGACCGGTTCCCGGCTAGATACCTTAGCCAGCTTCCGGCGTTTCCTGACGATGCGTGTTTCATGGGGCCAAACGATCTGCCCCCGAAAGCGGCTCATGAGCATCTTGATTGTCGACGACGCGCCGGCCGACCTGGACCTGCTCAAGTCCATTCTGACCGATTCGCGCCGCTGGAAAGTTCGCGCCGCGCAATCCGCCGAGGAAGCGCTGCGCGTTCTGGCTTCCGCCGAGATCCAACTCGTGCTGACGGACATCATGTCGCCCGCCACGGGAGGCCTGGAAATCTGCCGCCGGATCAAGGCTCAGCCGGATCTCAGCCACATCCCGGTCGTCATGGTGATGGCGAAGTCGGAACGCGAGTACCTCAATCAGGCGTACGAAGCGGGCGCATGCGATTACATCATGAAACCCGTGGACCCCGCCGAGGTTGTGGCGCGTGTGCGGTCGGTCCTCAGGAGCAAAGAGGAGGTCGATCGCCGCATGGCGCGTGAGCGCGAGCTGACCTCTGCCGCGCAAAAGCTGGAAGCGGCGAACCGGCAACTGCAGCGTCTTTCGGTGGTAGACACCGTCACCGGCATTGCCAACCGGCGCTGTTTCGATCAAACCCTCGATCGCGTCTGGCGCAGCGCAACCCGGCACAAGTACGAGGTGGCGCTCATCATGATCGACATCGATTTCTTTAAGAATTACAACGACAGCCTCGGGCATCCAGCGGGTGACGATTGCCTTCGGCGCGTGGCCCAAGCTTTGGCGGACGCGCTCATGCGCCCTGACGATTTTCTGGCGCGCTACGGTGGCGAGGAATTTGCCGTCGTATTGCCGCAAACCGGCGTGCCCGGGGCGCTAGTCGTGGCAGAGCGATTGCGCTTCTGCATCGAGTCGCTCGGCCTTGCCCACCCGGCCTCTTCGGTGGCCCGCCACGTTACCATCAGCCAAGGTGTGGCCTCCACGGTGCCGGTGCCCGCGGTTCCTTCGTCTAATCTGGTTTCAATAGCCGACCAGGCGCTCTACGAAGCCAAGAGATCGGGGCGCAACCGGGCTGCCACGCTCGACGATGTGTATCACAACGAGTTGTCCGGTTTTGCGGCAAAGCAATCCCATAACCGGACACCGGGCCCTGGCGACTTGTCGGCCCTGCGCTTTAAACCCCAATAACGCTGCTAGTTGCAGCCTCTAGAACCACGGCACGCGACTTGCCTTAACTGACGGACAATCACGTCGGGGAGGCGGGATGGCGAAGCTGATCAAACCTATGCGTTCCGGTGCGCGGATGCTCGTCCACAACTCTGGTTTTACACTTGTTGCGTTCATGGCGCTGGCACTCGGGATTGGCGCCAACATGGCCACCTTCAGCGGCACCAACTCCCTTCCGATGGGCGCCCTGCCGTTCCGCGAAGCTTCCAGCCGGGTGGCGGTCTGGGAGAAATCCGGATTCAACGGCCGCAATATGATTTCGCCGGTAAATTATCCGGACCGGAAGAGCCGGAACCAAATCTTCGGCGATCTGGCCGCGGTGGTTGATGTTTTCCAGATGAATTTGACCGGCGCCGGTGAGCCTGAGGAACTGCCGGCGTGCGCAGTTTCGGCGAACTTTTTTCAGAGGATCGGCGTACAGCCCATAATCGGGCGCGCATTCCTGCCGGCTGAGGATACGCGGGGGCGCGATCACGTGGCGATCTTGAGCCATCAGTTGTGGCGACGACGGTTCGGTACCAGTGTCGGGATCATCGGCAAGAGCCTTATGCTTAGCGGCGAACTTTACGAAGTGGTGGGAGTTCTGCCGGCGGATTTTTCCTGGAACAATCGCCCCACTGATGTCTGGGTGCCATGTGTCCTGGACCCGAACCGCGGATACCGTGGCGGCGTGTTAAGTTCCCGCGCGCCGCGCCGGGCGGGTCGATCATATGGTGGCGCTGAGATATGAATGAGCAACCGCTCCCTTGCCGTCGCGGCCCGGCAGACGTCCGTGAAACGGCCGAATACTTCCGAGCCGCCCGCGTGAGCCAGCGGTTCGACCGAAGGAGAACGCAATGCGAGTAATACGAACGATCGTTCTGATTCTTGTGGCTATCGGCGCGCTCGCGCCGCTAGGGCGGCCCAGCGACTTTAACTGGCATGGCCGGCTCGCTGCGGGCCAGTCGGTCGAGATCAAGGGTGTCAACGGAGCGATTCGCGCCGAGCGGGCTTCTGGTCCGGAAGTGACCGTCGAGGCCGTGAAGAGCGGGCGTCACAGCGATCCGAACTCCGTCACCGTTCAGGCGGTGCCCCACAGCGATGGCGTGACGATTTGCGCGGTCTACCCGTCGAGCGACTGGGGCCGCCCCAATGAGTGCCAGCCAGGTTCCGGCGGGCGCATGAACGTCAGCAATAACGACGTGAAGGTGGAGTTTACGGTGCGTTTGCCTGCGGGCGTGCACTTTATCGGGCGGACGGTGAACGGCGAGGTCGAGGCAGCTTCGCTCGCAGGCGATGTGCAAGCCCACACGGTGAATGGCAAGATCCGCATCTCGACGGCGGGATCGGCCGAAGCCAAGACAGTGAACGGCTCGATCGTTGCACGGCTTGGCGCAACCGCCAGCTCGAAACCGCTCGAGTTCCACACGGTGAACGGCGGCATCGATGTCGAGTTGCCCGCGGGCGCCAACGCCAATGTACATGCCAGCACCGTCAACGGCCACATCTCGACGGACTTTCCGCTGATGATCCACGGGAAGTTCAGCGGCCGGGAAATCAGCGGCGCGATCGGACAGGGCGGTCCCGACTTGAGCCTGAAGACCGTGAACGGGAGTATCGAACTGCACCGCGCCGGGAGCTAGCCAGCCTCTTCCGACGATAGCCACGCTCGCTCTCGCGCGCGGCTCAGAATCGCCCGAGCGATAAGAGAATGAGGAGCGCCTGAGAGCGAAATGCATAACTTGATCCAGGACATTCGTTACGCGGTTCGCATGCTGCGCCGCAGCCCGGGTTTCACTACGGTTGCGGTGATTGCGTTGGCGTTGGGGATCGGCGCGAACACCGCCGTCTTCACGGTGGTGAACGGAGTGCTGCTGCGGCCCATGCCATTTCCCGAGTCCGAACGGCTGTTCCTGGTTTCCTACTCGCCGCGGCACTTTGTCCTCTCCGGTCAAATGTCCCCCAGCTTTCTGGACCACGACTATCTGGAGTTCCGGCGCGAGGACCGGCTCTTTGAGCGGATTGCCACCTTTACGTCCAGCAATGCGAATCTGACAGGCTCGGCAGATGCGCTTCGCGTGCTCAATGCCAACGTCACTCTGGATTTCTTCTCCATACTTCGCGCGCATCCTGCGATCGGCAGGACGTTTCTTGCAGATGAGGACCAGGCCGGTCGCGACCACGTCGTTTTGCTTAGCGACAAACTCTGGCGCAGCCGCTTTGAAGCGAACAGCCGGATATTGGGCAAGACGATCCAGCTGGATGGCATGAGGTACATAGTGATCGGCGTGATGCCCGCGGGATTCACCTTTCCTTATGACGACGACACAGAGGTGTGGACGCCGTTCGCGTACGGGATGACCCACATAATTCGTTTCTGCGGCCGGTGTTGGGGCGGCTGAACCCCGGCGTTTCGCAATCACAGGCACAGGCCGAGCTGGAAACTTTTGTGCAACGGCTCACCCTCCGTCCGGGTGAGGACCGAAACGACTTCATCGCTCGGATTGTCCCGCTGAAAGAGCTGCTGGTCAGGGACGTTCGGGAGTCGTTGTTGATTTTCGCGGGCGCTGTGGGATTTATCCTGTTGATCGCGTGCGCAAATGTTGCCAACCTTCTGCTGGCTCGTGCGGCCGGCAGGCAGCAGGAGATGGCAGTGCGTACCGCTCTAGGCGCAGGCCGGTGGCGGCTGATGCGGCAATTGCTTACGGAAAGCACCCTGGTTTCACTCGCCGGAGGCGCAGCAGGACTGCTGCTGTCGCTATGGGGCGTGGCGGCCTTGCTCTCCTTGGCGCCTGAGGGGCAAATTCCGCGCATCGAGCTGGTCCGCATTGATGGCTGGGTGCTGGCATTCACTTTTGGCGTTTCCGTGATTACAGGGATCGTATTTGGCTTGGCCCCGGCTTTCCAGGCAACGAAGCGTGAGTTACGCGAAGCCTTGAGCCTGGGCGGCCGTACGTTGACGGGACGCCACGAAGGACTGCGCAACGCGCTGGTGGTGGCGGAAATCGCGCTCGCGCTGGTCTTGCTCACCGGCGCCGGCCTCATGCTCAAGAGCTTCTTGCGGCTGCGCACCGTCAATCCCGGCTTCCGCCCGGAGAACGTCTTGACCATGACCGTCGAGCTGCCGGATGCGGTTTATCAGACCGCGCCACGGATGCAAGCGTTTCACCAACGGATGCTGGCAAGGCTCTCCAACTTGCCAGGGGTTTTGGTGGCGGGGGCAGTGAATTTGAGTCCTCTAGGCGGCTACTTAACGAGGGGCGATTTCCAACTTGAAGGTGGACGACCAATGCCGCACGGTTACATGGTGGACAAACCGTGCGTGAGCCCCGGGTATTTTCGCACGATGGGAATCCGGTTGCTGCGCGGGCGTGATTTCACGGTGCGTGACAACGCGAGTGCGCCTGGTGTTGTCATCGTGAGTCAATCCGTCGCACGGCGCCTCTGGCCGGGCGAGGATGCGATTGGAAAGCGCGTCACCGAGGAAAATCATCCCAAGCCCGAAGATTGGCTCACCATCGTGGGCGTGGTTGACGACATCAGACAGACTGGCCTGGCGAAGGACCCTGATCCCGCTCTTTATTACCCGTACCTGCAGGTCAGCCGCCTGTTCTGGCTAGGCCGCATGTCGTTCGCGGTGCGCACCGCCTCAGATCCGCTGCGGCTCGCGACGGCCATGCGGGCTGCACTCCGGGAGGTTGACCGTGACTTGCCTGTGCAGCGGCTCGCCACCATGCAGGACCTGATCCTCGCTGACGCCGCCGAGCCCCGCTTCCAAACACGCCTGCTCGGAGCATTCTCACTGCTGGCGCTGATACTCGCCGCGGTCGGAATTTACGGCGTGCTGGCATACTCGGTCACGCAACGGACGCACGAGATCGGCATCCGGATGGCCCTGGGCGCTGAAACGGGCGACGTTCTCCACATGGTGTTGCGCCGGACTCTCATGCTGGCCGGCGCGGGCATAGCGCTTGGCGCAGCGGGAGCGCTGGCGGTCACGCGCGTGCTTGCGAAATTTTTGTTCGATGTAAAGCCCACCGATCCCGTTACGTTTGTGGCGGTCGCGGTTTTGCTGGCCTGCGTGGCGCTGGCGGCGGGATTGGTTCCGGCGCGGCGCGCGACCAGAGTGGATCCCATGGTGGCGCTGCGATATGAGTAGGCAGCCCCAGTGGGCGCCCTCTGGGCACTTGATCGCGTGGCGCGCGTCCAGGGTCGATCCGGTGGAAGCATTAAGATATGAATAAGCCATGGAACCGATGATCCGACTCAACAACATAGAGAAGTACTACGAAGCCGGCTATGGAAAGACCTTTGTCTTGCGCCGCATCACACTGGACATCAAAGAGGGAGAGTTTGTCACGATCATGGGTCCGTCGGGGGCCGGCAAATCCACGCTGCTCAGTATTCTGGGCATGCTGGATGGCTCCTGGACCGGTGAGTTCTACTTTGCCGAGCAGCCGGTCCACAAGCTGCACACGAAGCAGCGCGTGGAGATCAACAAGAAATACATCGGGTTCGTATTTCAGAGCTACCATTTGATCGACAATCTGACGGTTTACGAGAACCTGGACATCCCGCTGTCCTACCGGAACATCAAATCGGCGGAGCGTTCCGGCTTGGTGTGCGACGTTCTGGACCGCTTTCACATCGTCGGCAAGAAAGACCTTTATCCGAGTCAGTTATCCGGCGGACAGCAGCAGCTCGTTGCCGTCGCGCGCGCCGTCATCGCGAATCCTAAGCTGATTCTGGCCGACGAGCCCACCGGCAATCTCCACTCCGCGCAGGGCAAAGAAATCATGGAGCTGTTCAAGAAGCTGAATGATGAAGGCACCACCATCGTGCAGGTCACGCATTCCGAAACGAACGCCCAGTATGGCAATCGCATCATCAACCTGGCGGATGGCTGGCTAGCGAACTAAGAGCGCCGAAATATCGCAGAGGCCCCTAATGAGTGCAACCCTCGAATCAGAGCGAAAAACATTCCCGAAGAGTTCGAATTCCAATGCCCCGCGCGTGCTGATCGCCGACGACCAGCCGG
>JBGPKX010000319.1:0-6755 GCA_041486185.1 Bryobacteraceae bacterium | reverse complement strand
GATGATGATCGGCTGGTTCGACGTGGCCGTGGACGCCGCCAAGGACCCGGTCGACGTATTCCGCGAGAAGAAGAGCGAGGACAGAGCCGCTTTATAGGGCCGAGGTTTCGGTTTAAAACCGGCGCAACATCCGCCGCATGCCTTCGCGAAACGTTTCGGGCTCGGTGAGCAGGCTGAGCACCAGAAACGCTTCGGATTCAAAGTCGTAGAAAAAGCCGGGCTGGACGAACACGCCGTCGTGCTCCAGCAACTCCAGGCACCATTCCTCTTCCGTGTGCGTACGCGGAACCCGCACGATTGCGTACCAGCCGCCTTCCACGTTCAGAACCTGCGCCGCTGAGTTGCTGCCGGCTTCAGCGCGCAGATCAGCCAGATTCTGGCGTACGCGGGCCGCGATTTGTTCCTGCACATTTTCACCAGCAGCCAGCAGCCGAGGGAGGGCATGCTGGACCGGAGTGCCCACCGAAAGATATGTGTCGGCCACCAGCTCCAGACGCTCGACCGCCTCCATGCGCAGCACGGGCGGGCCTCCGATCACGATCCACCCGAGCTTCATCTGCGGCATTCCCGCAATCTTCGACAGGCCGCTGAGGCAGAATGTCAGCACACTCTCGATACCCGTGAGCGATGCGACGCGCTCCGCGTCCGGCCCGAGCGTGTAATCCGCGAAAACCTCATCGGAGATCAGCGCCAGTCCGCGTTCGGCACACAATTCCACGAGCGCTTCAAGTTCGCTGTGCTTGACGAATGAGCCGGTGGGATTATTCGGATTCACCAGCACGATGGCCCGCGTGCGTTCAGAGACGCCGCTAGTGAGTGCCTGGACGTCGATCGACCATCCGTCGTGATACATCAGTGGATACTGCACCACGCGTACCGATTCCATCTGTGCCAGAAATTCGAACAGTGGATAAGAAGGCCGCGGCGCCAGCACCTCGTCGCCCGGATCGGCCAGCAGCTTGAACAACCACGCGTACGACTCGCTGGTGCTGGTGGTTAGAAGAACGCGTGACGGCTCCACGATCACGCCGCGTGCCGAATAGTACTCCGTCACGGCTTCGCGCGCGGCGATCAATCCCGCCGGCGCCGGTTCGTAGACCAGCCCTCGCTGGTCGCCGAATGCGGCCAGGATCTCTTCAGCCGGATAGGAAAGCCCGGCGCGTGTGGGATTCGATTGCGTCAGATCCAGAATCCGGGTACCTGAGCGGCGCCTGGCCTCGAGCGCCCGCGCGAGGTGGTTTGGCCGCAGGTCCCAATGAAGCCGGGACGAAAACATGCGTTCGTGTATTCTACCGGATGCAGCGTTTGGAATTGTTACCGCCACCCGGGACAATAGAGCAGGTGGCAATCGACACCAACCAGGTGCTGACCCTCACGGTGGCGAATCTGCCAACGTTCACCCTCGTTCTGCTTGGAATTATTTACAACAACGCATGCTTGAATGATCTGCGCGATCTGCTTCGGGCGGAATTCAAAAATGAGTCACAGAGCGTTAGAGCGGAGTCCAAAAGTGACCGGCAAGGGCTCCGGTCCGAATTGAAAGGTGAGATGCGCGAATTGCACCATGTGATCGAAAAGAGCTCCTCCGCGTCCTTGCGGATCACGACCAACGCATCGGCAGACTCGAACGCAATAACGAATCCCGCCGCACGCTCATGTTAGTTTGGGTGAATGCCCTATCGCTCCTCGCTGTGTCTGATGGCCACCATGGTGCGAGAGCGGCAGATTTCACCTGTCGAACTAGCTGACACGCACTTCCGCCAGATCGCCAAACACAACCCGAAGATCAATGCCTTCGTGGTGCTGCTCGAAGAACAGGCGCGCGAGGCGGCTAAGCAGGCCGAGGCCACCGTGACGCGTGGAGAGCCTCTGGGACTGCTGCATGGCGTTCCCGTCACCGTGAAGGACAGCTTTGACATGGCCGGGCTGCCGACGCTTTGCGGCAGCAAGTTTCGCCTGGGGCACCGAGCAGCCGAGGATGCAACCGCCGTTACCCGCTTGCGCGCGGCCGGCGCCGTCATTCTGGGGAAGACCAACTGCCCCGAGTTTCTTTCCAATTACGAGACCGACAACTACCTCACCGGCCGTACCAACAACCCGTGGAACCTCGAGCACACCGCCGGTGGTTCGAGCGGCGGAGAATCAGCAGCTATTTCGTCGTTCTGCTCGGCCGGCGGGATCGGCAGCGATGGCGGCGGTTCGGTCCGCATCCCGGCGCATTTCTGCGGCATCGCTGGATTGAAGCCCACACCCGGGCGCGTTTCTGCCGCGGGGCATTTCCCGGTGATCAGCCATCCGGGCGGCCTGCTGGGTGTCGCCGGGCCCATGGCGCGCACCGCCAATGACGTCCGGCTTCTGTTCGCCGCGCTGGCAGGTTACGATTCGCAGGATCCGTTCTCGGTTCCGGTGCCTTTACGGGCGCCACAGATCTCGAACCTGCGGGTGGGCCTGATGGAACAGTTTTACGACGTGCCGGTGCAGGCGGAAACGCGGGACACAGTGCGCATGGCCGCGGGTGTGCTGGCGCAGATCGGCTTCCAAGTCGAACCCTTCAAACCGTGCGGCATGGAGCGTGCTCCTAACCTCTGGTGGTTCTTCTTCGGGCAGCTACCCGCGCCGCTCACGAAGCAGTTGATAGAAGGACGCGAGCACGATGCTCACTGGACCGGCACCGAATTTCTTACCACCGCGCTAGAGCAACCCGCACCCAACGCGAATGACCTGCTGAACAATCTGGCTGCGCGCGATCGCATGCGGGCGGCGCTGCTGCGACAGATGGAGAGCGTGCCGCTAATTCTTGCCCCTGTGTGCGGCGTGCCTGCCTTCCGGCACCGAGAGCGGCACTGGCATACGGACAGCAAGCCCATCGGGCTTTTCGAAGCCATGATGCCGGTGACGCCCTGGAACCTGCTGGGGATGCCGGCGATGACGGTTCCATTAGGTATGTCGGGGGAAGGATTGCCCATCGGCGTGCAATTGATTGGCCGGCCGTACGAAGAAGAATTGATTCTCGAAGTGGCAGTGCGCCTGGAGGAGGCGCGCGGGCCATTTCCGGGACCGCCGGGGTTCGCCGGGTAATGCACCAAGTACGGTTGCGCAGGCCTGCCGCGAGTTTGTGAAACCCTGGAACCAAGTTTACCGGGCCGGCCGGTTCTGTTACAACGGCAACCAGTCGGGATGCCGCACGCGGCCGGCGCGGACGCCCCCTCTCCTCCCTCAAGAAAGGACAGGCAAAGAATGCCTGTCCTACGGTAAAATAAGAGTTACCCAATCCCAGGAGGAACACCCTATTGAACCGAGCAGTCCTGGCCTTGGAGGACGGAACCGTCTTCGAAGGCAGGAGTTTTGGTGCGCCCTCAGAGCGAGCGGGGGAGGTCGTTTTCAATACGGCCATGACCGGCTATCAGGAAATTTTCACCGATCCCTCCTACGCCGGCCAGATCGTTATCCTCACCAACCCGCAGATCGGCAACTACGGAACCAATGTCGAGGACAATGAAGCCGTCAAACCGTACATCGAGGGGCTGGTGGTGCGCGAGTTCTCGCCGATTTCGAGTAATTGGCGGTCGGACGAACTGGCGCGCACATATCTCGAAAAGCATGGCATCCCGGTAATCTCGGAGATCGATACGCGCGCCCTGGTGCGGCACCTGCGTACGCGCGGCGTCATGCGCGGCGTGCTATCGGCGGTCGAGGCGGATGCCCGGAAACTGGTCGAAAAAGCGCGCGGTATTCCCACCATGGCGGGACTCGATCTGGCCAGCCGCGTTTCCACGCCGGCGCAATATGAGTGGACCCATCCGGTGGATGCCTGCTCACCCTCCGAACTGATTCCGCGACCGCCAGAGCCGACCTATCACGTGGTGGCCTACGATTTCGGCATCAAGCAGAACATCTTGCGGCGGCTGGCGCAGGTGGGCTGCCGCACAACGGTTGTGCCCGCGCTCACCTCGGCGGATGACGTGCTCGCGCTCAAGCCGGATGGCGTGTTCCTCTCGAATGGCCCGGGCGACCCGGAGCCGCTCGAAACGCAGGTGGGCAATATCCGCAAGCTCGTGGGCAAAGTTCCGATCTTCGGCATCTGCCTGGGCCATCAGCTCCTCGGCCTGGCGTTCGGCGGCAAAACCTACAAATTGAAGTTCGGCCACCGCGGCGCCAATCATCCTGTGCTCAACCGAGTTACGCAGCGCGTCGAGATCACCTCGCACAATCACGGTTTCGCGGTGGATCGGGATTCGCTGAATCCGGCCGACGTGGAGCTCACCCACGTGAATCTGAATGACGAGACGCTCGAAGGCTTTCGCCACCGCCGCCACCCTGTGTTTTGCGTGCAGTACCATCCTGAAGCCGCACCGGGGCCGCACGACTCTCATTACCTGTTCGACGATTTCGTAAAACTCATGACGGACCAGAGGCCGCAGGGACGCTAGGCATGCCGCGTAGAAACGACCTCAAACGAATCCTGATCGTCGGCTCCGGGCCTATCATCATCGGCCAGGCCTGCGAGTTCGACTACTCAGGGACGCAAGCCGCCAAGGCGCTCAAGGCGGATGGTTACGACGTGGTGCTGGTGAATTCCAACCCCGCGACCATCATGACCGATCCCGAACTGGCCGACCGCACCTACGTCGAGCCGCTCAGCCGGGCATACCTGGAAGAGATCATCAGGATCGAGCGGCCCGATGCCCTGCTATCCACTGTTGGCGGCCAGACGGGCTTGAACCTTTCGGTCGAGCTGGCCGAATCGGGTGTGCTCGAGAAATACGGCGTCGAGCTGATCGGCGCCAAGATCGATGCCATCAAGAAGGCCGAAGACCGGCTGCTGTTCAAGGACGCCATGCGGCGCATCGGGCTCGAGACGCCACAATCGCAGTTGGTGAACAACATTGAAGATGGTCTGGCGTTCGCGGCGCGCGCGGGTTATCCCGTGATCCTGCGGCCCAGCTTCACAATGGGCGGCACGGGCGGCGGCATCGCCTATCATCGCGAGGACCTCATCGACATTCTGGAACGCGGCATCGCGCTCTCGCCGGTCCACGAGGTGCTCATCGAAGAAAACGTGCTGGGGTGGAAGGAATTCGAGCTGGAGGTGATGCGCGACCTGGCGGACAACGTCATCATCATCTGCTCCATCGAAAATTTCGATCCCATGGGCGTGCACACGGGCGATTCCATCACCGTGGCGCCGGCGCAAACGCTGACCGACCGCGAGTATCAGATGATGCGCGACGCCGCCATCCACTGCCTGCGCGAGATCGGCGTCGACACCGGCGGGTCGAACGTGCAGTTCGCCATTCACCCGCACACCGGTCGCATGGTGATTGTCGAGATGAACCCGCGCGTTTCTCGCAGTTCGGCTCTGGCATCGAAAGCCACGGGATTTCCGATCGCCAAGATCGCCGCGAAGCTGGCCGTCGGCTACCGGCTGGACGAGATCCGCAACGACATCACCAAGACCACACCGGCCTCGTTCGAGCCCACGCTCGACTACGTCGTCGTCAAAATTCCCAAGTGGCAGTTTGAGAAATTTCCCGGCGCCGATCCGACGCTGGGCACGCAGATGAAATCTGTGGGCGAGGTGATGGCCATTGGCCGCACCTTCAAAGAGGCACTTTGGAAGGGCGTGCGCAGTCTGGAGACCGGCAAGGCTTTCGGCTCGGAGGCTTTCGACCCCAATCTGATTCCGCAAAAGCTGATCACGCCCACGCCCGACCGTCTGGGTTATATTCGCTTCGCGTTCCAGTCCGGATACACGGCCGAACAAATTCACGAGAAGACCGCGATCGACCCCTGGTTCCTCGAGCAGGTTCGCGAGGTTGTCGCATTCGAGCTCGAACTGAAGGGCGGCACGCTCGACGGAGCATCGCGCGAGCAGATCGAGACCGCCAAGCGCTACGGCATCTCGGACGCGCAGCTCGCCCGGACCTGGGGCGTAAGCGAACTGGCCGTACGAGCGCGCCGTAAAGAGATGGGCATCCGCGCCGTCTTCAACCGCGTGGACACGTGCGCGGCGGAATTCGAAAGCTTCACACCGTACCTCTACTCCACTTACGAATCCGCGTGCGAGGCCGCGCCGGGCAATTCCAAAAAGGTCATGATACTGGGCAGCGGTCCGAACCGGATCGGCCAGGGCATCGAATTCGACTACTGCTGCTGTCACGCGTCATTCGCGTTGCAGGCGCACGGGGTCGAGTCGATCATGGTCAACTGCAACCCCGAGACCGTATCGACCGACTACGATACCAGCGACCGCCTCTACTTCGAGCCACTCACCCTCGAGCACGTGCTGAATATCTACGACACCGAAAAACCGGATGGGGTGATCGTGCAGTTCGGCGGGCAGACGCCGCTGAATCTCGCCGTTCCGCTCAAGAAGATCGGCGTGCCCATCATCGGGACCGACCCTGAAGATATCGATCTCGCCGAGGACCGCAAGCGCTTCGGTCGCCTGCTCGAAGACCTGGGCATTCCCTGCCCGCCGAACGGAACTGCGACCAGCGTCGAGGAAGCCTGCGAAGCGGCCCGGCGCATCGGCTATCCGGTGCTGGTGCGGCCCAGCTACGTGCTGGGCGGCCGCGCCATGGTCATCGCCTACGATGAGGAGACGGTGCGCCAGTACATGCGGGAAGCCGTAACGTTCTCGCAGGAACGGCCGGTGCTGATCGACCGCTTCCTGGAAGACGCCACGGAAGTCGACGTGGACGCCATCGCCGACGGCCAGCAGGTGATCGTGGCCGGCATTATGGAACACATCG
>JBGPKX010000318.1:0-6769 GCA_041486185.1 Bryobacteraceae bacterium | reverse complement strand
CTGCTCCAGGCTCCAGTCGTTGTGCAGAATCTCACCGTCGTATCGGTCTATGGCCTTATGGATGAAGCGGTCGGGATTTACCCCGCTTCGCGCGCACACTGCGCGGTTGATGACTGCCCCCCCGCCGTACCCTCTCTTGTCCACCAGGCTCTTGTAAGTGGCGTTGAACTCCGGCGTGTCCGTGGGATTGGCGAACTTTTCTTCAAAACCTGCGGGTGGCCGGTACGGCGCATGCGGATCGGTGGTGTGTGCGTAAAGGAAGAACGGCTCGTCCCGATGCTGGTCCAGCCAGGGAAACACGATCTTATTCACCGCGGCGGAGTCCGTGGCGCGATCCTCCGCGTCCTTCCGATAGCGCTGGATCACGGCCCACTCCGACAGGTAATCGAAGCCGCGCTGCAACCCGGAAAGCCTGCCGGCGAACGGATTGGCGACGATTCCCGCGGTGATGTATCCGGCGGCGCGCAACTGCTCGGCGAGCGTGGTGGCGCCCTTGGGAATCGTATCGTAGTCCTGTACAATTCCGTGGGTGAACGAGTAGAGCGAGGTCAGCAGCGAAGCCACCGACGGCTTGGTCCAGGTGGCCTGCACCTGGCAATCATCGAAGACCAGCCCCTGAGCGGCCAGTTTTTTTAGAAACGGTGTCGTGTCGCGGGAGTAACCATACACGCTCGTGTGATCCGCGCGCTCCGTGTCGATCATGTACAGCACCACGTTCGGCCGGTTCTTGGGCGCCCTGGTCGTCAGAAGCGGATTGGCCCAAAGCGCCACCGCCCCGGCCTTGCTTCCACTGGTTTCAAACGCAACTTTCACCTTCCTGCCGGCGTAGGATGAAAGGTCCACGCTCTTGTCTACCCAGGCATCCTCATCCGTGACCGTTGCCGTCGACAGTTCCTTTCCATCGGCGGAGACGCGGAACGTCACCGGGCTGTTCTTTTCCGTGATACCCATGCCGAAGTGCAGTTCGGCGTTTCTTGGCACGGCTACTTCGAAGGTGACTGTCGCGGGCGAGTGGACGTAAAGCGTGTTCCGGTATTCCTCGCGCTTCGGGCTGAATTCGCGCCCAGCCGCCTGGGTGAAGCTTGCTCTTTTCGGCACGATACGGATGGATTTGATGGCCACCAGGTCGAACAGGCCATCGGTCGGCATGATCATGAGCGGACGCCCTAACGGGTCGCTGACATGCACGTCGAAGCGGTAATCGATGTACTGCCGCAACGGGCCCATCGCCTGCGTGTACTCGTCGTTTCCAAGCTTGATCTTGATCTGTTTACCGCCCTCGGCGAGCATGCGGATTTCGACCGCTTCGTACCGCGTCCAATCGATATACCGCTTTTTGGGGGACATGATGACGGACGTGCTGCCTTCGCCCTTGACGACGAGATCGCCCTGGCGAAATCCCATGCGGCCGCGCAGCAACTCCCAGGTAACATCTTCCTCGGACACGAAGTTCTGCCAGACGATCGGCTCGGCCATAAGTGCCGATGAAGGCACGGGCGAGGCGGTCACGATGCCGGCCGATTGCAGTTCGTCGTCAAACCGGTAGGGCTGGAACGCATTTGCCGGGGCTATAACGGAAGGCGCCGGAGCCTTATTACAGCTCGCGCATAGAAGGAGGAGGAGGATGAAACCAAAACGCCGCAAAAAGCCTATTTTCGCACAGGAAGGCAGGCCTGGCATCGCTGCCCGCCCTGCGTTGAGTCTCCTGGCCCTTGTGAGCCAGGATAAGGGTTCTACTCTCCTACCACTCCAGCCGCGCCGAGAACTGAATAATGCGCGGCGCGTTCGCCTGCTGGCTGAGGTTGATAAGCCCCGTGTTCTTATTCGGATTCAGATCATTGGGATGGTTAAACGCGTTAAAGAAGTCGGACGTGAAACGAAGTCTGATTCGCTCGGTAATGTCAAACCATTTAAACAGCGAAAGATCTTCGTTCCAGGAGCGAGGTCCGAGGAAGAAATTCTGCGCGTTCCAGTTGAGCACGTCGTAAGAGACCTTCACCGTTTGCCCGTTCGCCAGGGTCACCGGGACCCTGTTGTCGAAGCTGGCTCCGATTGGACGCATGATCCGTTGCGAGCGATCAACCGGTACCAGGTTCTGCAGTTTAGTGAGATCGACATTCGTGGCCTGGGTCGGATCGAAATCGCCGCGGAAATAGAGCTGCTGCGCATGCCCGAAAATGTTCATCGTCAGCCGCTGGCTGGCATCTAGCGACGGGTTCCCGAACAGGTATTCGTTACTAGCGACGCCCATCCAGAAACCGCTTTGCCAGTTGCCGATGAAGGCGACCTGCCAGCCGCCCACCACCTCGTTTACCAGGCGCGAGACGTGGCTACCGAAACGCTTTCCGCGCCCGAACGGCAGTTCGTAAATGCCATTCCATTTCATCTGGTGCGGCGGAACACCGCTGGAGTTGTAATACACGAGCTTGAGGCGCTGGCTAAGCGAGAGATTCGGTTCCCCGGCGATGCCCGAGTTTAATGGCAGGATCGCGCCGCCCGCGCCATCGCCGAAGCCGCTCTCATCCGTAGTGGTCAGGGCATGGTCGTAGGTATACGACCACTGGAAGCTCAGCCCGCTCGAAAAGCGGCGTTCCACTTGCGCCTGAATCGAGTGCGAATTCGAATATCCGACATGCGATTCGAAACGGCCGTTCCAATTCGGGTTGGGGCGCCGGAGATCCGCTCCGGAATTGCCAGGCTGGACCAGCAGCCCGGTACGGACTTCATAGTTGTACGCCGACTCCGGATTATTCCATGCGGTCAATTGCTCCAGGTTACTGCCGTGCGTCCCAATGTAGGTGAGGCGCAGGGGCATGTTCTTGGCCAGTTCCCTCTCTACGGTGAAAGTCCACTGCTGCATCCGGTCATCCGCCCAATTGTGCGGATCGAACCCGAAGAAAGATCGTGACGTCGAGGGGATCGATTGGACGCCATAGACGTTCACTGTGGCATTGGGAAGAAAGTCCGTTGCGGCCGGAGCGTACAGCAGATCGTAGTTGGGGATGGTGCCGCCGTGGTCGGAAACGGTGTTCTCAAAGCGGAGGTTCAGCGGCGGATTGCTCCTCGATGCCTGCAGGATCTGCGATAGAGGCATCGGCCAGTAATAGATACCGTAGCCGCCCCGCACGACCCATTTGTCCGAAATCCGGTACGCCGCGGCCAGCCGGGGTCCGAAATCCATCCAGCTCTGAGGAACCAGCGCCTTCGGAAAACCGGAAACCGAGTTGGCCGTTACCCACGATAACCCTCGAGTCTTCCAGGAGTCCAGCACTCCGGATGGGATGTTAGGCAGGCTGTCGATGGTCGTACCCTGCGGACTGATGACCGTAAAACCGGCATTATTATTCGGATCCAGATTCACCAGCCTGTTGTACTTTTCATGGTATGGATTCCAGTGGTCCCATCGGAGTCCCACATCCACGGTTAGCCGCGGGCTCACCTTCCAGGTATCGGTAATGTACCCGTCAAACTCCTTCTGCTGAAAGTAAAAATACCCCCGGTTGTACTGATTCGACAAATAGGTGGGGAGCCCGAGCAGGACGCCCGCGAATCCTGTGCCGGTGTATGGTGTGGCGGCTTGGGAACTCGGGTCATAGAGTTGTGTCCAATCGGCGTAGAAGCTGTGGGATCCTTCCGCCTGCTGTAATTCGGCGACATTGTTATATTCCTGCCGGCCTCTGAAGCCGGCCTTGATGGTATGTTTCCCTTTAATCCAGGTAATGCCTTCATCGATCTGATACGACGTCAGATTCTGGTGATGGTTGTTGTCGCCATCCCAGCCGCCGTAATACAGCATATTAGCGGAGGGGTCGTTATAGCCGGCGAAGTAAACGGTAGGCCAGCCGGTGACGCCGAAGGGGTTCGGCATTCCCAGCTTGTTGGCCCAGTTGGTGCTGTCGCCCAGCGTTCCATAGTGCGTGGCGGACCGGAAACCAGCGACCTGGAATTCGTTGAGTAACGTCGGTGAGAACACGTGGTTCCAGCGCACGTTCGCAGAGTACATGTGGATGTCCTGCTCGCCGCTGCCGCCGCAATCGGTGCAACCCGGCGGCGGATAACCATATTTCCCACCATACTGCGCGTTGAAATTGGGGGCTACGGTTACGCGCCCCGAGAGGCTGTCCTTCTCGGAAAAGTTATGGTCGATCTTGGCCGTCCAGGTGTGCTGGTCGGTGGGTCTTGAATAGAAATACTGGAAATTCTGGTCGATGAAGGGATTCAGACTCCCGGCGATGTTCGGCACGGGCGTCACACCCTGGAAGATCTTGGCGGTCTGGCTGATTCGGTCTGACGGTATCACGTTGTTCGGAAACGGCAGCCGCGCGCCGTTCGGTCCAGTGGTGGTCGTCGGGTCGTAGAGTGTGTACGCATTGCCGTTGAAATCCGTGATGTTGCTCAGATCGCCGTTCCACATGGCCGCCGTGGGTACGCCCGTCGTGGCAAATTGGTTCTGCCGCTGCTTCATGCCTTCCCAATTGACCATCCAGAAGGTCTTGTTCTTGCCGTTGTAGAGTTTCGGGATCAGCACCGGGCCGCCCGCCCAGCCGCCGTATTCGTTCCGGATATATTTCGCGGCGGTGTTGCCATCCTGGCGCTGGCGCGCGCGCAGCCCGTCGGCGTTATCCCGGAACGTCTCGAACAGCCCGCCATGGAATTCATTGCTGCCGCTCCGGCTCACCACGTCAATGGTTGCGGGTCGCGAGTATTGCGCCGCTGACCCGGCGGTTTCAATGCGGAACTCCTGGACGGTATCCAGACCGGGCTGCATCCTCGAGATGCCGCCGCCGAACCGGTCGACCATGGACATTCCATCGAAATTCATTTCGGTCGCACCGACCTTCATGCCGTTGGTGCGTGGATTCCCGCCGCCTACCACGCCGGGGGTCAAGTCGAAAAGCTGTGAAATCTGGCGCTGATTGAGTGGCAGATCATGGATTCTGAGCGCGTCTTTGACGTCGGCTACCTGAGATCCTTGCGTCTCGATAGTCGGCGCCGCGCCCTTGACCTCCACCGTGGATTCCAAGCTCCCGACATCCATGGTGGGATCGATGACCACCGTCTGCCCGGCCTGCACCGTGAGAGTCCCTTCCCACTTCTTGAAGCCTTGGGCCTCCACGACGAGCGTGTAGGGGTCGAGAGCTGCGCTGCCGAAATAATAGATACCGGCGGCGTTAGTGTCGACCGTGCGCGCCACACCGGTTGCGCTGTCGGTCAGCGTGACCTTCGCATTGGGTATGACCGATTTGGAGGCATCCGTGACCGTTCCCCGGACAACGCCGAGGCCGGTCTGCGCCGCCACCGGCAGAGCCGCTAGCGCGAGCGTCAAAAAGAACTTTCTTGCGTACGGTAAGGAAGTCGATAGCCCCATAAATTCCCCCTATGTGCAAATGGAATTTGGTTAAGGCTATCCAAGATTCGGCTTCCTGTCAAGCAGTTTTTGACTCAGAGTTTTTGATTCAGTGCCGTTATCCGGCCTTGTTGGCGCGATGGCATGACGGCGGAGGTCGCTGCCATGAGGCTTCGCACGGGCATTACGAGTTGATGCCGTGGCTCCCCGCTGAAGTTCAAACGCGCGTGATGGTGACCACGATCTCTTCTCCGCCGAGCGACAGCTTGGCGCCACCATTCTGGGCAGCGCTCGGCTCCAGGCGCTCGGCCAGCAGCTCGTTGCGCAGATACGCCTGGTGCGCCGCGATGGCTTCCGCAATGCGGGGCGGCGCGGCATAACTGACTGCGATTCGGTCGGAGATATCGAGATTGAGCGCTTTCCGCTGATCCTGCATCAGCCGGTTGAAATCTCTGGCAAGGCCCTCCTGCAGCAACTCCGGTGTCAGCGTCGTGTCGAGCGCCATGAACGTGCCCTGTTCCAGACTGCACTTCAGATTCGGCGGGCCTTCGTAAGAAATGACGATTTCCTCCGGCGCCAGGTCGAAGGTTTGCCCGTCCACCTGCACTGCATAGGGGCCGCCCTGCAAGACACGCTTGGCGTCGGCCTCCTCCAGAATCTGTCCAATCGTCTTCAGATACTTGCCGGCGCGCGGGCCTAGCTTTTTGGCGTCCGGTTTCAAACGCAATTTGACCAGTGCCGTCTCATCCTCGATCAGAACTAGATTCTTGAGATTAGCCTCTTCTAGAATCTGCGCGACGTACTCGGGGTTTTCGAGGACGCGGCGGTCGGCCGCATCCCGAGGCCGCACGTAAAGTGTGCTCAAGGGCTGCCTGATTTTGACCTTGCTTTGCGTCCGCAGGTTCAAGGCGAGGTTCTTGATCCGGATGACGGCGTCGATGCTCTGCTCGAGCGTCTCGTCGATCAGCGAAGCGTCCGTTTGCGGGTAGGGCGTCAGATGAACCGACTGGGGCGCCGATGGATCGACCGAGCGCACCAGATTCTGATAGATCTCCTCCGTCAGGAACGGCAGCGCCGGCGCCATTAAGCGTGTGACCGTGGCCAGCACGTTGTAGAGCGTCTGATAGGCATCGGATTCGCTCTTCCAAAAGCGGCGGCGCGAGCGGCGCAAATACCAGTTCGAGAACTGCTCGTCGAATTCCTGGAACGCTTCGATCACCCGGTAGTGCTCGTAGTTCTGGAAAGCGTTGTGCGCCGCGGCCACCAGGCGCTGCAGCCGGCTCAACACCCAACGATCGAGTTCATTGGTGACGGGAAGCGCCGCGCCGCCGGGCTTCCAGCCGTCGGCTCCCGCGTACATCACGAAGAAGCTATAGCAGTTCCAGAAAGTCAGCAATTTGCGCCGGGCGTCGCCATCCATTG
>JBGPKX010000317.1:0-6801 GCA_041486185.1 Bryobacteraceae bacterium | reverse complement strand
TGAAGCGCTTGTGGGCCAAGTTGCGGACCACGCCAAACAGGTACGTCCGCAGCGGCCCCCGCGTGGAGTCAAATCTCTTCCAACCACGGAACAAGCTGGCAAAGCAATCCTGCGTCAACTCCTCGGCGATATCCGCTGAACCGGTCAACCGGTAGGCAAATCGGAACACAGGTTCATGGTGACGGCGGAACAGAGCAACGAACGCCACTTCGTCGCCTTTCTTCGCCGAAGCGATGAGTTGCGCTTCTTCTGGCTGGTCCACGTCGTCTCTATCGTTGCATTACCGGATCACCCATAAAAAGATACGGGTAGCGATGGCATCCTCCGTGCTATCCCGGTCTTCCGCCCCGACGAGTTGTTCGAGAGCAGGAACCGGAGGAAAAACGGCGACTCCACAATTCCCTACTTTCGAACTGCGTTTGGAGGGAGCGCATTCTGGCCGCAGAATACCGCCAACCCTGTGACATGTTGGGACTTGCGCGTGAGGCTGCTGGCGAGGACGTTGGAGAGAGGCAGTCGAAAAAGGGCAGTTTTTGAGAACTGGCTCCCCGGCATGGATTCGAACCACGATTCACGGCTCCAAAGGCCGCTGTCCTACCATTAGACGACCGGGGAAAATCGGCGCTGCTAGAAGAGGTGCTTTTCCAGTGTAGCGTTGCGCGGCGAGTTGCTGCAACGATCTGCTATCATCGCTCGTGGAAGCTAATCTTGGCCGGTGCCGGGCCCGGGCTTCAAACCCGTCGTGCGGTACTCACGTGTCGCAGGTGGGTTCGACCCCCACTAGCTTCCGCCAAGTTCGAAGCACACGCAGCACACCCATTACAATATCCAGTTGACAGTGCTGGCTCTCATTCACTCCAACACCCGCGATCATGCCCAGATCCTGGGCCGCGAATTTCAATCGGCCACGCCCTTTCGGCACGTGGTCATCGATGAATTTCTGGAGCCGGATTTCTGCCGGCGGCTCCTGGCCGAGTTCCCTGCCTTCGATCGCGAGCACGCACGCAATGAAATGGGCGCCGTCGGCGGCAAGGCTGTTTTCCAAAACCTGCCGCAGCTTGGCCCCTCCTATGCGCAACTGGATGCCCTGCTGCGCAGCCGCAAATTTCTTTGGTTCGTGAGCCAAATCACGGGGATTTCCGATTTGCGCTACGACAAAGAGTACATCGGCGGCGGCACGCATGAAAACCTCAACGGCCAGGACCTCGATCCGCACGTGGACTTCAATTATCACCCGAAAACGCAGCTTCACCGCCGGCTCAATCTCATCGTTTTCCTGAACCCGGAATGGCGCGAGGATTGGGGAGGCGCGCTCGAATTGCACGTCAATCCCTGGCTTCCTCCGGAAGAGGATTCCGTGAAAACCATTGTGCCCATGGCCAACCGCTGCGTAATCTTTGAAACCACGGAGAGTTCCTGGCACGGTTTCAAGCGCATCAATCTGCCGGAGGATAAGAGGAATCTGTCGCGCCGCTCGGTCGCGGTTTACTACTACACCAAGAAGCGTCCCGCCGAGGAGGCCGCGCCGCACCATTCGACCATCTATGTGCAGCGTACATTGCCCGCGCACATCCGCCCCGGTTACACGCTGCGCGATGAGGATGTCCAGGCAGTGCGCAGCCTGCTGGTTCGCCGCGACATGCAGATTAGATATCTCTACGAGCGCGAGAAGGAATACCTGGAGGTCGTGCACGGCATCCTGCGCTCGTGGCGCTTCCGGATCTACAGAACTCTGACTTGGCCGGCACGCAAATGCTGGGAAAAGATGAAAGCCCGGCAGAGCAGCTAAATCGAAATCTCCCGGCCAATTCCCTTCCCCCGTGCACGCAGGTAGGCCACTTGCGCCGCGGCAACGTCTTCAACCGCCATGCCGAGCGATTTGAAAATCACGACTTCGTCCTCTGCAGCCCGCCCTGGAATGCCGCCCACGACCGCTTCACCGAGCTCGCCCGAGATGTGTGCGGCGCCAAACCGGCCCTCGCAAATCCCCTGCACGATGTCGCCGGCTTCTACCAGGGCAGCCGCTCGAGAATCCACAAACACGCGGGCTCGCGCCACCAACGCCGGGTCCATCTCGCGCATCTCGGGCCGATATGCGCCAAGCGAGATGACCAACGCGCCTGAGCCAACCCATTCATTCTGAATCACCGGCGTGGCTGAAGACGCCGCGAGCACGATCACGTCTGCTCCGCGCACGGCGTCTTCGGCGCTGGCAGAACCTTGCACGGGAACACTTGCGATGGAACGGGCGTCCGCTACAAAGCCAGACAGGTGCTCTGTCGTCGGGCTCCACGCGCGCACTTCGCGAAAGGATTCGATCGAGCATATAGTCTCCACGTGGCTGCGCGCCTGAACGCCCGATCCCAGGATCGCCAGCGTGGCGGAATCCGCGCGCGCGAGATGCCGCACCGCGACCGCCGAAACCGCCGCCGTTCGCGCCGCCGTGATGTAGCGGCCATCCATAAGGGCCACCGGTGCTCCCGTTTCCGCGTCCAGCAGCAGGATGGTCGCGTAATGCGTGGGCAGTCCTTGACTCGCGTTGTTGGAAAAGACCGTGACGAGCTTGGCGCCCAATGCCATAGGCTTCGAAATGTAAGCCGGCATCACTCCGAAGAACGCGCGATCTGGACCCGCTTCCACCGCGGTTCGCACCGGTTGATTCACCTGACCGCTCGAAAATGCGGCCAGCGCACGCGCCATCACGTCGACCAGATCCGTGGCCGGAAGCAATTCCCGAACCTCTGCTTCATTCAGTACGAGCATGATGATTTGCGGCCTGGAAAAAATTCCGAATCACAAACCGCACTTTTGCCAGCCGTCGCGCTGGCCACCGCGAGCCTTCGGGCAGGTCTACGACGCTTGAGCGCCACCCTCCACCAGCTTGGCCCAGGCTTCAACCGTGCGGCGCGCCAGCGCGTCATGGCCTCCGCGTGAAAGGTCATGGCCGGCGCCTTCAACTGGAAGGAGTTCGACTGGCGCCGGAATCAGCGCGAGCGCCGCGCGTATCTCATCGAGCGAACCGAACGGATCCCGCGATCCATGCACAAACAGTGCTGGCACATGCAGCTTCGGGAAATGCGCGGTTCGCTTCTGCTCCGGCCGCTCCGGCGGATGCAGAGGATAAGAGAGGAGGAGCAGCGCGCCGGCGGCTGACGGATCTTCCGCCGCCAGCATGCTCGCCTGCCGGCCCCCGTAGGAATGCCCGCCCAGGAAAACAGGCCTCGGCGCCATCTCCCGCAGCACCTCCGCCGCCCGGCGCAATCCAGCGCGGTCTTGCGCACCGTTCCCCGCGGGCGGACCGTGCGGGCGCATCTGGCGAAACGGCAGATCGCACCGCAGCACGAGAAACCCGGCGTCAGCGAAGTTTTCCGCCATGGCCACCAGTAGCGGCGCCGCGCAGTTCGACCCCGCGCCGTGCGTGAGAACCAGCGCTCCACGCAGGTCCGCTTCCGGCCGGTGGAGAAAGCCGCGCACCCCCGGTTCATGGGGAGCCTCATTCGCGAAGCGCTCGACCACGCTCATACGCTCACACTACCCCGTTGCCAATGGTCTTGCCGCCGTGGACATCCGCGCTTCATTGCCCGCGACTCCTGATCTCCTGCATTGTCAGCGTCGCCTGCTGGCGGACGCGATCCGGCATTCCGGCAACACCGCGCGCGTAGCGCTGTACCTCTTCAAGATCTTCTTTCCGTCCGACGCGAAGCAGCGCCCTTAGGGCCTCCCAGGCGTGTTCCTTATCTGGCGAAAGTTCAACCAGCGCTTCACCTTCCCGGACGGTGGCACCTTCACGCTGGCTGAGTGCCCGCACCTCACCCGGCAAGGGTGACCGTATTTCTGTCGCACTCACGTGCCCCACCAGCGTCCCGGGATTTACGAACTCCCCCAGCTTCAGCCGGTACCGCACGACCCCGCTCGCCGGCGAGACGATCGAATACGGGCGCAACATAGCCAGCAGCTCACCGCGGCTGGCGGCATCGCCGAAGTTGGTCAGCGACAGAGCCGCATTACGCCGCACCATGGGAGAGGAATCGGCGAGGAGTTTTCCGAGCGCCTCGTGAAATGGCTGGCAGCTGTGATCCTGGCCCATGATCCAGGCATCTGTCTGGCGCAACTCGACACTGGGGCTGGCAGCCAGCTCGACAACCTTCGGATACCACTGCGCGGCCCGCGTGTCGCCGCGGCTCATTCGCTCTGCGATCTGTACCAGTGCGTGCTGCGCCTTGCGCGGCTTGGCGGCATCGTTCAGGTATCGCGTGATCTCATCATCGTTGAGCTTGCGTCCGAACCACGTTCCGTACCAGAAAAGGAACGGAAATAACACCAGCAGCACTGCAAAAGCCGTGATGAGCAGATACGCCCGCCGCCCAGGGCGCCGTGAAGGATGAGGAGGTGTCACCAGAGGTCCATTCTAACGTGGCATAGCGTTCGCCGCGGCACGGCGCTAGCATAGAATCATGATCGCCACGATGCGGGACGTTCTCGTGCTCAACAGGGCGGACTTCGAGCGGCTCCCGGACGAGGGGCGCTGGGAGGTGGTCGAAGGGAGCGCCATTCTCATGCCACCGCACGAAATACCGCACCAAAAGATCAATGACAACATCGTCGCATTGTTTCGCGCCAGGCTGCATTCAGCCCTGGCTATATCTGGCGTGACAGTTTTTATTCCACGGCCTCATGGCTCCTATGGCATTCAGAGCCGCGTACCCGATGTGATTGTCAGTCGCCACGAACCACGCCACTATTTCGAAGCCGGCGACCCACCCGATCTTGTCATCGAGATTCTCTCGACCCCCCGCGGCAACGTCGAACGCACGGAAAAAGTGGAAGACTACGCGCGCGCCAGCATCGGCGAGTATTGGATTGTGAGTCCCTTCGACCGCGCGGTCGAGATCTATCGCCTCGTGAACGGCGCATATGCCGTGCCGGAAATCGCTTCACAAGGACTGCTCAAACCCCGCGCCTTCTCCGGCGTCGAGCTCGACATCCAGGAAATCTGGCCCAAAAAGTAAAGCGCCGGAAAGCCCTTTCGAGTCTCCCGGCGCCTCAATTTCCCTGCTGTGAAACGAACTACTCGGCCAGCGTTTCCTCGCCCGCTTCCTCGGTGAGACCACCCGAGTACTGCAGTCGTGTTTCCTCGTCGTATCCCGGAATAGCTTCGAGCGGCGAAGGCTCCACCACGGGCTCTTCCACCACATCCTCGCCCGCGATCTTCACCCGGCGGTAATACTCCATGCCGGTTCCCGCCGGCACCAGCCGCCCCATGATGACGTTCTCCTTGAGGCCGCGCAGGTAGTCCACCTTGCCGTTGATGGCGGCTTCGGTGAGCACGCGCGTGGTCTCCTGGAACGATGCTGCGGAAATGAACGAGTCGGTCGAAAGCGACGCCTTGGTAATGCCCAGCAGAATAGCTTTGCCCTGCGCCGGCCGCTGGCCCGCTTCCACCACGCGTTGGTTCTCGCCCCGGAACTTGAACTTGTCCACTACTTCTTCGGGCAAGAATTCGGTGTCGCCGATGTCTTCAACCTTCACCCAGCGCATCATCTGGCGAACGATGACTTCCAGATGTTTGTCATTGATGTTGACGCCCTGCAGCCGGTACACCTCCTGGATCTCGTTGACCAGGTACTTCTGCAGCTCCTTTTCGCCGAGCACGTCCAGAATGTCGTGAGGGTTGCGCGGCCCATCCATCAACGGCTCCCCGGCCCGAACGCGCTCGCCCTCCTGCACATTGATATGCACACCGCGTGGCAGCGAGTATTCGCGCTGCTCGCCGTCGTCGCCTACCACGTAGATCTTGCGCTGGCCCTTGGTGACTTCGCCGTACTTCACCGCACCGTTGATTTCCGCGATGACCGCCGTCTCCCGAGGCTTGCGCGCCTCGAACAGCTCGACCACACGCGGCAGACCGCCGGTGATGTCTTTGGTCTTGGTGGTTTCGCGCGGGATCTTCGCCAGGACGTCGCCCGCGTGCGCCTCATCGCTGTCACGCACCATCAGGTGAGCGTGCGTCGGCATGAGGTATTTCTTGGCTTCGCCGCGGCCTGCGCCGGCTTCCGGGCGCACGACAACCATCGGCTGCCGCTTCTCATCGGGTGAATCCACCACCACGAGCTGCGACATGCCGGTGACCTCGTCCACCTGCTCCTGCATGGTGATGCCTTCCTGCAGGTCTTTGAAGTGCACCGTGCCGCTGACTTCGGTCAGGATCGAGAACGTATACGGATCCCATTCGAGCAGGATCTGATTGGTGCGGACGGGAGCGCCGTCCTCGACTAGAACCTTGGCGCCGTAAACCACGTCGTAGCGCTCTTTTTCCCGGCCCTTATCGTCGACCACAACAATCTTGCCGTTGCGGTTCATGGCAATCAGCTCGCCGTTCTTATTGCGCACGGTCGTGGTTCCGTAGTTGAGGAACCGCGCGAACCCGTCGGATTTCGCGTCCTGCGTGGACTGTTCGGAAATACGCGTGGCCGTTCCGCCAATGTGGAACGTGCGCATGGTGAGCTGCGTTCCCGGCTCGCCGATGGATTGCGCCGCGATCACGCCGACAGCCTCGCCGCGCTCCACCAGACGGCCCGTGGCCAGGTTGCGGCCGTAGCAGGCCACGCACACGCCGCGCTTGGACTCGCACGTCAGCACCGAGCGAATCTTTACGCGCTCGATACCGGCTGCCTGAATCAGGCCGGCGAGTTCCTCGGTGATCTCCTGGTTCACGCCGACGATGAGGTTGCCCTCGAAGTCGCGCTGATCTTCAAGCACCACGCGGCCCACAATGCGATCGCGCAAGGGCTCGATGATTTC
>JBGPKX010000316.1:0-6847 GCA_041486185.1 Bryobacteraceae bacterium | reverse complement strand
TGCGGATCATCCGAACGTGTCGGTGAGCTTGAAAATATTCGGTTCACCCGACGTGGAGCTGGCCGTAATCGAAGGACGGTGCGACCTGGGTGTCATGGTATCTCAGCCGGTCTCGGTCGGCTTCATTGTGGATGATCTGGGCACCGATCAACTGGTGGTGGTCGTTGGCTGCAAGCACCCGTTTGCCGGTAAGGCGGAAATCAGCGTCGATGAATTGGTGGAACAAACATTCATCAGCCGGGAACCAACGTCTGGTACGCGACGGTTTATCGAAGCGCGCCTGCGGGAGCTCGGGCGAACACTGCATTACGGCCCGGAATTGAATAGCAACGAGGCGATCAAGGCCCTGGTGGCCGCCAATATTGGTATCTCGATTCTTTCGGAGCACGCCGTGCGGCCAGATCTACAGATAGGGCGTCTGGTCGCCGTGAGGATACACGGTCTAACTTTGGTGCGCAGCTTGAGTCTGATCTCCTGTGCCGAATCCAAGCTAAGTCCCGCCGCACGAGCAATGCGGGCCGTCTTCATTGCCGAAACCACAGGGGGCCCGCACGCGGTCTGAGGCGTGTCCTTGCGTGGCGCGGGTTATGAGCGCCATAACCGGCGTAAGGGCAATTTTTCCTTCGGCCGCAAATCCTTAACGATTCCCGCACAGTAATGATACACTTTCCCTGTTCTAAAACACGCTGGACGTGCACTTTACTCAGGGGGGCCGTGCGGGAAGTATGGTCGCAAAGAGTGGAAGACTGCCCGCGAATGCTGCAGGAGTTCAGGTTCCGACGTCGGGCGTACGTTGCAGTTACCAGAGGGCTCGATGCCCGCGTTGTGGACGTGGTTCGTGCCACCTTCTTCCACTCGTGGAGTCCGCACTGGCGTCTTCCACCACTATCCGGGTCTCTCCCGGTGACATTTTAGGACTCAATTCGAGCCCTTGACAATACATATGCTGCAGAGTAGACTTCGCGGCACCAGAGGTACTCACATGTCCAAGTTCCGGACGTTGTTGTATTGTATTCCCCTTCTCTATTCATTCACCCTGCATGCGCAGACGGATCGGTCGGCCCTCAACGGTACGGTAACGGATCCGTCTGGAGCCGTCATCCAGGGTGTGGTCGTCACAGCGATTTCGGAGGCTACCGGACTGCGCCGTGAAACGACGACAAGCGGTGCGGGCAACTATGAAATACCCGCACTGCTAGTGGGCAGGTACCAGCTCAAATTTACGAATGAAGGGTTCAAGCCTCTCGTGATGGAGGGCATTGAGCTCACTGTCGGCCAGGCTCGAACCGTCGACGCCCGGTTGCAGCTCGGCAGTCTGAACGATGTCGTTATCGAAGTGAAGGCCTCCACGGAACTCCTGAACCAGAATTCGGCGGAGGTCGGTGGCGTCATCGAAGCGACCCAGATTAACGAGATCCCGCTGAGCGGGCGGAACTGGGCCACGCTGATGACCCTCGCGCCCGGCGCGATCAACTACGGCGGCGGTAGCCAGCGGGACATCCGATTCAACGGCCATTCGCTCGACGACAACAATTTCACGTTTGACGGCATTGACACCACCGGCATCCAGGAGCAGACGCAGAAATCTGAGCCTCGGCTCACCATCTCGCTGGATTCGATCCAGGAGTTCCGTGTCAGCTCCGCGGTCTACACCGCCGAGAGCGGCGGGGCCGCCGGCGTGCAAGTCAACGTCGTTTCCAAGACCGGGTCGAACACCTTCCACGGCGAGACCTTCGAGTACCTGCGAAATCAGATCTTCGACACGCGCTCGCCCTTTGACGACTCGAACATCCCTCCTTTCCGCCTGAATCAGTTTGGCACGGAGTTTGGCGGACCGATCATCAAGAACAAGTTCTTCTTCTTCGCCAACTATGAGGGACTGCGGCAGACGCTGGGCCAAACGTACATCAATGCCGTTCCAGACGCCGCGTTCCGTGCCCAGGTCCTGGCGACGTCTCCGGCACTGGAGCCGATCCTCAACGCCTTCCCGGCCGGACAGATTTCTAACGGCGACGGCGTTTCCGCCCAACTCCGGGTCCAGAAGAGCAACAGGACGCGCGAGGATTCCGGGATGATGCGGCTGGACTACCACTTCTCGGACACATCGACGGCTTATCTCCGCTACAGCATCGATAACGCCCTCGTCGACAATCCTCAAGATGCAATGGGGACTCGCAACGTCATTCCGGCGATCCCGCAGAATGTGGTCCTCGCCTGGCAGAAGATCTTCTCGCCCACCCTGATCAACGAGGCGAAATTCGGCCTGAACCGTTCGGACTACCACAACTGGACTTACGGGACCTCGCCGATCACTGCGAGCTTCGCCGGCTTCGATGGTGTGAGCGACAATACCCTCGATACGGAAGTCGGGACGAGCTTCTCCTACATCGACAACTTGACGAAGATTAACGGGCGGCACACTTTTAAGGCCGGCATCGACATCCGGCGCATCCGTCTGAACAATTCAGGCAACACGATTCAGGACCAGTCGATCGACTTCGCCACCAACGCCGACCTCATCAACAACCATTCGGACGTGGTGACTTATCTGGCCCCCGAAGGCGTCCGCGGCGGCCGCCGCACCTTCTACATGGGCTACGCTCAGGACGAGTTCAAGGTGACGCCGAATCTGACTCTGAATCTGGGCCTGCGCTACGAGTTTTACAGCGTCTACCACGAAGTGCGGGGCCGCTCCGCGGTGGTGGACATTCTGGGTTGTGGCGGCTACTGCCCCAAGGGCACACCTTTCTACGATCCGAATCCGCACGATTTTGGGCCGCGTGTCGGCCTGGCCTGGTCACGGAAATTCTTCGGCGACAAGACGACCGTCGTCCGCTCCGGCTTCGGCATGTATTATGGCGCGAACCAGAACGACGATTTTAGCGATCCGATGGAGAGCTCGGTCCCCCGCTACACCATCACAGACACGGACGCTCCGAACCTCTCCTACCCCATCGCTCCATTCCTTGTGCCGCAATACCAGTTCTTCTCGCCGAAGGCGATCAACCGGCACCGGAAGGACGGCTACTACGAGAACTGGGACTTCAACATCCAGCAGGAGTTGCCGTTTAACTTCACGGGCCAGGTGGGCTATGTCGGCAGCGAAGGGCATCATCTCTTCTCCAGGGAGCAGGTCAACCTGATCAATCCGGCAACGGGACTGCGCACACTGCCCCAGTTTGCGTCGTTCGGACTGAAGTCGAATTACGGCAACAACAACTTCAATGCGCTTCAGGTGTCTTTGCAGCGCCGGTTTACGGGCGGCTGGCTGTTGCAGACCCAATACATGTGGTCTCACGCCATCTCCGACGCCTCAGGCGGCGCCGGCGAGAGTTTCGGCTACCAGAATCAGGCCTGCCGCGCTTGCGACCGGAGTAACTCGGGTTTCGATGTTCGCCACACGATGATCACGAACTCGGTTTACCAGCTTCCCTTTGGGAAAGCCGGCAAGTACCTGAACCATGGCGGTCTGGCTTCGCAGGTCTTCGGCGGATGGGAACTGTCGGGTGTGTTTACCGCGAGGACGGGCCTCCCGGTCGATATCCAGATGAAGCCCCAGACCACGCCCCCCGACGGCTACACCAGGGGCCAGCGCCCGGACCTGGTACCAGGCCAGTCGATTTACGCCGCTCATCAGACGATCGACAACTGGTTCAATCCGGACGCCTTCGCCTTCCCGGCGCCCGGCACGCACGGCAACCTAGGGCGCAACGTCGCTTTCGGTCCTGGCTACTACGAGATTGACACGGCGCTTCAGAAAGAGTTCGGGGTGACGGAGCGGCTCAAGCTCAAGTTCCGCGTTGAAGCTTTCAACCTCTTCAACCACCCGGCTTACGACGTCCCATCGTCCGTCTGGACCGAGACAGGAAAATTCGGGCAGATCACTGGCATCCTCAACGGTGGTGCGGTGGGTACTGGCACGCCGCGGCGCATACAGTTCGTGATGCGCATCGTGTACTGAGCAACCCGCTAGGTAGTGTGCGGCCGCTCCGGCGGCTGCCGGCTGCCATTCTCGTGCTCCTCCAGTTCCGGGCAAACCGAGTTGAAATAGTCATGTAACTGTCTAGCTTATCCCTTGGAGAATCAAGCATGAAATCCATTGCACTCATCTGTGCCCTGCTTGGAGCGAGCCTGCAGGTGCGCGCCGAGAAGCTGGTTGGCGGGCCATTCGTTGTCAACGTCGGGCCGAGGTCAGCCACGTTGGTCTGGATTGTCGGGGCCGGCGAAGCCACCCTCGGTACCGAACCGGGCAAGGCTGAGAAGACGGCTCCGGTGCTTCGCGCCGAGAGGGTCGCGTATACGGGGCTTCAACCGGGCATTACGTACTATTACGACGTCAGAGGACTTGACGAGGGCCGCGGTTCGTTCAAAACGGCTCCGCGCGGACCTGCAGACTTCCAGTTCGTCGTCTACGGTGATACCCGCACCCGGCACGACATGCACCGCCGCGTCATCGCTGCGGTGTTGAAACATGGAATACCCGACTTCGTGCTCCACACCGGCGACCTGGTTGTCGATGGCGCGGACTCGGCACAATGGCCTGTGTTCTTCGACATCGAACGCGAGCTGCTGCGTAATACGGCTTTCTACCCGTCACTCGGCAACCACGAACGCAACAACCACCAGTATTACGATTTCTTCAACGTGGCGACCCCGTACTATTCATTCGACTGGGGGCAGGCCCATTTTATCGTGCTGAACAGCGACATCGGCAACGCCGCCACGAGCAATGCGGCGAGAGAGAGTTTCTGGACCGAGCAGGTACGGTGGCTAGAGGACGACCTCGCCAAAAGCCAGAAGGCGGATTTCCGCTTCGTGGTAGCGCACCATCCGCCGATAACGGCGGTCGGCCGTCGCCAAGGTGATAATCCTGAGATGGCGGCGCTGGTTCCGCTGTTCGAGAAAGAACACCTGACCGCGGGGTTCTTCGGCCACGACCACAACTATCAGCACTACCTGAAGAATGGAGTTCACTACGTAACAACGGGTGGCGGTGGTGCTCCCCTGTACGATGTCGACAAACCGCCCGCCGGAATCACCCAGAGAGTCATCAGCACTGAGCACTTCGTTTCGGTGAAGGTGACGGGCAAATCCGCACAACTCGAGGTGTTTGGCCTCGACGGCTCGGTCCTTGACCGCATAGATTTGAAGCCATAGCGATTTCCTCTATGCTGGACAGCGCGGAAGTGAACCAGGCGGCCGCGGAAGCCGCGATGGGTATCACTCACGTGGCCCGCTCGTTTACACACGCGAGCAACTGACCCACGGCGCCGTGCTGGAGGACCAGATCAGCCGTCGCGTGATGAACGGATTCTACGAGCGCCGCGGCGCCGATGCGTATCTATTGCTCGAGCCGTACTGGATGTTTTCCGCGCACGGCACTACGCACGGCACGACCTACGATTACGACGCGCACGTACCGGTGATTTTCATGGGTCCTGGGATTCAAAGCGGGACGGTTCGACGAGACCATCGCGGTGAACGACATTGCGCCCACGCTGGCCACGTTGCTGGCGATCGAGACGCCGAGCGGGTCGGTGGGGCGCGTGCTGCGGGAGATCTTTGATCGGGAAAATGTGAACCACAAACGCGCTGAGTGAATGTCCCGCTGGCTTCGATTACAATCTTTCTTGAAGGTCGATAGATTCATTTGGGTACCAGTGCGAGCCGCATTCCTTGCGGTTCTATTTATCCAGTCCGCCGCAGCCAGCGCTGAGCAATCCGAAAAGCCCACGGCAGACCAAGGACTCACCACAAACGCTGATCAGACCGGGCACCTGACCAAAATCGCGGACCCGGCCGCCGCTCAACCCGCCAAGCCCGACCGCCGCACGGAACTGAATCTGCTCGGCCAGACCGATACCGCATCCGGCGAAAGCCAGCGCAATGAAAACGTCCAGTTCAACCTCATCGAGAACAACGCGCTCAAAGATCTGTTGCTTCGCATGGGGACGACGGCCACGATTGTTCCGGAATTCCGCCCGGACCGGAATTACTACGGCGCCGAGTTTGGTGATAGTGTCCCCGCCCAGATCCACGTGGCCGCGTCCACGGTGTCCAGCCTGCACGGTTCCATCCACGAGACGCACAACAACAGCGTCTTCAGCGCGCGATCTTTTTTCCAGGTTGGGGACGTGCAACCGGCGCACACCAACGATTACGGGTTTTCATTCGGCACACCTCTCTGGCGCGGTGCAACATTCTCGTTCGACGGCAGCCAGCAGAAGATTCGCGGAAGCGTCAACGGGAACGTGCTAGTGCCCACGCTGGCAGAGCGCGTTCCAGTCGCGACCGACCCGGCCACGCGCCGCATCGTCGAGCTCTTCCTCGCCGCCTATCCTGCCGCTCTTCCGAACCGAACCGATATCAACGAGCGCATGCTCAACACGAACTCGCCGCAAACCATTAACACCGACATCGCGGCAGGGCGCTTCGACCAGCGCTTGGGACCGCGCGACCGGTTCTCGCTTTCCTGTCTGTTCACGTCGCAGACGGTGGACGCGTTCGAGCTGATCGCCGGTCAAAATCCGGACACTACCACCAGAGCGCACACGGCGCGGCTCACCTGGGATCGAAGCTGGAGCGCGGCTACAGTGACGGACTTTTCGGCTGGCTTCGATCGCGTGCACACGCTCATCGTGCCTGAACCCAACGCCGTCGGGCCCTCGGTTTCGTTCGGCGCGGTGCTCGATCCGCTGGGGCCTGGTTCGGACATTCCCATCGATCGCGTGCAGAACCGTTTTCATTACGCCGGCCGCATACAACAGGCTCGCGGCCGACATACCTGGATCGCCGGCGGCGAGCTAGGGCGGCGCCAGGTCAATGGCGATGAAACCAGCAGCCAGCG
>JBGPKX010000315.1:0-6887 GCA_041486185.1 Bryobacteraceae bacterium | reverse complement strand
TTTCAAGAGCCTCAATGTCACCACGCGGAAAACGCTGGGGCTTTACGCCAACGTGCGGCCTTGCGTCTCCTATCACCCGTTCGTCGAAACCAAGCATCACAACATGGACCTCGTGATCGTCCGCGAGAACGAAGAGGACCTCTACGCGGGCATCGAGTACCGGCTCACGAACAACGAAGTGGAGTGCATCAAGCTCATCTCTCGGCCGGGATGCGAGAAGATCGTGCGCTACGCGTTTGAGTACGCGCGCCAGCACAACCGCAAGAAGGTCACCTGCTTCACCAAAGACAACATCATGAAGATGACCGACGGTCTCTTCCACAAGGTCTTTGACGAAATCGCGGCCGAGTATGCGGATATTCAGAACGAGCACTGGATTGTGGATATCGGCGCCGCCAAGATGGCCGATACGCCCGAAGCCTTCGACGTGATCGTGATGCCGAACCTCTACGGCGACATCCTTTCCGATGTGGCGGCGCAGATTGCAGGCTCGGTGGGCCTCGCGGGCTCGGCGAACATCGGCGACCACTGCGCCATGTTCGAAGCCATTCACGGTTCGGCGCCTCGCCGCGCGGGTCAGAACCTGGCCAATCCCTCGGGATTGCTGCTAGGCGCTGTGCTCATGCTGGTACACATCGATCTGCCGGAAGTCGCCGGGCGCGTGCACAACGGCTGGCTGCGCACGCTCGAAGAAGGCGTCCACACATACGATATCTTCACCGAAGGCATCAGCAAGGAAAAAGTCGGGACCAAGGAATTCGCCAGCGCAGTGATTGCGCGTCTGGGCAAGAAGCCCGAAACGTTCAAACCCGTGAGCTACGCGCACAAGCGCCCACACGCCGCTGGAGCCGGCAAGACGCAGGCGGAGCCTAAGGTGGAGATGGTGGGCGTCGATCTCTACCTGGGATGGCCCAGCCGCAATCCGAAAGAAGTGGCCGCGGCGGTCGAGCGCGTCAATGGCGATGGCCTGGTGCTATCCGTCATCTCGAACCGGGGTTTAAAGGTGTGGCCCGATGGCATGCCCGAAACGTTCTGCACCGATAGCTTTCGCTGCCGCTTTACCGCCAAACAGCCGGGCGCGACGATTACGCAGCGTCAAATCATTTCGCTGCTGGGGCGCGTGGCGGACGCCGGCCTCGACGTGGTCAAGACCGAAAGCCTGCGCAACTTCGACGGCAAAGCCGGTTACACCCTATCTCAGGGAGAGTAATTTCCACACATGGCCGAAATCGCGAAACCCCTGGTCGCCGTGATCATGGGCAGCAAGTCCGATTGGGAAGTGATGCGCGCCGCGAGCGACACGCTCAACGATTTCGGTGTGCCGCACGAGAACCGCGTACTTTCCGCGCATCGCACGCCGGAACTCGCTGCTGAGTTTGCCTCGGGTGCTGAAGGCCGCGGACTCGAGGTGATCATCGCCGGTGCGGGCGGCGCGGCGCACCTTGCGGGCGTAACGGCGGCTTACACGGTTCTTCCGGTGCTCGGCGTTCCAATGGAGAGCGCCTCGCTCAAGGGACTGGATTCCTTGCTATCCACGGTGCAGATGCCGGGCGGGATTCCCGTGGGCACCCTGGCCATCGGAAAGGCGGGAGCGAAAAATGCCGCGCTGCTGGCGATCGCCATCCTGGCCAATCACCGTCCGGAACTGCGAGAGAAGCTACATCGGTTTCGCGCGGAGCAGAAGAAAGAAATCGCCGGCGAGACACTGCCTTAAGCCAGGCGCCCGGGAGCGTAGCTACAGCGGCCGGATCAGCGGGTTGGGGAAATGCAGGCCGATACGAAACTTCGAGCCAGTTTGAGTGCAATGCCGTACGACGCCGCTGCCCATCAAACCCAGCCCAGTGGCCTTAACATAGACCAGGGTTGCCGGGCGGATCGGCTCTTCTGACTCCACCAGAGCGCCTGCCTTGCTCATGTTGATGCCGCGAGCCACGATGTATCGCTGCCCCTTTGGATCGTCGACCCAGATCGAAAACCGGCACTTCACCGGCAATCGATCATAGGACCTTTGATTGGCGCGGCGCTTCCGGGCCGACAGCGGCGGGGGGCCGTCAGGCTTCAATTTAATGAGTAGTCGCACTCTCATTGCTCTATTTCGTATACAATTTCCGGGCCAACTGCGTAGGCCGCCTATCTTACTGAGATGCCGTCCGGAGCCTGCGATCTTTCTACCTGGCCGTAAGCCAAAGTTAACGTCATACAGGCTGTGCTTGTCACATGCGATTGCCAAAATGTCACTTAGAGTCCGCTCCACTCAGCCGCGTTTAGACCTCCATAGATTGCTACGCTCGAATCATGTTCCACCGCGTCATTTGGATCGTGCTGGATAGCGTGGGCATCGGCGCCATGCCGGATGCTGCCGAGTACGGCGATGTGGGGAGCGATACGCTCGGCAACATTGCGCGTGCGCGTGCGTTGCACCTTCCGAACCTGTGCCGCCTCGGGTTAGCCAATATCAAGCCGCTCGCTGGTCTGGCGCCTGCTCAGTCACCGGCCGCCGCGTTTGGCCGGTGCGCACTTGACTCACCCGGGAAAGACACAACCACCGGTCACTGGGAGATGGCCGGCATTCGTCTCGAAACCCCCTTTCCGCTTTATCCGCACGGGTTCCCGCGGGAGATTATGGACGAGTTCGAGCGGCGCATCGCCCGGAGCGCGCTGGGCAACAAGGCGGCGTCGGGGACCGAAATCATCAAAGAGTTGGGCGCCGAGCATATGCGCACAGGCTCGCCCATCGTCTACACCTCCGCCGATAGCGTCTTTCAGGTCGCCGCGCACGAAGACGTCATTCCGCTCTGGGAGCTGTACAAGATTTGCGAGACGGCGCGTGCCATCCTGCGCGGGCCGCACGAAGTGGGTCGCGTCATCGCGCGGCCATTCATTGGCGCGCCGGGTTCGTTTACGCGCACGCCTAACCGCAAGGACTACGCCGTGCCGCCGCCCAAAGGCATGCTGCTCGACCGGCTCGAAGAGCGCGATATCGAAATCTACAGCGTGGGAAAAATCTTCGACGTGTTTCTGGGCCGCGGTATCCGCGATCACGTGAAGACCAAAGACAACGCCGACGGCATGGCCAAGACACTGGAAGCCATGGACGCGCTCGAACACGGCCTGGTCTTCGTCAATTTAGTGGATTTCGATCAGCAGTACGGCCATCGAAACGATGTCGAAGGCTACGCCGGAGCGCTCGAGCAGTTCGATGCGTGGCTTCCGATCTTGCAGAACAAGCTAGATGTTCGCGATCTGGCAATCCTCACCGCCGACCACGGATGCGACCCGACTACACCCTCAACCGACCACAGCCGGGAGTACGTACCGCTTCTCGTATATGGACCAAAAGCGCGGGCAGGAGTTGACTTGGGATTACGTGCGACGTTATCCGACGTGGGGCAAACGGTCGCCCAAAATTTCGGGACCGCGATTGGCCGCGGCACGAGCTTCCTCAGTTCAGTCGCCTGAGGAATGCTACCAGCGCGGCTCTCGCCTCTGGCGGGGAGGCCCTCCACCGCCTGGACCGCTGCGGCGCGCCGGCTTCGGCCGCGCCTCGTTCACGTTCAGCGCGCGCCCGCTCAAATTTTGGCCGTTCACCGCGGCAATGGCTTGATCGGCTTCCTGTGAATTGGCCATCTCGACAAATGCAAACCCACGCGACCGCCCGGTGTCGCGATCGGTCATGATGGTCACACGGTCCACCCCTCCATGGGGCTCGAACAGCGCCCGGATTTGATCCTCGGTCACGCTGAAATCCAGATTGCCTACGAAAATGCTCTTCAAGCGAGATCTCCTCAACGATTTGAGAGCGAGCACTCGGGGCTGGCAGAAGAGCGCGCGAGGCGTTCGAAACTCCGGCCGGAGGTGCGGGACAGTCAAATCTACTGAGGGAGTGTACCAGAGTCATCCGTCAATTGCACCCGGGAGAATTTTCCAACGCGGAATGAGCCTGAAACGAAAATGTCGGATGCTGCTGATGAATGACAATCTGCATGAAGAACTCGGAGCGGCTGTCCCTAGGCGAGATGAAGAAACTTGCGACGGCCCATCGCCAGGCCCAGCGGGCCCAACGATGCTCACGCACAAGAGATCGCGGATGCGCTCTGATTATTTTCAGCCGATGCCCGGTAGCGATAGCCGTCTCCGCTGAGAACACCCGCGACGTCGCCTGGCGTCAGGTATCGGACGGGCGCGGATACGCCGATTCGCTGTATGACCTCGGCCAGACCGATCAGCACGGCGAGCTCCGCGCGCGTGATCTTTTGGTTCAGCATGACGCCGCTCCCTTCTACGATCAGGAACGGACGATCTCCGAATTGTCCCCCGACCCCGCCTCTCACTTCGGAAATGGGAACCGAACAAGGCATCATGGGAGCCGGCTGTCCTAAAAAGATCGCCTGGCAAGGATAGAGGACGCCGCCTCTCATGATGCGCCGGGAGATGGCATCGGTGCCCAGAGCATGGAGCCCCTCCATTTCCGGCAGCCGCCAGGGTGACATGCGGGCCAGTTGCTCCAACAGACCCCTTCTGGATAAGGCGGCGCGCCGGGGGCTGATCATGAGGCGCCTCTCTACCTCGCCTAATAGATCTTCAGCCGCGTCACAAGCCTCGCCACAGATCACCAAACCGTGATTTCCCAATATGAAGACGTCTGTTTCCGGACGGCTGGACGTCACCTTCTCGATCTCTCTCGCCAGAGGACGGCCGGACGGCGTGTACGGAATGCAATGCCAGCGTAATCCGGAAAGCTTTTGCGCCAGCTCGGACGGCGCGTCCTGACGGACGGCCCAGGCGATGGTATTCACGGAGTGTACGTGAACCACCACACGATGCGGCACCACCGCATGCATGAAGGTCTCTATCGAAGCGGACATCGGCGGTGCGGCTGACAGGGCGGAGTCCACTGCAAGGTCTGTGTCCGCCTGCAAGCGGGCCTTGGCGTCTGTCAGGGAGACAGGAACGAACATGTCGTGCCGATCGGCATCGGCCATCCACTTGCCGGAAGCTTTAATCCAGAGAACGCCATCCAGCTTGACAGAAGTGTTTCCGCTGCTCGCCTGCACCAGTAATGGATCGCGGCCGATACGGGCCGACAGATGCACCAGAGGCGCCAGTTCAGATCGGATCTCTGGAAATGCGTTTCTCGCTCCAGCAGCGCCGTTCATTGGAATCGATTTCTCCTTGCCCTATTCATGTGGCGCGTGGTGTCAGCTAATTGTTACGAGTCTATCGCAAGACCTGCAGCTCCCTTTGCGCGCGCGGTCGCCCGGCGCCGTTTGACCTCGCCTGGCCAATCCTGATCGAGGCCCTGAAAATCGCCCCCACGGGAATCAAGCCTCCCAGCTTATGTGCCGCGACGGCCGCCAGACCCATCGACGCGACGCACCCGCACGAACTGCAGTCGGGACGCCCGCCAAACTGGCACGGTGTGATCCTGGTTTTGAGATCCGCCGATACCGTTGTGGTCGTAAGCGCGAACACGCAGTCCTCCGGCCGCTGTGGAGGGGAAGCGAACTGTTGGATCATTCCCAGCGGCATGTCCAGTTTTGGATAATGCTTGCGTAAGTCGATCATGTCTGCGATGGCCTGCGCGCGCTCTTGCGGCGTTAGCATCTCGGCCAGTTGGTCGCCCACCTGCGGCGTGAATAGGCTAAACCACACCTTGCTGGTCTCGGGCCGCACCGACCAGAACTTCAGAAATTCATTCAGGTATCCGGGCCGCTTCATCATTTGCCCGGTGACGGTGCAATGGATGGTGATCTTCTTGCCGGCGACATTCTTGAGGATCTGCTCGTAAGTGGCTGGCGCGCGCCGCGTATCATGCTCCGGTTGCAACCCGTCAATGGACACGACCACATTGACGTGCGGCCGCGTGGTCCACTCCGCGGTGAACGGCCGGAACGCGCTGGTCACGATTTGCACGTGAATCCCTCGCGCCAGCAGCAACGGAACCAGCGCCTCCAGCTCCCGGTAGCGGACCAGCGGGTCGCCCCCCACGATCGACAAATGCAGCGGCTTGAGGCGATCCACCACATCGAGAACCCCATCCACCAGCGCCTGCCCCTTTCGATCGTTCAAGTCCCGCAACGTCACACCGCCGCCACCCAGGTGCGCGTCATCGTAGGCGTAACAGCCGGGGCACCTGAGCGGACATTCGCGGGTAATCTCTATGGAAAGTGAGGGCCGCTCACCTTTCAAAATCTTGCTCCACGCCCGTAAAACATCCGAAGTTTGCATCGGCTTTTTCTCCTCTTCAAGACACCGCCGCCGGAGAGTGGGCTTGTTGGTGTGCGATTCCGTTCATCCCGGAACATCCAGGCGAGCGTCGCGGCTGCGCCTGGCCATGAAGCATCTCTTGCAGGCGCAGGCCCAAGTACATCGGAGTCGACGCGCCACGGACATAATTGGGTACGGTGGGGCCCTCAACAAACCGTGACGCGAGAGAAAGTCAGTTAGCAGGCCGAAGTCGGCGGAGACGAATCGGCGGCCTGGCGCATCAGCGTCGGGCAAGGAACCGTATAGACGGCTTCAAATACTTTTCCCGAATCGAGCCAGCGGACGACCAAGAGAGCGGGCGACAGCGAGCGCATCCACCGCCGATCCTGATCGAAGGAACCCTCACGGTGGTCATTGAGGCAGGACGCTTTCGCCTCGTTTCCATGCGGCCCAACCGCAGGGGGATCGGGCAACTGGTCTACAGACGCTGAAAGGATGAAGGCGCAGAGCAAGCAAACCATCACCGGCTGCCATGTTCTCATTGCCCTCAGCATGCTGGATTATGGTATCACAACGCCGGAATCGATCCTCCTGATTGCACCGCCGCTGATTGCACCGCCGGCCCTCACCTCCCCTCTGAGCTGACTGGCATTCGACGCAAACCGGACCGGATGCGGCAG
>JBGPKX010000314.1:0-6903 GCA_041486185.1 Bryobacteraceae bacterium | reverse complement strand
CCGATCACCAGGGTGCCGGCAAGAAGCGGAACCCAGAACAACGACGTGAGCACGAACTCCATCAGGGAGCTGCCCCGGCGCCGCGCTCGAGAATGGCCACACCTATTCGCTCTTCGCATCGTGATCACCGTATCGGACATATTCCCAGGGGACAACCTTCCGTACGGTCCGAGGAGCTGACTGACAGAATCAGCGGCGTGTTGCTGTGCAACAGCGGACCCATCGGGCTCAAGCTGTAACCCGTCACCGAGACCGAGACAATGTTGCCTGCAGCATTGCTGTTGGTGGCTGTCAACGTGTCCGGCGTGTAATATTGGACTGAAATCAAGGAGGTCCCGGTTGAACCTTGCAGGATACCCATGGCGTTTTGTTGAACCACCGACTTGATGGAAGCGTCTTGCCCCAGTCCAGTCATAGTCTGGTACGTGACCGCATAGCGAACACCTTCTCGCACGGCGTGCTGTAAGGCGGCCTTATTGAAAACCGTCCAGGAAATATCCAGGATCAATAGCATGAATGCGAAGAAGGGGACACAGACCAGTCCGAACTCGACTACCTGGGATCCGCGCTCCCTGCCCCGCTTCGAAATTTGTTTTGTCATCCCCATTTGACCGATGCAACTCTCACCAGCAAGGACGAGGAGCCGGAGCCATTTCTTTACGTGCGCCGGAAATTTCGTTACGTACCCAAGCTCTTGTTAACGTTATGATTACCGATAGTTCTCCGATAGCAACCTGGTCACATCAACGCTGCAGTAAAAAGTTGCAGCCGTCGTAGCTACCAATAGCAGTATTGATTTCCCCTGTTGCTCCGACGAAAATTTGATCGGCGATTTCCGTGCGCGCGACAAACCACCAGGCTATCGACCCCAAGTCCGCGGCGCCGCCCGCGCACAACAACCCCGTCACATGCGAAGAGCCGCTGGAACAAGAACTGGTCCGCCTTCACAATGAGCAAGCGGCCGGCCTGTTCCGTTACGCGGTGTCGCTGACACAGGACTGCGGTCACGCGCAGGACGCGGTGCAAGAAGTTTTCCTGCGTTACTTCGTGGCCCGCACAGAAGGTCAGCGATTCTCGAATGCCAAAGCATGGCTCTTCAGAGTGCTGCGCAACCTCCTGATCGATGTCAACCGGGCCAGCCAGCGGAGATTTGAAGTGGACATCGACGAAGTTCGCGAGTCGCCTGACAGAAGACAGGATCTCGATACGCTCCTCCACGATCGTGAGACTCTTCGGCAACTGTCGGCTGCTCTCGCTCCGCGCGAGCTCGAATGTGTGCGCTTGAGAGCCGAAGGGTTGCACTACGATGAGATCGCGGACGTGCTCGCGGTGCGTTCCAGCACGGTAGGGGCGCTGCTCACCCGCGCCCATGCCAAGATCCGCCGGTACCTGCACAAAGTCGGATACGTGAGAGAGTGCGACAACTTAATGAACGCTGCTGAGCCGGAGGGGAGTCCTTATGCACCTTGACACCGAGATACTCCTCGCCTACCGCGACGGAGAACTGGTTCCACACCGCATGAAAAAGGTTGAGTCGCACTTGGCCTCCTGCGCCCGTTGCCGCCAGGAAGCCAGCCAACTGGAATACGAGCTTGCGTTGTTCCGGACGCTGCCGGCGGCGGGCGCTGCGCCGGAAGCCGCCCTCCTCGAGGGAGCTTTGGAAAAGATGCTCGCCGGCATCCACAAATGGCGGTCGCAAGCCTGCCCAGGCGAAACCGCCAGTCTGCAGTTGGACCACCGCGTCACGGCCCACTTGGCTGAGTATCTGGGTTCGCGCGCAGCGGCGGGAGTCGCAAATTCGGCAAATTCATCCAAACCGGATGCCACCGAGTCACTGCCGGTCGCCGAGTCCCTGCTCTCCGCGTTTCTCGGTCGCAAAGCGGCCTCGGCTTTGACCAGCGAACTTCTGCTGGCCATGGCGCTCGACCGTGGTCTCGTGCCGGAACTGCTACCATGACTTCGCCCACAATCCATAGTGCATCGCCGCCGCACGGCCGGTTTGGAAATTTGCCTGCCTTGATATTGTTGGCCATCGCACTGTGCCTGGTTGCCGGTGTGGTCGCCGTCTGGCTATGGCAAACCACGGGAGATCCGGCTTGGATCGGGCAGTTCTTCCGATCTTCAGGCGCTCTATTTCTGGTGGGCGCAAGCGCACTCGAGCTTTGGCTGTGTCTGCAGTGCTGGCGCCAGTTTTCTCTCGGGGAGCCGCTGGGCGGCGCGTGGCTACTGCTCGCGCTGGGGGCCGCTTGTCATTTCCTGGGCAGCCTTATGTCGGAGCTGCTTGGCGTGCGATCTCGCCTCAACCCGCTCATGTTGTGGCCCGCGGATCTTCCACCCGGTTTGTTCGATGGCCTGCGCGCGCTCGGGCTGACGGTCGGCGGGCCTCTGCGCTGGCTGTTTCTTGCTGGTGGCTTGTTCCTGGTGCTACGGGTCTACTTCCGGTCGGGCCTGCTGGGCCGCCTCAAGCAGACGGACTGGTTACTAGCCGCCGCGGGCACGGCTTACCTTGTGCTGGAAGCGGCAGGCGTCATCGCCGCATTGCGAACTGGGAAGGTGTTTTCACTTCGCCAGCAGATTAACTGGTTGAACGACCCGCTCGTGCTCGTGCTGCTCATGGAGGCCATTCTCATCCAGCGGTCACTGCTCGCATCGGGGTGGGGCCTTGTAGGCCGGTGCTGGGGATCTTACATGCTGGCAATCGCGCTCACGTGCGTCGGCGACTTGGGGATCTGGGCCAAAGCTTACGGATATGCGCCCTGGCCCGCCGAAGCCGTTGGTTGGCACATTTGGTTCGTTGCAAGCGCGTTGTTCGTGCTCGGTCCGGCCTATCAGTGGGAAGCTGCCCGGCGCATCCGGTCTAGTCTGCGGGCCGTGGCACTGCGGCGAGGAAAACTCCGCAGTGCACAGCAGGCACAGCTCGATCCCACCTGCCCCGATATGTCATTCTGAAACTCGTGAACGCAGGCCATGCCTGTCGGCCGAGGCTCGCCGTTAGCGACGTTCCGTGCCCATAGCGATTGTCGAGCATACGGCTTCTTCCTGATGCTCTAAACATAAGCCCCACAGACCGTGCCCAATCGTTTGGGCTATCCTAACAAGGCATGGCAACCCAATCGAATAACCGGCTCACTCAACCTCTCGTCCGCGAAAACGGGGGGCATCGTCCAGCCACTTGGGACGAGGCGCTCGACCGCGTGGCGCAGGGCTTTCGTGCCCAGGTCGAGAAGCATAGCCCGCGGACTTTCGGTATGTTCAGTTGCTCCAAGACCACCAACGAGCTGAACTATGTGGCTCAAAAATTCGTTCGCTCGGTGATCGGGAGTAACAATATCGACAGTTGCAACCGTACTTGACATGCCCCCAGCGTCGTCGGTCTGGCGACGGTCTTTGGTTTGGGGGGCGGCACGAGTTCGTACCGCGAGATTGAAGATGCGGACGTGATCCTGCTCTGGGGATCGAACGCGCGGGAGACGCATCCCATCTTCTTCCATCACCTGTTGAAGGGCGTCCGCAACGGGGCGCGGCTCTACGTGGTGGACCCGCGGCGCACGGCTTCGGCACGGTGGGCGGATGTGTGGCTGGGGCTTGATGTCGGTTCCGATATTTCGCTCGCCAACGCCATGGCCCGCGAGATCATCGTTTCCGGCCTGGCGAACGAGCGGTTCATCCAACACGCCACCAGCGGATTCGATGCCTACCGGGATTGCGTCGAAAAGTATACGCTCGAACGAGCCGAACGCGAGACCGGCGTGCCCGCGGCCGTCATTCGCGAGGCGGCGCACAATTACGCCAGGGCGGAGCGCGCGCAGATCTGCTGGACGCTCGGCATCACCGAGCATCACAACGCCGTGGATAATGTTCTCGCCCTCCTCAACCTCGGCCTGCTCACCGGCCACGTGGGACGCTACGGAAGCGGCCTCAATCCTCTGCGCGGCCAGAATAACGTGCAGGGTGGCGGCGACATGGGCGCCATCCCCGACCGCCTGCCCGGTTTCCAGCACGTCGAGAACGGCGAGTTGCGCGCACGATTCGATCAAGCCTGGGGCGTTCGGATCGAGCCCAAACGCGGCTGGCATTTGAGCGATATGTTCAACGCCATGGAACGCGGCGATCTGACCGCGCTCTACGTGCTGGGCGAGAATCCCGCCGATTCGGAGGCCGACCGCCACCGCGCCCTGAAGCTGCTGGGCGGTCTCGAATTTCTTGTCGTGCAGGACCTCTTCTACACGCGCACCGCCGCCATGGCCGACGTGGTTCTTCCGGCCGCGGCCGGGTGGTGCGAAACCGAAGGCACCGCCACTTCTAGCGAGCGCCGCGTGCAGCGCGTCCGCCGCGCCGTGCCGCCACCGCCAGGAGTTCGCGACGACATCGAGATCATCTACGAGCTGGCCCGGCGTCTCGGCCACGATTGGGGTAAGCCCAATGCCGAGCGCATCTGGGATGAAGTGCGGCGGCTGAGTCCCATGCACGCAGGCATGAGTTACCGCCGCCTGGAAGAACTCGGCGGCATCCAATGGCCGTGCTACGACGAATCGCACCCGGGCGAGATGTTTCTGCACAGCCGCTTGTGGCAGAGTCCACTGATCGGGCCGCGCGCGCCGTTCACCGCCGTCGAGTTTGAGCCCCCCGTTGACCAGCTCGACGATCACTATCCCATCCGCCTGACCACCGGGCGCCGCCTTGATTCCTACAACACCGGCGTGCAAACCGGGCGCTATTCTTCCCCGCTCCGCCGTGGCGAAACGCTCGATCTGTCTCCAGAGGATGGCGCGCGCTACGGAGTGCGCGACGGCGAGAAAGTGCGCGTCAGCTCGCGCCGCGGCTCCGTGGTCGCTCCAGTGCGCTTCGATGAAGGGTTGCGTCCCGGCCTCGCCTTTCTGACCGTGCATTTCCACGGGCAAGTGGCCACTAACGAGCTCACCATTGACGCCGTCGACCCTAAGTCCGGCACATCGGAGTTCAAAGCCACCGCAATTCGCATCGAAAAATATCGGGAGAACTGAGTGGACCTTCACCTGACCGCAGCCGAACCCACCGTCGAAGAAAAGGCCGCGGTCGATGCTGAGTTGGGCCCGCCGGAATCCGGCTGGGCGGGCGGCGCGCGCCAGATTGAAAGCGAGGGCCGCGCCGCCTTCGGTGGACAAGACGCGCGCACCCGCCGCCACCTGCTGCTTCCCGTGCTGCACGCCATTCAGGCGCACATAGGCTGGATCAGTCCCGGAGCGCTCAACTATGCGTCATTGCGATTGGACCTCGCGCCGGCCGAGGTTCACGGCGTGGCCTCCTTTTACGACATGTTGTCGCTGCGCCCGCGCCCTCCGGTGACCGCGCACGTGTGCGACGACATCGGCTGCCTCGTCCATGGCGCTCGCGAACTGTGCACGGTTTTGGAGACAAAGCTCGGCCCGGAAGGCGCGCCTTGCGCCGGCGGCCGTGCCACCTGGCTGCGCAGCCAATGTCTGGGTTTGTGCGAGCGCGCGCCGGCAGTTCTGGTGAACGCGGCCGGCCAAACGCCTCGGGAAGCTGTGTTGGCTCCGGCCGAGCCCGAGGCACTCGACGCCCTGCTGCGCGATGCCGTGGACGGCCGCCTGCCCACGGAACCCGATGTTCTGAACACGCGGCTGTCGGTCCCTCAAGCCGGCGCGCCACAACTGCGCTTGCTCCGGCGCATCGGCGATGGCCATCCGCCGGGCATCACCGGCTACCGGCGGCGCAACGGATACGAGGCTCTCGAAAAAGCTCTTGATCTTGGCCCGGAAGGCGTGCTCCGCGAAGTGCTCGAGTCGCGTCTGGTGGGCCGAGGCGGCGCCGCCTTCCCCACCGGCAAGAAGTGGGAAGCGGTCCACGCCCAGCGCCACCTCGGGCGTTCGCACTACGTGATCTGTAATGCCGATGAATCCGAGCCCGGCACTTTCAAAGACCGCATCCTCATGGAGGGTGACCCGTTTGCCATCCTCGAGGGCATGACCATCGCCGCCCTGGCCGTTGGGGCTCGTCAAGGCTACATCTACCTTCGCGGCGAGTATCCGCTGGCTGCCAAACGGCTCGCTGACGCCATCGGCGAGGCGCGCGCTCAAGGACTCCTTGGCGATAACATCCTCGGCCGCGGCCTTCGATTTGACATCGAACTGCGCCGAGGCGCGGGCGCTTACATTTGCGGCGAAGAGACCGCGATGTTCAATTCCATCGAGGGCTATCGCGGCGAGCCGCGCAACAAACCGCCGTTCCCCACGCAAGCGGGCTTGTTTCGCCAGCCTACCGTCGTGAACAACGTCGAAACGCTCATCAACGTTCCGGAGATTATCCTGGGCGGCGGCGCTGCCTACGCGCGTATCGGCAGCGGACAGTCCGCCGGCTACAGGCTGTTTTGCATTTCCGGCCACGCCGCGCGTCCCGGCGTTTACGAGGTCCCCTTCGGCGCTACCCTCCGGAACATGATCGATCTCGCCGGGGGCGTCGGCGGAAACGGAAAGTTGCAAGCCGTGCTGCTCGGTGGTGCGGCCGGCGCCTTCGTTTCCCCAAAGGAACTCGATACGCCGCTCACGTTCGAAGGCACGCGCGCCATCGGCGCCACGCTCGGCTCCGGCGTCATCATGCTTTTCGACGACACGGTCAACCTCAAGCAGATTCTCCTCCGCATCGCATCATTTTTCCGCCACGAAACTTGCGGCCAATGCGTTCCCTGCCGCGTCGGCGCTACTCGCCAGCAGGAGACGCTTGAGCGTTTGATCGAATGCCGGCCTCTCGGTTCCGTAGCGGAAGAGATCAACACTCTCAAGGAAATGGGGCAGGCGATGCGCGATGCCTCGATTTGCGGACTCGGCCAGACGGCCTCGAGCGCCCTTGAATCCGCTCTTCATCGATGGAGTTTATTCTCATGAGCGACCTCGCGCCGTCGCCGTT
>JBGPKX010000313.1:0-6906 GCA_041486185.1 Bryobacteraceae bacterium | reverse complement strand
TTATCGAACGGATCGAAGAGACTTTGAAAAATTAGCGGCGTGCGAGGAGAGCGTGGTTTTGAAGTGGCGAATGATTATCGGGCTGCTGCTTCTGGGCCTACCGTCCTACGCCGCCGGCCAGAGCGACGTTGCCAGCCAGGCGGAGCGGCCCGTCTCGTGGCGCGGTGTGATTCCCAATATCGCCAGCGACCAGAAGCGAATCTGGCTGTTCCCCTCCGGTGTGAGACACGCAAGGGGTTGGCTGGCTATGCTGGCCGTGGTTGGAGGGGCCGTAGCACTGATGCCTCTCGATCGGCTGGAACCGCGCTACTTCCGCAGTAATGCTAGCTTCGACCGTTTCAACGCGGTTTTCAGCGGACGCAATACTTCAACTGCCGCCACGGTTATCCCGGCTTCTCTTCTAATCGTGGGCGTCTTTCGACGTGATGCTTACGCGCGGAATACAGCGCTGCTGGCAGGCGAGGCGGTAGTCGACGCCGAGATGGTTACTTCGGTCATGAAAAACATTAGCCACCGTCTGCGTCCCGCGTCTTTACCTGTGGTTCGCCAATAATCCATCCGGGGCCCAAAGTCCCGCCTCTCAGCGTGATACACGATAGCCAACAAAGTTCGACTCGCAGACGCGGAAAGCATGATAGAGTTCACAACCCGCCACGGGATTGATCTGTTTGCACATGCAGGCGCGATGAGCGCCAGCACCCGGATGTCACTTTCAACGAGCGCCGCCATGATCACCATCAGGCCGGTTGCTGTGCCGGACTGGCAGGCTGCATTCCGTGATAGGCCGCTTTAGGCTGTTAACAGGCGCAGATCAGGCGATTAATGTGAGCACAGGGCGCATCAAGGCCTGAAACAGGCACTTATCAGGCAAAAACAGGCGAATTCTCGTGAGGTTCAAATGCCAGAGTGGTTGCTCCTGTACAAGCGGAGGACGCCCCTAAAATGGTTCACCGACAGCGATATGCGCCTGTCCCCGACGCAGATCACGGACTCAATGGACGCCCTTTTGCCTGTCTTTGGCGTTGCTGGAAGTCTTTCAGTGCGTATGCCTTCGGAACCCTCAATTTTCGGCAGTCCGGGCAGAAGTTCCTCTGACCAGCTTTCGGGGCGCGCACCACCCTAGAGTACGGCTTCTGGCAGTGGGTGCATACCAGGAAAGCGTCGATCTTGGCCAGACGAAGGCAAAGCTGGAGGGCGAGCTGAGACAGGAGCGACCGGCTCGAATAGGTGATCTCGGGGCGCCCCTCCGCAGGCCAAGTCATCCAGGGCCGGACACAGCCCAGACCCAACAGGGTGTTGACCAGGTGCCCAAACATGGCTTTATTTTGCTGCGAGTCTTTGGCGACAAAATGAGCCAATGCGAGCCAATTCTGCTCATCACCCTCGGGGAAGGGGTGCAGAAGACCCGGCGTCGATTGCTGGGCCGTCTGGCGCATTACCTGCGGGAACTGGCTAATGACGTACCACTCCTCCTTGGGTCCAGACCTCCCCTGATGCAGGCCAGCGGCTATTCGCAGCATGGCGCGCATGACACGAGCGACGTAGCGCCAAACATCGCAGTACTCAATGTGCTCCGCATGTGGCCATTTGGCATGCCCCGTCGGTTTAATGAAAATCTGCAACCCTCCGTACCGCGTCGCAAACTGGCAGATCCTCTCATCGGATCGATTGATACGCGGTCGGAGAAGCGATCGGAGGGTGAGAGTCTTGGAGGAATCGTCCGCGAGGGCCATGAAGGAATCCAAAAGCCCCAGCGGCGGTCTGATTGAACGGCGCGAGCGGCCGCGGCTCCAGTACTGGCGGATGCCCCGAATTTTCAGGATGCCGTGGGACAGTTCTACGCTCTCGGGAGCCAGCCAGTCAGCCGAAAGGGTCCGGCCAAAGAACTCGCCGTTCTCTTGCAGGAACTCCGACATGGCTGCTTCATCCGTATACTTCATTTGAATACTCAAGAAATACATAACACATAGACGCCCGGCTGTCCACGTGACAAAATTGGGGTCAATGAACGCGTCGAACGCATCTCGTCCGAATTTGCGTAGTGAAGATAGCAGCGGGCAACGCGAGCCCCCGGCAGAAACTTTGCATTTTTTGTCAGCTCACTCCCGATATAGCAGATGGAGGAATTTGAATGGTAGCGAACATAGTCGATATTGAGGGCGGGCAGCCTGACAGGCGTCATGCCAAGCCAGAGACGGCGGCGCGAGCATGGATTGAATCACAGATTGGGCGGACCCTGGAGGATCTAGAATGGGTGCGGGTGCGGACCAGACTACTGGAGTTCGCGAGGATTTTGCGCGACTGGGGACAGAGAGCCAACATGGTGGAATCGCAACTCCGGAAGGTGGCCTAAATCATGTCAAACAGACGGATGGCTACAGCAAATTGGACAAAGAGTGGCGCGTCGGAGCAGACCGCCGGGGCGGTTCTTTATGCGCGGGTATCGAGCAAAGAGCAGGAGCAGGGATATAGCATTCCTGCCCAGCAAGAGCTGTTGCGGTCCTATGCCGCCCAAAAGGGGATGGTGATCGAGCAGGCGTTCCTGGATGCGGAAACGGCCAAGACCACCGGGCGGATGGGATTTACTGCGATGGTCTCTTACCTCGAGCAGCACCCTGGCTGTCGCCTACTGTTGGTGGAAAAGACCGACCGTCTGTATCGGAATTTCAAGGACTATCTCACGATTGACGAGTTAGATCTAGAAATCCACTTCGTGAAGGAGAACGTAATTCTGACGAAGGATTCGCGATCGTCGGAAAAGTTCATGCATGGGATCAAGGTCCTGATGGCGAAGAACTATATCGACAACCTCCGGGAAGAGGTCCAGAAGGGACTCCGCACCAAGGCAGCCCAGGGATTGTACCCCTCGTTCGCACCCCCCGGTTACGTCAACACGGTTGCGCCTGATCGAAAGCGGATCATCATTCCGGACCCAATCCTGGGCCCCATGATTGCCAACCTGTTCACTTGGTTTGCATCGGGTGAGTACTCGCTCAAAGGCCTTGCCAAGAAAGCATACGAGGAGGGATTTCGGTTTCGAAAAAGCAGAAACAAGGTCCCGGTGACCACGCTTCACAAGATCTTGCGGAAGCGCCTCTACACGGGCGAGTTTGAGTACGGTGGCACGGTGTACCAAGGAGTACATGAACCACTCGTAACCAGAGTAGTCTGGGAACAATGCCAAGAAATCTTGGATGGCCGCCATGAGAAAAAGCATCGTAAGGTTAAACACGACTTCGTGTTCTCCGGACTGGTCAGCTGCGGTCATTGCGGGTGCTCGCTAGTGGGGGAGTTGAAGAAACAGCGTTATGTGTACTACCACTGCACGGGTTACCGCGGGAAGTGTTCGGAACCTTACACGCGTGAAGAAATCCTGGAAAACCAGTTTGCAAGGCGCTTGCACGATCTTGGTCATTCCTCCCGCAGTGATCACTTGGTTGCAGCACGAGCTGGTCGCCGATGATTTGAAAGAGCGACAAGCGCGCCAACAGGCAACGCGGCGCCATGAAGCGCAACTCGACCGGCTTGGGGGGCGACTCGACATTCTCTATGAAGATCGGTTGGATGGAAGGATCGACGCCGGCACCTACGACAGGAAAGCCCAGGAAACCCATGCGGAGCAGTGGCGCGTGCAGGCGAGAATCAACGAATGCCGGTCGGCAACACTACCACCAGCCGCTCAGGCCCTCGACCTAATGTCCTTGACCAGCAGGGCCGCCGAATTGTTCCAAGAGCAAACCGGGAGCGAAAAGCGCCGGTTGCTTCGGGTTGTCCTGGGACAGGCGACTTGGCAAACCGGAGAGTTGCGGATGTGCTTCCGGGAGCCGTTTGAGCAACTGCGACTATCGAACTCCGTAAGCGCAACAAACGATGGATCCTTTGGAGGAGACGGTCCCGTTTCTGGTATCTGGCGGTGAGGGTGGGATTCGAACCCACGGAACCCGTAAAGGCTCAACGGTTTTCGAGACCGCCCGATTCAACCACTCTCGCACCTCACCGGTCTTTATATCAATTTAACACTTAGCGGCCGGACGGCTCCAGCAGTTCCCAGTGCTCGCCGAAGAAACCTGCGGCCGCTACTTTACCCGGCCAGCGATCGTCAGGCGGGGTGGCCGTATCGACCACGGCGAAATCCGGGAGCTTGGGAATTTGGCGCGCGTTGTTCAGATCGTCGTACTCGCGGAATGTGACGCCGCTGTTGAGGACCACGTACTTTTTCGGATTCAGCGGATTGGGATAGATAAGCAGCAGCGCGTGCCTCGCCGAGGGGTAGCGCGCGCTTCCAACTGCAATCGCGTCCGTCGTCCAGCGGATGGGCAGCCGGTCCACGATGCGAGCCAGTACTCGATTGCTGCCGGGATCGCCCCACAGCACCAGATTGCTGCCGGCGATGTCCTCGTCACTAACTGCAGTATCATCGCGCACCTGCGCCTCGCCGCGGAACTGTCTGCGCCACTGCGTAATGGCGTGTTCTTCCTCGGCTGCCACCCAACGCGCGATGCCCGGGGCCGCGGGCGTGCCGGTGGGCCGCACCATAATAAAGCTCGACAAAAAGGCGTCGTCGATCGGTCCCTGCAGTCCGTGGCGCTTATGCAAACCTGGTTCCCCGGCATGCTCCGCCACCGTCCATTGCCCGCCTGTCTTGCGAAACTGCGCGGTCCAAGAGCGGTCCGACATCGGCACGGGCGCCGCCACGCGGACGCCATCGATCACGACATCCGGTTTGCGCGCGTTATCCAGCGGGCACCCGCCCGCGCCCATCTCGAGCGTGAAGGCGGTGACATTAGCGCTGCGCACGTCTACGGTGTGATCGTCCACGATCTTCGCATCCAGCCGCGCGCGCTCCCAGTGCTTGCCCAGCGCGTCAATTACGACCCACTTCATGCGGTTGTATGCCAGCGTCCACGTGGTGAAGCGCACTTTGCGCGGGTAAGGATCGCGGCCGCGTTCGGCGATGGCATCGATGAGCCGGTCGATCTCGATTTTCGAATCGGGGTGATATTTGTGACCGGTGTTCGGCCCGATAATGTGCGTCAGGCGCATGCCTTCGCGCGCCATGGCATCGGCCATGACTTCCGCCGCCTGTTTCTGGATGTCGATCTCGCCACTATAGGCCACCGTCGGGCAGTTAAGCAGGTTCACCGCATAATCGTCGGCATCATACATGTGCCACAGCTTTTCTTCCCACCACTGCGGCTGGACGATTTCCTTCTGAAAAACTTTCAGAAACTGCGCCGTCTCGCTGAAGCCGGCGCCGGGCGCGGCCGCCGCCCAATCGCCCGGGTAGTGCACGGCGAAATGCCATGCCGCCGCGCCCCCCATGCTGAACCCGCGAATGACGATGCGGTTCTCGTCGATGTCGTACTGCCGCTTCACCGCATCCAGCGCTTCGAACAGGTCCACCTCGCCCGCCAACTTGTTGGCGTTGCAATAACGTCCGTAAAGATGCAGCACGATAGTGTCGCGCGGCGTGAATTCACCCGGATTGCGCTCGCGCTCGAACAGGAAATTCACTTCGCTTAGGTTTTCCTGGCGGCCGTGGAACCACGCATCCAGACGCCAGCGGTGCGGCGCGTTGGGCGAGAACGAGGGCGGAATCACCAGGCCGTACGGTTGCACGCTGCCATCGATTTTCGAAACGTAGCCGCGCACCACCAGGCCCGTGGCTGTGGTCCATGGCGCATCGCCGCGTTCCAGAGCATCCGCGCGCCCGCGGCCCTCTTCCAGCAGGACCTTGGCGCGCTCAATGTCGTCGGTCTTGAAAAACTCGTTGTACTTCAGCGCGAAGCGGATGGCCTTCTCGTATATCGCGATGTCGGCGACCAGCGGGTTCCAGCGCAATCTCTCAATCCGCGCGCTGAGATTTGCCACTCCCGATTCGAGCGCCGCCCGATCCGCAGCAGGCACCGGCACTCCCGGTGGCGGCACCGTATGAACTTCCGCCATGAGCGGCAGCGCGGCCACAAGGGACAACCCCAGCATCCTGATCTTTGCCATGGAAGGAAATGATATCGCGAAGCGGGATCTGAAAGAATCCGGATGACGCTACTTTCCCAGCTTCGCTAGCATGTTTCGGACGCGCTCGGCTTCGGTTGAATCGGGATGGAGGCGCAGGAAGTCTCTGAGCTCATTTGCCGCGGCGGCGGGCTGATCGCGCTGCAAATGGATCCGCGCAAGGGTGAGCTGCGGATAAGAAAAGTGCGCCGGGTCGATGCGCTTGGCGATTTCCAGATACTTCCGCGCCAGATCCAGATGGCCCATCGCGAAGTAAGTGATACCCAGTTGCGAATTCGCCAGCGCGTCGTAAGGACGGCGGAGGACGGCGGCCAGGTTATGCTTTAGCGCCTCATCGAACTTGCCTTCGGTTAGCAGCACGCCGCCGAGATTGACCAGAGGCTCGAACGAACTCGCATCCAGATCGAGCGCCTTGCGAAAATCGGTCTCAGCCTTGGCGAACTCGCGCGTCTGGTATGCGATCGTGCCTAGACTGTTCCACGCGGTGGAGAACTGCGGCGCAAGTTCGACGGCCTTTTCCAGGTGAGCGACTGCTGCCGCCACGTCGCGCCGCGCGAGTTTCTTTTGGGCTTGGGCGTACTCATGGCGGGCGCGAGGAGGGATCGATAGTTCGCGGGTGGAAACCTGGGCGCGGTCCTGCAACGCTTGTTCGGAAACGAGCTGCGGGTCCTCCACGAGAATCGTGGCCGCGACCCGTCCCTTGGTATCTGCGGTACCCTCCCCGACCTCCACGGTCCGTCGCGTCTCACCGCGGCCGGGGATGAAAACGGCAACCGTATACTCGCCGGGCAGGAGCGCGCGAATCCGGAATCGGCCCTGGACATCGGCCAATGCTTCGGCGTGGAATGGACTGGTGGCTCCGAACAACGAAACGGCGGCCTTCGACGGCGG
>JBGPKX010000312.1:0-6909 GCA_041486185.1 Bryobacteraceae bacterium | reverse complement strand
AGGAGCTCGAAAACCAGAAGAAGATCGTGGTGGAAGTCGCCAAGGAAGTGCTTGCCAAAGCCGGCAAGAGCGACCTGCATTACATGGTCGGCACCATGATCGAGATCCCGCGCGCCGCCCTCACCGCCGATCGGGTCGCCAAGGAAGCCGAGTTCTTCAGCTTCGGCACCAACGACCTCACGCAAACCACTATGGGCCTGTCGCGCGACGACTACGTGAAGTTCCAGAAGGATTACGAGACCGCCAAGATTTTCAAGAACGATCCGTTCGCGGTGCTCGATCAGGAAGGCGTCGGCAAGCTGATCGAGATGGCCGTGAAAGCCGGCCGCTCAACGCGCAAAGATCTGGAAGTCGGCATTTGCGGCGAGCACGGCGGCGAGCCCAGCTCGGTGCAGTTCTGCTATCGCGTGGGCATGAACTACGTCTCGTGCTCGCCGTACCGCGTGCCTATCGCGCGCCTGGCCGCTGCGCAAGCGGCGATCGCCGGCGATAAATCCGAAATGATGCGCACGGCCTGAGGGGCCGAGACACCTTGCCTGTGCGTTTTTCGTAACTGGCAAATCGCACAGGCAGGGACACGGTCCCGCTACCAACCCGCAACCACCCGCACGGTCAGCATTCTCGGCGCCGCCAGCGCCGTACCCGAAAGCAGCCCGGCGAAGTCGATCACGTTCAGCCGGTTCGTCAAATTCAGGGCATCGGCCTGCACGCGCACCGAACGGTTTTCGTGCTTCCAGACATCCACGCCCACCGACCCATCCATCGAAAACGAAGGCCGCACCCGGCCGCGGTCGAAGTTGACGCGGCGCACTACACGCTCACCGTACTGCGCAATGAGCGTATTCACGTCCACGCCGTCATCGATTTCTATCGGCAAACCGCTCCCATAACCCGCGCCCAGCGCAGCCCAGAGGCGCGGTGCAATCTGATACCTCATGCGCGCGCGGACCGTGTTGCGCTGGTCCTGCGACACGGGAAAGGCGCCGGTCGAATGCAGCAGGTCCGCCGCATTGGGTTCGAGAAACAGCCCACCCGTGATGGGCAGCCGGCCAATCCCGGTCATATTCGAGTACGCGAGAAATCCGGACACCGGTCCCCAGCGCGGAATCTCGAGCTTGGCTTCGACACCGTGGATTTGCGCGCTGGCGAACGCAATCGGAAAACTGACGCCAGTGTTGAGCAGCAGATCGTCATCGGAAAAATCGTGTATGCGCCGCTCGAAATAGCTGGCCTCAAGGCGCATGTGGCCGAAGAGGGCCTTGCTGAGCCCGGCTTCGTAGAAGTTGCCGCGCGACGGCCGCACCGGCAGACCAGTGCCGGTATTGGTGAGATGTTGCGCCGCCGCCGAACTGGCCAGCAGCAGGTTCTCGATCGGCGGAATCTCGAATGCGCGGTCGTATGAAGCTCTCAGGACCAACCCCGCGCGCGGCCAGTACCACGCGGCGGCGAGACGCGGGCTGACGGCGTGATCATGCACCAGCAGTCCGTAGCCGTCCCATCGCACGCCCGCGCTGAATGTCCAGCGACCCGCTTGCACCTGATCTTGCACGAACGCGGATTCCTCGCGGCCGCGCCGCCGGTCGGTTAGTTGAAACTGGGGCGGCACATCCTCCGAAAAGAAGCTGGCGTCGGTAATCCGGTAGCCGAAATCTTCGTGGACCGAAGTCCAGATCATCTCGCCGCCGGCTTTCATCTCATGTTTACCGCGGTGGGCCGAAATGGCTCCACCGGCGTACGATTCACGAAATCCGCGTTGCTGATTGGCTAGAATCGGCGTCGAGAGGGGATTCGACCAAAGATCGGCGCTCAGGTCCCGTATGGCGGCGCGAATGCTTGCCAGCAGCCAAGGCGCGAGCGTGCGCTGGTAAGAAATCTGGCCAGAGGTCTCTTCGCTACGCCGGTCCTGCCGCTGGCCGGCGTCGAACTGCAGCCGCTCATCGGGCACAAGAAAGCCGGTGCTTCGCCGGCTGACGGAAACACGGATGCGATTTTTCTCATTCCAGTCGGTTGCAAAGTGGGCGCTGGCCCCGCCGCCCGTGGCTTTGTTGGTGTAATTCTCCTCTACCGGCGGATCGAGATAGTGGTTCGTGTGAGCGGAATCGAGACTCACACCGGCCACCATGCCGCCACGCGCGTATTGTTCCGCGAGGTGGCCGCCGGCCGTCGAAAAGCTGCCACCCTCAAACGCCGCTGAGCCGTGCCATCCGGCGCGCATGTCTTCCGCCGTGGTCACCTCGATGACCCCGCCCAGCTTGCGCCCGTACTCGGCCGGATAGCCCGCGGTGCGAATATTCATCGACTGGATCTCATCCACCTCGAGTCCCGGAGCGAAGGCCGGCGAGCGATTGTCCACCACGGGAAACCCGTCCACCACATACTGCGTACTGTATTCGGCGCCGCGCGGATGGAGCACGCCGTTGGCTTCCAGCAGCCAACCCGGCTGCATCTGGACCAGATCGAGCACGGCACGCGCGGGCGTTGCGGCACGCCGGTCGCGCAGCGTTTCTTCGCCTACGAAGTAGGCCGGCGCGGTGCGATGCGGGTCGAGCAGCGTGGCCGACTCCCGGACCACGACCGAAGTTTCAATCGGCGCAATACCCAGCGTGATCTTGTAATCGAATGGCACCTCGGAGCGAATCTCGAGCAGCGTTGAAAATGGGCCAAAACCCGTTCGCTCGATCGTCAGCCGGTAGACTCCGAAGGGCAGGTTCCTGGCGGAGTAGCGGCCCTGATTGTCCGTGGTGAAGGATTGTTTGAGTTGAATCGCCTGGCTGAGTAGTGAACCCGCGGCTTCCAGACCGCCGCCCGTGCTGTCGAGAACGGAGAGGCGCAGCTCGCCCATGCCGCGCTGGGCATTCACAGCGGTAGCGCATAGCAAGAGGGCACACCAAAGCCTCACATCTCGATTGTAACGGAAGGCACGGAGGCGAATCCGAGCAGCTCTACTCAACGCGAAGCGGTGTCCCAGGAGCTTGTGGAAAGACTCGAAGCAACCGCTTCCTGACGGTCGCGGCTCGGAATGCGATCATTGAGCTCAGGGCAGTTGCGGAGCCGCGCGCGTTTAGCAAGCGGTGTCCGAAACACTTTTTTCAACAATCTCCTGGAGGCGGACGATGGTCAGAGCGGCCTAGCTCTCGATTGTGAACGGCGGGTCGAAATCCGCCAGATGCTCTTGCCGCGTGGCCATCCAGCGCAGCATGTAGACCATCTGCGGATCGGTGAGACCGCTCGTGAGGGCGTTGGGCAGCACTTCAAGCAGGCCGTGTGCCGCCAGGTCCTTGTAGTAATCGATGTCCGGCTCGGCCATGACGCACTGGACCGCGCGCGTGCCGCCGGCGCCATCGGGAACCTGAATGGTCTTCTGGTTCGTCTCGTGGAAAGTCAGCTGCACATTGGCCACGTCGAACCGAATCTCCTTCCAGCTCGCGGTGGCGGGATCGATTCTGCCCGGAATGCCGGGATGGAAGTCTTGCGGTTTGGCCTCTTCGGCGAACATGCGCAGATCGGCGGCCTTCCTCACGGCCGCCACCAGGCTCGCATCCACCCACGCCCAGAAACGGTCCTGCGCGATCAGGTCCCATGCGACCTGCCAGTAATAATGCAGCGGCGAGCGGACGACTGGCCCATCCGGCAGCGGAATCGACTGCATCGCCGCCGCGATATTCAGCAGCGCGGCCAGTGCTTTGGGCTTGTTCTCGCGCGCGTCCCCGAAGTTCAGATCGCGCTGGCTGTCGCTCAAGCCGTTGGAGAGCAGGCTGAAAATGAGCGGGTCGGAATCTCGGATGGACGCGAGCTGATCGAAATGAAATCCGCCGTTCTCCGGCAGAAGCATGAAATCTGCGTCCACCAAGGTCCGCAGCAAGATGTGCACAGGATACAGCCCGCTATCGCGATAGCCCTTGGAGTGCACAACAATCCGGTACAAATCGCCCAGGTTGTCGTAGAAAGGAACGCCGGGAATGACAATGTTGGGGCCATCGGCGAATCCGTTCGCGACCTGCTTCTGATTGCCGTCGAAGACCTGCAGGAAGATCGGAAGATTGGCGGGCCGTCGCGCGCCGTCAAATACATTGATGCGGATGCTGCCCGTCTGCGGTCCGGGCGCAGTTCCAGCCATAGCACACTCCCACGGCAGGTGATGTTATCACCTTTAGAGCGGCGGTGACTACTTCAATGTCCGGATGAACGCGATTACATCGTCCACTTGTTTGCCGGAAACGCTGGTTACCGGCTTCATCTTCCCGGTGCCTTCCGTGATGATCTTCTTCAGATCGGCGTCGGACTTGGCCTGCACTTCCTTCGACCCCAGCGGTTTCATCTCGACTTTCATCATCTTGGCAATTCCGGGATTGCCTTGGCCCTGCGCGCCGTGGCAGCCCTTGCAGGATTTGTCGTAAATTTCTTTGCCCTCCGATGGTCCCGCAATCGCCGGCACCATCGAGAAGCCAAGCAATATCGCACAGCTCAGGATGCGTATTTTCATGTCACCTCATTGTGCCATGCCGGAATGAACCGCGCATGAATATTGGATTAACTAATTGCTAAGAACCCACTCTATTGCACCAGCCGGCTCATGCTCAAGAACGTCACCAGCTTCTGCGAGTCGGATTTCGCGAACGGCGAGTAGAAATACCGCAGCGTCGCCGTTACCTGCGTCCGCGTCCCGGCCGGGATGGCGAAGGAAAACGTTTCGGTCCGCTTCTCGCCGGGCGCCAGACGGGTATCTTGCAGAACTTTCGCCGCGCTCATGAAAGCCAGATGCTCCTGCTCGATCGGCACTCCGGCTTGGTCGGCCACGCTTCGCCGGAAAATGCGCTCTTCGCGAAAGTGCTGCCCGGCGAAAGAATCGGAGCGCACTTCCAGAATCAAGCGGCGCAGCGGCGAACCCGTGGGCACGTAATGGCCGGCTGCCCGGTTGGTGACAACCACTTGCACGCGCAGGTGGTCTCCTTCGCGAAGCGTGGAAAGCTGCGCCCCTACGGTCTTCGCCAGTTGTTCGAGCGAATGACTGCCGGGCATCTGATGCAGATTGATGGCGCCGCTGGTGCGTTTGACGCGCGGATCCACAACGTCGCCCGCCGTGCGGTACATGTGACAGGACTGGCACGCCTTGCCGTCCTTACCATAACTGCTGTTCTGCCACTCGGAATAGGTCGTGAGCACCGGGAAGCCGAGCGCGTTTCGATATTCATGGCAGGGCGCACAAATCGCCGCCGAGGTATGCACCGCCGAGTAGGCCGTGCCGTGCGCCATGGACTCCGCGTCCCTGAGCGGACCGCTCTTGATCGTCGAGAATGCGATTGTGGCCCGGGGATTCCCTCCAGCGATCGAGACATCCGTCACCGAGTGGCAGTAATCGCACGTGACTCCCTCCCAGCTCACTTTCTGGCGTAGCCCGAGATCGCCCTTCTCCACGGCAACAGGCGCGTGGCACTTCAGGCAGGTCTTGCGGACCGTGGAGCCGAAGCGGGTTTCGGCCACGTCCAATGCGTCCTGAAAGAGTTCGCTGTCCATGGCGTGTGCGTGCGCCGAGGTTTTCCAGGCATCCAGAATCGCCCTGTGGCAGCGACCGCAGAACTCCGCGCTGGTGGGCGATTCGAGGCCCGCCGGCGCTAACGCCAGCAGCACGAGCGGCATCAGAAGCATGACTTACCTCCCCGCCAGTTCCGAGGGTTTCCGCGTCCGGCCTTCGATGGCGCGAATCGCCAGCCAAAGACCGAGCATGGTGATGGCGATCGCAATTAGTGAGACCCCGAGGCCCAGCCGGCGCAATCTCCTTTCCTCGAGAGCGCCTACACCGGCCTTGTAAGTCTCCGCCGCAATGGCCAGACCTTCTTCGACCGGCTTGTAAACCGCGGCGGTGCGAAACGCATGCACGGCCACCGCGGCTTTGATCAGATTTTCCCGGCCTTCCCGCTGGCGCAGCAAGGCTTCGGAAACTTCCATGCCGGATTGCTGCGCGCTGGTCAGAACGGCGTCCGATCGCTCCAGCGACTTCTCGAGACGGGTGATTTGCCGGGCCATTTCCGCAGCCGCAATCCCTCCGGCCGATGTCGCATCGTGGCACTGGCTGCACACTGAATTCGCGCCGGCGAGCATTCCTACCTCCGGCTTCCGGATCTCATGATTGCCGTGGCACACCACGCAGCCCGCCGCTCCCATGGCGGCAAACACCGGCTGGTGCGGGCTCTTGTTGTAAAGATCTTCCATCATCACGTGGCAGGTGCCGCAAACCGCCGCGACCGATTCCACCTGCGGGGGAGTCGCGCCGTGGTTCCCGTGGCACGACGCGCAACTGGGAGCCGAAAGATCGCCGCGCTGGGCCAGTGCCTCCCAATGCACGCTCTTGCGATAGCCCGCGAACTGGTCGGTGGGCAGCTTGTAGCTGGCCATGTGGGACGCATCCGCGTGGCACCGCGCACAAGTTTCGGGCAGCCGCAGCGGATACACCGGCGAGAGTGGATCCTTCACTTCGCGAATGTCGTGCACGCTATGGCAATCGATGCAGGTAGCCACCTTGGTATCGCCGGCTGCTAGACGCTTCCCATGCACACTGGTGCGATACTGCGCCATCTGATCCACCCGTTCGCGGGGCTTGTACTTCTGAATCAGAGCCGAATCGCTATGACAGCGGGCGCAGCGCTCCGGTATCGCGGCGCGGGGAATCTTGCCGATGAAGCCATGCGCCTTGCTCATGGACGCTTCGGGATCGGTCGCGTTGCGGTCGCCGCCATGGCAATCCGCGCAACTGAATCCGAACCGGGCGTGAATGTCGTTGGCGAACGCCTTCGCCGGCGCCTGCAAATTCCCTTCGAGCACCGAATGGCACGCCACGCACGTATCGTCTCCGGCCAGCGGTACGGCCAGCAATAGCGCCAGTAGGCCGTACCTCATCGCCAGTACCCCAGT
>JBGPKX010000311.1:0-6947 GCA_041486185.1 Bryobacteraceae bacterium | reverse complement strand
TGCCGATTCCGCACGCACGTTGCGCACCTGGAGGTTCCCCTGCCCGAACGAAAGAGGCCCCATGTGCATGTTGCCAGTGAGGAGGTAATGTCCGAAATCGCGAACGGAGGCGCTGCCCCCGATCAGCACCATTCCTTGCGGCCGCGCGCGAAACCGCAAGGTGCGCAACACTTCATCGAGCGAGAGGCGGGCATTGTACTGGAACAAGGATTGCGGCGAGGAGAAATTCTGCACGGCCCCTGAGAGCTCAACGCTGGAATGCGCCGTCTGCAGGCGCGCGCTCGAGATAGTGAATTTATTCTTCTCGATGGTGAGCGAGACGGCGGCGTCCAAATCCACTGGCAGAGTGTTGCTGACTCTGAAATGCAGCGGTTGTGCGGAGATATCGCCACGATAGCTTGGAGGGAGCCGGTTGTAGACAACCTGCGCGCGCAAGTTTTCACCGGCGGCGCTCCAGGGCATCCTTTTGGAGTTGACCTCAAGGGTCCCGTTCTGCACGCTGAACCGCCCGATGGCAAGATCGAGAATGGTTTCAAGCGGGGTCTTGCTGGACGCACGTGGCGCCTTGGGCTGGGGAACATTGGTCGTGCCATCGGCCGAAACGATGAGACGGGCCTGCGGCTGGTCGACGGCGATGGATCGGACATCCACCACACGCTCGAGCATGGAAACGATCTTCAGCGCGACGGTTATGGATCGGACGCGAAGGAGCGGCGGCGATCCGGCCGGCTCAGTGCCATGGATGGCGAAGTCATTGACTCGCGCTGTCAGCGTCTCCCACTGAAAATCGAACGATCCGATCTCGACACGGCCTCCCGTGGCTTTTTCCGCCTCGGCCACTATGCGCTCGCGCACCTGCTCATGGAACCATGCGCTCCTGGCCACGAGTATGGCCGCGATGCACAGCAACAGGATCAGGGCGAGCATGGAGCCGCCGAGGATCAGAGCCAAGCGGGAGCGGCGGCTCATCGAAAAGCCTCCAGGTGGAACTCGATGCGCGTGCGCTTGCGCGTTTCGGAAAGCCAATCATTGAGTTGCCGATCGACGAGCTGGCCAGTCAAAGCGTCCTGAATCTTGCCGCGGAGGTCGTCGAACGAGATCTTCTTCCCGGGAGGGGCCGTCTTCTCCAACTCCGGCAGCTTCTGTTCGAAATACTGCTTAATGTCACTTTCAGTGATTTGAATGCCAGGGCGAAACCGCAGATCGATGAAGCGTAAAAACGTAAGCTGCAAAAGGAGGTGCGCTCTTAAGTCCTCTTCGATGATGCCGTATTTCTCGAGGGTCTGGTGAAACTCCGCCGGACTGCGAAAACGCTGCGCCTGAATCTGCTTCAACATGGGGTCTACCTCCGCGGGGTCTTGCTTTACATAGCGTCCCAACTCCATTTCTCTGCCGATGAGCTTCTGCTCGATGAGGCGGTCGGCGGCCTTTCGCCTGGCTTCCGGGGTTAAGTCCAGCGGTTCTCCATTTTGAAAGGCCGTGACACGGATTTCACTCAAAATTTCACTCTCGGTGATTACCTGGCGGTCCAGCGTAACCGCGATGCGATCGATGGTTTCGGCTGGCAAGCCGGCGAAGCAGAGAGCGGAGACGAAAATGAAGCGCGCCACCATCAGAAACTCTGCCCAATGGAGAAGAAGAACTGGAAGTGGCTGATGCTCTGGTTGGTGCGGAGCGCAGCATTCGCAGGGTCTCCGCACGCGACCAGATCGTTAATGTTGCCCTTGCAGCCGAAGAACCTCGGCGGGTTGATGCTGTAGGCCAGGTCCACGCGAATGGGTCCGATGGGCGTTCGGTAACGGATACCGAATCCCACGGCATGCACCATGTAATCGAAGTCCTGCAAGTTGCGCTGGTTCACGCGAAACGAAATCTTGTCGAGGCTGGAGTAGACGTTGCCGGCGTCATGAAACAGCACTCCGCTGATGTTCTCGCCGAGCAGCGGCATACGCAACTCAGTGCTGTTGAACAGCAGCGCTGTGCCGCCGACGGGGAATCCGGTTGTCAAGTCTCGCGGCCCGGCCTGATTTTCCGGAAAGCCGCGGTGCGAGCTGGTGCCGCCGCTGAAAAACCGCTCTGGAAAAGGAATGGCATCCAGGGGATCGGTGGTCCGCGCCTGGTAATTGAAGGGAATGATATCGCCGAACGTAATTTGGCGCGCGAGAAGGAGCTTCTTTCCGATCTTATGATAGGTGGCGTTGCGCGCGAGGCCCCGTCCAAAGCTTACTTGCGATCCGAAAGCCTTCGAGGCCAGTCCTACGTCGACGGTGTTGTAGATGCCTTTGTGGGGATCGATCGGATCGTCGCGGCGGTCCTGAATGTAGTTGACCGACAGCATCCCCACGCGCACCGGTTGCGAAAGCAGCGGCACGAGGTTGGAGTCGATTTTCAGGTCGGATGTGCTGACCCGCCGGTAACTGAACCGGTAGAGAATGGTGGAGGGTTTGGACAGCTTTTGGGAGAGCTGCACCGATCCTTCCTCGCGCTTGGCGGAAAACGTATTGATGTCACGCGTGTCATCGTAAAGCACGGAGAAGACCAGGTTGAGATTCTCGTTATTCCGGAACCGGGGAGCGAGATAGCTGAGAATTCCGCGCCGTTCGAGGGTGGAGGCGCGGGTGCGCAGGCTGATGGTGTGGCCGAGGCCGAGGAAGTTCAGGCGCGTCAGGTCGAAGGAGACACGCGGGCTGAATCCGGCGGCGCCTCCCGGCACGTCGAGGCAGGTTTGACAGCCGCCGATGCGCGCGAACTCCGCGCCGACGCCGACGTCGAACGTGTATTTCTTAGCCTCTTCCATGTCGTAGACGACGTATTTTCGCTGGGTGACGCCATCCGCATTTTGAATGGCCATATCCACCTGCGCAAAAATACCAAGCTCGTAAAGGCGCCTCTGGGTATCGGCCATGCGAATGGGCGATAGGGGATCGCCGGCCGCCAGCAGCAAGTTGCGTGCGACTACGGCGGGGCGCGTGTTCTGGAGGCCCTCCACCAGCACATCGCGCACGAACTGGCGCCGGCCCTCGGCGATCGTGAAACGGAGGTCCACCTGGTGTGGTTTCGGACCCGGCTTCGAGCTCCACTCCAAGCTCGCGTTTGGAAAACCGTTGGTGTAGTAATAGGCCAGAATGGCGTCACGGTCCGAAGCCACGTTGAATTCGCTGAAGGGCTGGCCTTCGGAGGAGCTGAGCGTGGGGATGACGCTGCTGGCGTCAAGCTGCTGGATACCGGTCACCTCCAGCCCCGAGACGAACCATTGCGGGCCTTCGTCGATCATGATGAAGACGGCGAGGTCACCCACCTTGCCTTTGTAGTCGTCCACTGTCTTTGTGTGGACCTGGACGTCGCGGAATCCGTTCTGCCGATACAGATTGGCGATGGCATCTTCGTCGCTGCGCCGCAGCGCGTCGCTGTAGCGCCCGTGGCGGAACTGAAATGATTTCGGCGTCATGAACATGCGCTCGCGGATGGCATCGGTGGTGAAGTAATGGTTGCCCTGGATTTCGATATGCACCAGTTCATGGCGTTTCCCCAGATTGATCAGGTAGTCGATTTCGGCTTTATCATTGATCAGCTTCTGTTCCTTGAATTCGACCTCGGCTTCGAAGTACCCCTTGGTTTGAAACTCGTCGCGCAGATTTCTCTGGCCCTCGACGAGCAGGTCCCGGTCCACGGTGTGTTCTTCGTAGACCGGAACGTTCTGCTTCATCATCTTGCTGGAAACTTTTGCCCCGACGGCTGTGATATCGACGATCGGACCGGCATCGATATCCAGATTCGGCGTCACGCGGCGCGTGTCGCGATCGTAATCCATTTGCTTGAGCTGAACGCTAGCCATGAGCCGGTCCTTGTTCTCATATTTGCGGCGCACGTTGTCCACGCCCTGACGAGTGCGGCTCTGCGTGACCGGCCGCCATCGGTGGGTGATGGGGCGCTTCCACTTCGTGGCGGCGATGATCTTATCCACGGCCATCTTGAGATTTCCCTGGACGAGCGGCGTGCGGTACTTGGCGCGCGGCCCGCTCTCCACGATGAAATGAACGTGCGCCTGCTGGGTTCTGACGTCATACTCGATGCGCGGTTGAAGCTGGTTTTCGTAATAGCCGTTGTCCACCAGAAGTTTTCGGACTCCGGCCTCCGCCTGGACCATGTCTTCCTCGTGAAACGGCTCGCCCAGATTGAGCCGCGTGGCGTTGGCCATTTGCCCCGGATTTGGCGGATCCGATACGTGTCCATCCACGGAGACGTGTCCCACGAACCAACTGTTTCTGGTGATGAAACGCACAATAACTCCGTCACCGCTCGGCTCGGCGTCCACCTGAATATCTTCGAAGCACCCGGTGGCGTACAACTTTTCGATGGACTGGCGGACGTCCGCCATGCGCAGCGGCGTATTTGGCTTGAACGTGACGGCTTGCTCCAGATCGAGCGTGGCCACGGGCTGCTCGGGCGGGCTGAACTGGATGTCGACGATCCGTTGGCCTTCGTACGGTTGTGTTTGAGACCAAACGGGAGCAGCGAGTGTGACCCAGAAGGAGAGGAGCATCACGGGAGAGCGAGCGTAGCGGGAACACACCATGCTCATGATAACGTACGGCTTCCAAGGCAATTTTGTTACCATCGAGCCGATGACTTCTGGCGCACGAGAACGTTACTCACGCCAGATTCTGTTTCGGGAGATCGGCGAGGAAGGGCAGGAGCGGCTGCTAGGGTCGCATGCCGCTATCGTGGGGTGCGGCGCCTTGGGCAGCCTGCAGGCCATGGCGCTGGCACGCGCGGGAGTGGGCAGGCTCTCGATTATCGACCGCGATTACGTCGACGCGAGCAATCTGCAGCGGCAATTTCTGTTTGAAGAATCGGACGCGGCTGAAGCGCTGCCCAAAGCCGCGGCCGCGGAGCGGCGTCTGCGCCGGATGAATTCCACCATTGAAATCCACGGCATCATCGCCGATCTGAATCCATCGAATGCGGAAGAGTTGCTGGACGGAGCGGATTGCATCCTGGACGGCACGGATAATTTTGAAACGCGCTATCTGATCAACGATGTTGCGGTGAGCCGTGGGATTCCGTGGATTTACGGTGCGGCGGTTTCCAGTTACGGCCTGACCATGCCCGTGATTCCGGGCCGCACAGCGTGCCTGCGATGCATTTATCCCGAGCCGCCCGGGGGGGCGCAGCCGACCTGCGACACGGCCGGCGTTCTCAATTCGCTTACGGCGGCGATTGCGTCGCTGCAGGTGGCGGATGCCGTGAAAATTTTATCCGGGCGAGCAGAATGTGTGGTTCCGCACATTACCACGGTCGACGTGTGGTCGGGCGCGATCAGGCAGATCGATCAACCAGCGCAGGATGCGGACTGTCCCACGTGCGGCCGGCGCGATTTCGTGCACCTCAAGGGCGGAAAGCGCGCTCCCGTGAGCCTTTGCGGGCGGAATGCAGTACAGATTCACGTTGCGGCGCGGCCGCTCGATCTGCAGGAACTGAAGAAGCGGCTGGATGTTCTGGGTGAAGTTCGGGCCAACGAATTTGCACTGCGGTTCGTGATGGCGCCCTTCGAGATGACGATTTTTCCAGATGGGCGCGCGATTATCAAGGGCACTACCGATCCCGGTGTGGCGCGTAGTTTTTATGCGCGTTATGTGGGGAATTGATCAGCCAGCCTGCCGACGGCCCGCTTGCTCACGCGCGCGGCCGGTAACCACTCGCGAATGAGCGATCACGTTTCCAAGCCACGACCGTGAGGGGGTGGTTGCCGGCCTTTGCAGCAGCCCCCCCTCGTCTAGGGCGCGGTGTCCAGCCCTATCACGGTATCCGCTTCATCGCGCACCTGGGGAAGATGGAGCACGATGCCGCCCTTGATCTGAGTAATTTCTACCGGCGCGCCCGACGTCAGCACCTTGGCGCTTTTCACCGGCGGCAGTTTGGAAAGCGCGAGGAGATCGCCCGCGTAATCCATTACGTGAACGTAAATTTTGCCGTCGCGCTGCGTGGTGGCGCCCCAGGATGTGGGAGCGAGCGGGCCGCCACGCGTGCCGTAAATCGACTCGCCATTGCGCTCCACCCAGCGGCCGATGCCGTGCAAGCGTTCGACGAACTCGGGCTGAATCTTCCCGCTGGGCATGGGGCCGATATTCAGCAGAAAGTTGGCGTTATAGCCGGCAGCTCGCGCCAGATATTGAATGAGCTGCGGGGCGCTCTTGAAGTGGCGATCGTCCTTGTTGTAGCCCCAGGCGTTGCTGATGGTGTCGCAGGTTTCGAGCGGCAGCTTTCCAATCTCGGAAGTGGAATTGAACTCCGCCGTCTTCTGTCCGGGCAGATCTTTCTCGAACATCTGAAAGTCCTCTCCGGCAAAGGGCAGAAGGTGATGATTGCTGCCGACGAGCGCGGCAGGCTGCAGGCTGTGGATCAGGCCGTAGGTCCGGTCGAGACGCCAGTTGGCTTCTGGTTTGTCCCACATGCCGTCGAACCAGATGCCGGCGATTTCGCCATAGCCGGTAAGCAGCTCGCGAAGCTGGCTGTCCATGAAATCCAGATAGTGGTCGAAGTTGCCGCTCTCCGGACGGTCCGCGGTCTGGCCGGTGCGCCCGCGCGGATAGTAATCCGGGCTGTGCCAGTCGAGCTGCGAATGATAGAAGAACAGCTTGATCCCCTGGCGATGGCACTCGTCCGCCAGCACTTTCAAAACATCCTTCTTATAAGGCGTTGCGTCGACAATGTTCCAGTGGTTCTGCTTCGTGCCCCACATGGCGAATCCATCATGGTGCTTGCTCGTGATGGTGATGTATTTCATGCCCGCCGCTTTCGCCAGCGACACCCAGGCGGCAGCGTCGTATTCGGTCGGGTTGAATTGCGGCGCCAGCTTTTCGTAGTTGGCCACGGTCATCTTGCGGTTGTTCATGACCCACTCGCCGTCACCCAGCACGCTGTAAACTCCCCAATGGATGAACATG
>JBGPKX010000310.1:0-6970 GCA_041486185.1 Bryobacteraceae bacterium | reverse complement strand
TCGCCGTTTGCCTGAAAGAACGGGAGATAGAACTGGGGCGTGGCGGGTTCGCGCAGGCTGTTGTGTTTCGCGTCTGCCACGACACCGACCACGACAAACTGCTTGGGATTATCGCGGTCGTACCTGACCATTCTGCCAATGAGGTTGGCCTTGCCAAAATACTTGCGGGCGAAAGTCTCGTTGATGACTCCGGCGCGGGGAACGCTCCGTTCATCCTGCGCGGTGATGTCCCGCACCACAAGCAGCGGCTGGCCGATAGTCGCAAAATGCTTGGGCGAGACCAGATCGCCCCGGGAAGAGTATTCCGGACCGGGCTTCGGTAGCGACGCATCCACTGAAATCTGATTTCCAAAGTCGTTGCCCGTGAAAAGGCCCATGAACGCCAGAGTCGCGCCGCGCACGCCGGGCACGCTTTCGAGACGTTCCAGCAATTGTTGATGCAGTTGGTGAATGGCGGCGCCCTGGTAGCCGTTTGCCTCGAGAAACATCAGGTCGAATTGCAGCAGGTGATCGTGGTCGAAGCCGGGATTCAGGCTGGCCAGGTTCTGGAAACTGTGTACGAACAACCCCGCCACAATCAAGACCGCGAGCGATATGGCGATCTGGCCGGCCACCAGCACCCGCGCCGCGGACATGCGCCCGTGCCGGCCGCCACGCATGGTTCCGGTTGCCGATCCCTTCAGAACTGAATTCAAATTCGTGCGCGCGGCGCGCAAGCCCGGCGCCAGGCCAAACAGGACTCCCGTCAATACCGAAACGGCAATCGTGAATGCGAGGATGCGGGCATCGGGATGGAGGTCCAGGGCAACGGGTGTGGAGTCGATGGAGACCAGGCGCACCAGCAGGTTATTCGCCCATTGCGCCAGCAGCAGAGCGAGTGCGCCGCTGATGAGCGCGAGCACGACACTCTCCGTCAGGAGCTGTTGCATCACGCGCCGCCGTCCAGCGCCCAGCGCCACGCGCACGGCGATCTCCCTCTGGCGAGCTGTGCCGCGCGCCAGGAGCAGGTTGGCGACATTTGCACATGCGATCAGCAGCACCAGGCCGACCACCGCCATCAGAATCTTCAGAGGCGAGCCGAACGAATCACTCAGCGCGTTCGCGCCGCGGCTGCCATCGGAAAGCACAATTTTGGAATCCAGGTACTCACGGCGCCGCTCGGGCATCATGGCATTCACTTCTGCCTGGCGCACCTGCTGCAGGTTCACATTGATGCCGGATTGCGCCTGTTCCCGCGTAACCCCCGGCTTCAATCGGGCCACAACCTGCAGCCACAGAATTTTTTGAAGCGGGTCTTTAGGTCTCGCGAGAAAGTCGGTCCACGCCGGAAAGACCTCCGTCTGCATGGTCAGCGGCGTCCAGATATCGGCCGACAATCCGACCGTCTCGCCGGAGAATCCCTCGGGCGCCACGCCGATGATGTCGAACATCGTCTGCCGGATGCGAATCTTGTGGCCCAGAACGGAGCGGTCTTGCGCAAACCGTTTCTTCCAGTACCCGTAGCTGATCACGGCCACGGGATTCGCATGCTGCACTTTATCCACGTCCGCCGTGAACGTCCGCCCCAGGAAAGCTCGAATTCCCAAAACCCGGAAATAATCGCCGCTCACTAGGCTGACTTGGGCCGGCTCGGTCTCGCCAGGTTGGCCCATGCTCTCGATCGCTACATCCAGCCTCCGCACATTACTGTCCGCGGCGAAGATGCCCGAGAATACCTGGTTCTGATCGCGCAAGTCCTGGAACTCAGAGTAGGCGTAAAGATTTCGAATGCCGGCGCCGTCTCCTATGTTGATTCCGTGCGATTCGGGATTCGAGAGGAGCACAAGCCGCTGCGCATCCTCGACCGGGAGCGCGCGCAACAGCACGGCGTTCAAGACGGTGAACATCGCAGTGTTGGCGCCGATGCCGAGCGCGAGCGTCAGCACGGCAACGGCCGTAAACCCGGGGTTCTTGATCAGCCATCGGATACTCAATCGCAGATCCTGCCAGAGTGCTTCCACGCCAAGACCTCCCAAATCCTGAGAGCTGAATATGGCATATTAACCACCACACGATGAAAGTGCATAAATTACTGACGTGAAGCAATTTAGCGAATGACCGGATTTGGCATCTGCGCCCTAGCGTGTCCGCACGTGGGACTGGTTTGTGCCTAAACCGGCCATTTGGCTCGAAAGCCATCAAGTGGGTGCGCGACCATGTCATGGAAAAACCCCGCAATGACATCGATCCGCTCATGATCATAATCGGCGAATTCAAGCCGCCGTGGCCTGTTCGCTGGCTTCATCTCTCTGGCTCCAGCAGCCAAGACGAGTCTGCTCTATCTCATACAGCGCATGGCAGTTAGTGCTGCGAAATGCCAATTGGGGAACGGCTGCTGCTAACTGAAGACGATATTGATTCGGTGGGTCAGGTGACTCGAAGATCAAGTCAGTGCAAGAAGCGAGCCATCTAAATAGCGGTATCCTTGCGCCCCGTGCTGAAATGGAGCACGAAGTGGCCGCACTGTATACCAGCCACGCTCCCAGCCTGTTGCGCTATGCCTCCACTCTGGCCGGCGATTCGAGCGGCGGGCAGGATGCCATTCAAGAGATCTTTCTGCGCTATTTCGTGGCGCGCACCGAGGGCCAACAATTCGATAATCCCAAGGCGTGGCTGTTCCGCGTTCTGCGCAATCATTTGCTGGACAATCTGAAATCGTCGCGGGTGAAGAATGAGGTCGCGATGGAAGGAATCGACGATTCATCCGACGGCCAGAACGATCCGGAGCTTCACTATCACCGCATTGAAATGGTGCGCACGATTTCCTCCCTGCTGGCGCCCCGAGAACTCGAGTGCGTGCGCCTTCGGGCCGAGGGTCTGCGTTACGAGGAGATCGCTGAAATTCTCGATCTGCGGCAGGGAACGGTAGGGGCGACCTTGGCCCGCGCGCATAAAAAGGTACGCCGAGCCATGGATCGAGAGGACGATGTGAAGGACACGCCAATAGCGCCCGCCCACGCGATGGCGCGAGAGGAGAACTCCTATTCATCCTGACACTGAAATGCTCCTGGCTTACCAGGATGGCGAACTCACCGAGAGGCGCGCCCGCAAAGTCTCGCAGCACTTGGATCGTTGCCTGCAATGCCGTCTGGAACTCGACTGTCTCAAAATCGAGGCTCAGCACTTCATGGCGGCCGTGGCCCCGCCCTTGTTGGAAGCGCCGCGGCTAGCCGGGGGTCTCGAGAGCCTCCTGGGCAAGGTCCACAAATTGCAAGCCGCTCATCGCGAGGAAGTTCAGCCGAGAATACAGGAGCACCTCGCGTTTCAGCTCAAGACTTTCTTCGGACCGCGCGCCGCCGCTTTGATCGAGGATCGGATCGCGGCGCGTGAAGATGGCTCCGGCGTCTTCTCCGCTGTCGAGCCTCTGTTCTCGGCCTTCCTGGGACAGAAAGCCGCCGATCTACTAGCCAGCGAGGTCGTCGAGGGACTCGACCTGAGCGACCATCCCGCATCGAAGCCGGAAGCCGTCCAGCGACCCCTGCCCGTCGGATAGGCGGCCTACCCGCTCACCCGCTTCAACTGCCCGCAAGCCGCAAAAATATCCCGTCCTCTCGGCTTCCGCACAAAACACGGCATCGCCCGCCGCACCATCGCCTGAAACGACAGCACCCGCTCCGCCTCCGGCGTCTCATACGGAATCCCCGGCCCCGGATTCAGCGCAATCAGATTCACCTTGCAATTCAAATTAGCCAGCAGCTTCACCACGCGCCGCGCATCGGCATCCGAATCGTTCACGCCCTTGAGCAGCACGTATTCGAACGTCAGCTTCTCCCACGGCCGCAGCGGAAACGCCCGGCAGGCCGCCAGCAGATCCTTGAGGTGATACTTGCGCGTGATGGGCATCAGCTCCTGCCGCATCTCTTCGGTCGACGCATTGAGCGAAACCGCCAGTTTCGGCCGCACTTTCTCGCGCCCTAGCTCGGCAATCTTCGGCACAATCCCAGCCGTCGAGAGCGTAATGCGCTTCTCCGGCAACCCCACGCCGCGCGGGTCGGCCAAAATTCGCGTCGCTTTCACCACATTCTCCAGGTTCAGCAGCGGCTCCCCCATCCCCATCATGACGATGTTCAGCCGCGCGCCCTGCTGAAGCAGCCCGTTATCCCGCGCCACAAAAAGCACCTGCCCCACGATCTCGCCGGCCGTCAGGTTGCGCTCGAGCCCCATCAGCGCCGTCATGCAGAACTTGCAATCCACCGGGCACCCCACCTGGCTCGAAATGCACAGGGTGTCGCGCGCTTCCTCGGGCATCCAAACCGTCTCCACCGTCCGCCCGTCCTCTAAGCGCAACAAATATCGGCGCGTCCCGTCACTGGATTCATATCGCTGCTCGGCCTCTGGCAGCCCCACGGTGTGCCCCGAGGCCAGGCGCTCGCGCAGCTTGCCCGGAAGCGTCGTAATCTGCACTAAATCAGGTACTTGCGCGTGATAGAGCGCCTCATACACCTGCCGCGCCCGAAACTCCGGCTCCCCCGGCCCGAGCACCTGCTGGATTTCACTAAGTTCCATGCCTAGAAGGGCTTGCGACATCCTCACTCAGTCTAACACGGGCTACTCCGGTGGCGGCGGAAGGCCCAAAAATGGTACAAAAGATAAGGAAATCCCGCCCGTTTCCGCCATGCAGAAAACACCTACCGGAGTCCGCGAAATCGAAACCACCACGATGCCGAACGGCGTTCGCGTCATCAGCGAAACCATGCCGCACGTGCGTTCGGTTTCGGTGGGCATCTGGGTCGGAAACGGCTCACGCTGCGAAGCGCCTGAACAGAATGGCCTTTCGCACTTCATCGAGCACATGGTGTTCAAGGGCACTTCCAAACGCTCGGCCGAAGATATCGCGCGCTCCGTGGATTCGATCGGCGGCAATCTCGACGCTTTCACCTCCAAGGAACTGGTCTGCTTCAACACCAAAGTGCTGGACGAGCACCTGCCGCTTTCCTTCGACGTGCTGGGCGATCTCGTGCTCAACCCCCTCTTCCGCGAAGAGGACATGGCCAAGGAAAAGGGCGTAATCCTGGAAGAGCTGAAAATGGACGAGGACAATCCCGATTACCTCGTGCATGAGATTTTTTCCTCGAATTTCTGGAAAGACCATCCGCTGGGAAAGCCCATCCTGGGCACGCGCGAAACGGTGAAACGCTTCGACCGCCCGATGATGGAAAGTTATTATCGCGATGCCTATTCCCCGGCGAATCTGGTCATCACGGCCGCCGGCAACCTGACGCACAAGATGCTCACCGACCTGGCGGGCGAGCATTTCTCCGGAATGAAGCCGCGTAAAACCTCGTCGAGCGACCGGCCGCCCCAGACCCACGCGCGCATCGCGCTGCGCAACAAGAAATCGCTCGAGCAGGTGCATCTCTGCCTCGGCGTGCCGTCTTATCCGATGCCGCACGAGGACCGTTTCACCTGCTACGTGCTGAATACGCTGCTGGGCGGCGGCATGAGCTCGCGCCTGTTCCAGAATATCCGCGAGCGCCAGGGCCTGGCCTACGCCGTGTTCTCCGAGCTGAATCCCTACCGCGATACCGGCTGTCTGTCGATTTATGCGGGCACTTCCATCGAGGCCGCTCGCCAGGTGATCGAATCTATCCTGAAAGAATTCAAGCTTCTCAAGAACGAGCGCATCACCGACGAAGAACTGCGCCGCGCCAAGGACCACCTCAAGGGCTCGCTCATGCTGAGCCTGGAGTCCACTTCGAGCCGCATGTCCAACCTGGCGCGCCAGGAGATGTACTTCCACCGTTTCTTCACCCTCGACGAGTTAGTCGAAAGCATCGAAATCGTCACCGCCGAAGATGTCCAGCGCATCTCGCAAACCTTCTTCGATCAAAAACACATCGCCCTTACCGTGCTCGGCAACCTGAACGGTTTCAAAATCGGCCGCGAAGACTTGGTGTGCTAAGAAGCAAGTGCCAGGTTTTAGGTTTTAGGTGCTAGCAAACGTCGCCTGCTGCCTTTTGGTCTTCCCTAACACCTGGAACCTAACACCTAACACCTGCTTTAGTTACACTGAAACTACCGTTACATGAACAAGCTCCTGCGGACCTGCGCCGTCCTGCTCTCGTTCGCCGCAACCGCGTTCGCAGTCGATTGGAAGGCGCTCAAGCCGGAAGGCTACGTCAGCGACTTCGCACACGTCATCGATGCACCGAGCAAGACGGCGCTCGAACAGTACTGCGCGAGCGTCGAACGGGCCACCGGCGCGCAGATGGCGCTCGTGACCGTCACAACCCTCGAAGGCGAGCCCATCGAAGACGTCGCCAACACGATTTTCCGCGCCTGGGGCGTGGGACATAAGGGCAAGAACGACGGCATCATGCTGCTGCTGGTGATTGGCGACCGGCGGAGCCGGCTGGAGGTCGGTTACGAGCTCGAGCCGATCCTGCCCGACGGCTTCGTGGGAAGCATCCTGCGTGAGATGCGCCCCGCGCTGCGCCAGCGGCAATATGGTGAAGCCATGATGGCGGCCGCGCAAACCATTGGCGCGACTATCGCCAAAGCCAAAAACGTCTCGCTCGACACGCAATTGCCGCGTCGTGTGCGGCGCTCTTCGGGCGATTCGATTCCCTGGGTGCCGTTGCTCGTCGGCCTTGCTGTTGTGTTCTTTCTCCTTCGCGCGGGCCGGGGTGGCGGTGGCGGCGGGTTCTGGACCGGGCTCATCCTCGGCAACCTGATGCGCGGCATGGGCGGCCGGGGCGGCGGTGGCTTCGGCGGATTCGATTCGGGCGGCGGTGGCGGCGGAGGTTTCGGAGGCTTCGGCGGCGGAGATTCGGGCGGCGGCGGAGCATCGAGTGACTGGTAACCCGAGCGACTGGTAGTAAGATCGAGGCTTGCATGGAAAGCGCGCTGAACCAGTTACTGGAGAAGCTAACGAAGGCGCTGGGCGACCGCCTGGTGTCGGTCGTGCTCTATGGCTCGGCCGTCACTGGCG
>JBGPKX010000309.1:0-6993 GCA_041486185.1 Bryobacteraceae bacterium | reverse complement strand
GACATCGCCGGTCTGCGCAAAAAGATGCTCCGATTCCGGATGCGTCATCGATCTCAAAAGCGTTAGCGATGAGCTCCGGCGCGTCGGTAAGTATACGCTGTTCGTCGTGGACGCTCACAAGCCATCGGCAACATCGCCGTCGGCGACGAGATCTTTACCCGCGTCCCCTACTAGGTATTCGCCTGCACAGTTGCTTGCGCCACCCTCCCTCGGAGTGCTCATTCGCAATGAGTGCCTGCCGAACCAAGTCTACTTCGAGCCATATTTCGGTCTGAACTCCCTCCTGAAGCCAGAATGGCTCGCGCTCGGCGTCAAAAAAAAACGCATAACACATCGCTCGCAAAATGGTTTCGCCGGGAACTCTCCCAGCGCGAAGTCCGCGAGCGCGGGCGTCCGGGGGTAATTATCTCTTTACAGTAGGTAGGCAATCCGCCATCCTCGTGAATCATTCGCAGGGACTCGGTCGCCCGCCAGAATTCCCCAAGTTTCCCATTTACAGTCAGTTCCAAAAGCTGCGGTCAAAGCGAAAGCCCATATCGTACAATCGCGTCCATGACTAACTTTAGAGCGGTCATCGCGGCTCTCGCCATGGCGGGCCTCGGCCTAGCACAGGAGAGAGTCTCCTTTCCGACCCAGGACGGGGGGCTCGTATATGCCGACATGTACGGAAAAGGCGACCGCGGTGTCGTCTTGGCTCACGGAGGTCGATTCAACAAAGAGAGTTGGGAGAAACAGGCCCGGGTGCTGGCGACGGCGGGCTTTCGCGTTTTGGCGATCGACTTCCGCGGCTATGGTCAATCGCGAGGTCCGGGGCAGTCCGACATTTTCACCGCGCCGCTCCACTTCGACGTGCTGGCTGCGGTCCGCTACCTGCGAAAGACGGGCGCGAAGGCCGTATCGGTGGTCGGGGGAAGCCTGGGAGGCGGTGCGGCCGCGGATGCGTCCATTCAGTCTGAGCCAGGTGAGATCGATCGTCTGGTGCTCCTGGCGGCCACGCCGGACGGGCCGCCCGAGAAACTGAAGGGCCGCAAGTTGTTCATCGTGGCTCGCGATGACGCGGACGGGGCCGGACCACGGCTCCCCAGGATTCGGGCGCAGTACGAGAAAACTCCTGAACCCAAAGAATTGATCATTCTCAACGGCGCCGCGCACGCCCAGTTCCTCTTCCAAACAGATCAGGGAGAGCGCGTCATGCGCGAGATTCTGCGATTTCTTACCGCACCGTAGCGTCGGCGGAACCCGTAACCAAGAATTCACCGAGCGTTCATTCCGCCGTAGCTTGCGGCTGATATCGTTAAGCGGTCAACCCCAAAACCCACCCCCCGGGCCCGGTTTTAAGTAACCGGGCCCACCCACTGCATTTTGTGGCTTCCACTAGCGGTCCTGAGAGGAACGATTCCTCTGGTGAAGCGTCTAGACTCTACTAAGACTTTTCAAAGCTCTCTTAAGCGGGCTGGCCATGGAAATTTTTATCAAAGACCTCAAGCATTCGCTCCGCATGTTGCTGCAGAGCCCCGGCTTCACAATGGCTGCTGTCGGCGCCCTGGCGCTTGGCATCGGCGCCAATACGGCCATCTTTTCGGTGGTCAACACCGTATTGCTGAAGCCGCTGACCTACCCTGACCCGGACCGTATCGTCCAGTTCCTGCTCACCTCGCCACAAGGGTCCGGACCCGGCGCCTCGGTAACCAAGTTCAACGTCTGGCGACAGCAAACCGCGGCCTTCGAGGACGTCTCCGCCTATGACTTCGGCGGCCCTGGCCTCAACCTTACCGGCGGCGCTTACCCCGAGCAAATCCAAGGCATTCACGTCACCAAGGATTATTTCCGCCTGTTTGGAGCGCCCGTGGCCATGGGCCGCACATTTACAGCCGATGAAGATCGCCCAAACGGCGGGCATGTGCTGGTGCTCAGTAACGGGCTCTGGAAACGGCGCTTCGGCGGCGATCCGAACATGGTCGCCAAGAGTATTTCGCTGGGCGGCGTGCCCTACGTCGTGGTAGGGATTCTTGGACCGGGTTTCGCCACCGATCCAGTTGCCGATGTATGGATCCCCTTTCAATTTGATCCCAACAGCACCGACCAGGCGCATTACTTCCTCGCGGCAGCGCGGCTGAAGCCGGGCGTCACCCTCAGCATGGCGAAAGCGGCACTTCAGCTCGCCGCCGGCCAGTTTCGCCGCAAGTACACCGCTGCGAACCCCCAGAGCGGCTTCAGTGTCCAGCCGCTTCAGGACGCCATCGTGAGCGACGTCCGCTCCTCCCTGCTGGTTCTTGTTGGCGCAGTAAGCTTCGTCTTGCTGATCGCTTGCGCCAATGTCGCGAACCTGCTGCTGGTACGGGCTACCGGACGCAAGCGTGAGATCGCCATCCGGGCAGCACTCGGGGCCGGACGCCGCCGGATCGTTCGTCAATTGCTTACCGAAAGCGTCATGCTTTCTCTCGTCGGCGGCGCGCTCGGTCTCGCTCTGGGCGACATCGGAGTACGTGCTTTGCTCACCCTCAATACCGGCATTCCCCGCATTGGGGAACACGGATCCGCGGTCACAATGGACTGGCGCGTGCTCGCCTTCACCGTTCTTATTTCGATGTTGACCGGCATTTTGTTTGGGTTGATCCCCGCAATCGACGCCTCGCGCGTGGATCTCAGCTCGACTCTAAAAGAAAGCGGCGGGCGCTCCGGCACCGGCTTTCGGCAGAACAAGGCGCGCTCGCTGCTCGTGATCAGCGAAACCGCGCTGGCCCTGATTCTGCTGATTGGGGCCGCCCTGCTGATACGTAGCTTTGTGGCGCTGCGCGCGGTCAATCCCGGTTTCGACGCGCACAATGTGTTGACCATGCAAATGTCCCTGACCGGCCCGCGCTTCGAGAAGACCGCCGGGGTGGCGCAACTGGTCCGCGATGCTGTGCAGCGCATCGATGCTTTGCCGGGAGTCGTGGCAGCCGGCCCGACGTGCTGCCTTCCGCTCGAAGGCGGATTTGGTCTGCCCTTTACCGTGGCGGGCCGGCCGGTTACGGATGGCAATACCAACAATGGAGCGGGCTGGATGACGATCTCGCCCGGCTATTTCGAGGTGTTCAAAATTCCTGTAATCCGCGGCCGGGCGTTCAACGACCGCGACGACGGCGGCGCCGCCCGCGTGGTTATTATCAACCAGGCCATGGCGCGCCAGTTCTGGAAGAAGGCCGACCCGCTTAGCGACCGGCTGATTATCGGGCAAGGCATCGGACCGGAGTTTGACGAGCCGCCACGACAGATTGTAGGAATCGTTGGCGACGTTCGCGACGGCGGGCTCAACCGGAACCCAGGACCCATGATGTACATTCCCGTGGCGCAAGTGAACGACGGTGTCACGGCGTTGAACGCGCGCATTGGGCCCATTTCGTGGATCGTGCGCACGCGCGGCACGCCGCAGTCGACGAGCGCCGCCATTCAAAACGAACTGCGGCAAGCCAGTGGCGGCCTGCCGACGGCGCGCGTTCGTTCGATGGACGAAGTGATGGTGCAATCCACGGCGCGGGCGGATTTCAATATGCTGCTGTTTACGATCTTTGGATGCGCGGCGCTATTGCTCGCGGCGATCGGTATTTATGGCCTCATGGCCTATTCCGTAGAGCAGCGCACGCAGGAAATCGGAATTCGGATGGCGCTGGGAGCTGAATCGAGCGCCGTTCGAAACATGGTGGTATTCCAGGGGATGCGTCTGACGCTGGTAGGAGTCGTCGTCGGAATTGCCGCCGCGTTCGGTGTCACGCGCCTGCTGGCGAGCTTCCTGTTCGGCGTCAAAACCTGGGATCCGTTAGTCTTCATTACCGTGCCTTGCCTGCTCAGCCTGGTGGCGCTTTTTGCCGTGTGGCTCCCAGCGCGCCGCGCCACGCGCATCGACCCGATTGACGCGCTCCGATATGAATAGCCAGGGAACAGAACCTACGGTCGCGACTCCGGGAAGAACAGGTCGTCGTCACTGATGTCGGGGATGCCGACCACTAGCACCCGCATGCGGCCCTTCGCGCCGTGGACCACTCCCGGGGGAATGTGGACCATGGAGCCTGGCCGCACGGGATGCTCCACGCCATCCAGGCGCACCGTTCCTTCGCCCTCGAGCACGTAATACAATTCCGTCGACCGCTTGTGGTAATGCTCACGGGCTCCATCAATATCCACAGCGTGCGCCCATGCGGAAACCTGCCCGCTATCTTGGCGGCTGATGAGCAGATCGCGCCAGCCGCAGGTCGAGCGCTCGCGCGGTGCTTCTCCCTCGTGGCGAACCAGCAGCGCCAAGTCTTTTGTCGCAGTGTTGCTCATGGGTTACGATTATACTGCGCTGGATTCGGAGCGGCTCTAATGCGGTCTAATGGAGGCCAGGATGCGCCCCAACTCCTCCGCTGTCTCGGAACTCCTCGCGCGCTATCCCGCCGCTGTGCAGGAAACACTGCAGCGCTGCTCGGGAGCTGGCAACTTCCGGGGCACGATCTCCGCAGCCGACGCCGAACAGATGGCTCAGCAACTGGGAGTTACGGTCCAGCAGCTCATGCTGGATGTGTTGCCGTTGGCGGCGCTTTACGCCGAACCGGTCATTTCCAACTTCAAAGTGGGTGCGGTGGCGCAGGGGCTGAGCGGAAATCTGTACTACGGAGCTAACATCGAGTTCAAATCCCGGGCGCTGAGCTTCACGGTGCACGCCGAGCAGGCCGCGACCATCAACGCGTGGATGCAAGGCGAAACGGGCCTTACGGCACTCGCAGTATCGGCTGCGCCGTGTGGGTACTGCCGGCAATTCCTATACGAACTGGTCACCGCCGCGACTTTAGAAATTTTGCTTCCGAACACGGACGCCACCCTACTGACGCGTCTTCTACCGGACGCTTTCGGTCCACACAATCTGGGCATGCAAGGCGGCTTGATGCAGGCGGAAAGCCGGCAACTTTCGGTGAACAGCCAGGATCCCGTCGTGCTGGCCGCTCTGGCCGCGGCCAATATGAGCTACGCGCCTTACAGCCTTGGCTACGCGGGCGTGGCGCTGGCCAATGCCGATGGCCGTTTCTATTCGGGAGCGTATGCGGAAAACGCAGCGTTTAACCCCAGCGTTTCTCCCATGGAGGCGGCCGTCTCGCAACTCAATATCTGTGGCGAGTCGGTGAGCAGCATACGGCGTGCAGTGCTGGTCGAGGTGCAGGGCGACGTATCCAGCCAGGTGCATGCTTCGGCCGCCGTCTTGAGCTCGATCGCCAGCGTGCAGCTCGAGGTTCTGTATGCCACGGGGCCGGTCTGGCTGCTCAAGAAAGGCTCATAACCACTCCCTCACGGTCTTGGCTCGGAAACGCGATCGCTTGGTCAAGAGCGGTCAACGAGCCGCGCGCGGAGCAAGCTACACCCAAGCTCACAAACGGCGATTGCCAAACCTCTGAAATCCAAGTACACTAGGCCCTGAATGGTCTGCACGCCTATCGCGCATGTATCCTGGTAGAAACGTCCCGCCCCGCCGGCAAAGCCGCAGAGAGAACGTCAACGAATCGATTCGGGTGCGCGAAGTCCGCGCCGTGTTCCCGGACGGTACGGCAGAGGTCATGCCGACGGCGCAGGCCCTGCGCAAGGCCCAGGAGCTGGGGCTTGATCTGGTGCTGGTTTCGCCCACGGCAGTGCCGCCGGTCGCCAAGGCCGTGGATTACGGCCACTATCAATACGAGCTGAAGAAGAAGCAGCACGAAGCCAAGAGAAAGCAGCACGTGGTACAGGTGAAGGAACTGAAATTCCGCCCCAATACCGACGACCACGACTACGATTTCAAGAAAAATCACGCCATACGCTTTCTGAAAGAGGGCAATCGCGTCAAAGCCGTGGTGCAATTCCGCGGACGCGAGATTGCGCACACCGATCTTGGCAAGAAACTGCTCACGCGATTCGCGGAAGATCTGGCGGCATTCGGCACCGTGGAAGGCACGCCCCGCCTCGAAGGCCGCAACGCTCACATTCTGATCAGTCCCTCAAAGGCCGGCAAGACCGCCTAAAACCTCGCTTGCGCCCGAAAATGCGCGCCGGGTTACCGCAACCCTGCCAACCCTATTGTGAAACCGGGGTGTAAGATTTGGAGACTATGTGGCGAATTCTCCTTCTTCTTGGGCTGGTTCCAGCAATTCTGTTTTCGACCGAAGCCGAAGACGGGGCTTGGAACCTGTTGCAACGCGCGCTAGCCGATGGCGGCACGGCCAAGCGCATACAGGCCATCACCGCGCTCGGTTCTATTGGGCCAATGCCACGCGCGGTAAACCTCGTAACCGCCAGCCTGAACGACAAAGAAGTGACCGTGCGTCAGACCGCGGCCGCCGTGCTGGGCGAGATGCAGGCGCGCATAGCCATTGCCAAGCTGAAGGAGGCACTCGACGACGACTCCGCCGAGGTCAGCTTCACTGCCGCCCGGTCGCTTTGGCAGATGGGCGATCAGAGCGGCCGGGAGATCTTCTGGGCGGTGCTGGCGGGCGAGCGGAAGACAGGCCCGGGCATGATCGAAGGCGGCGTACGTGACGCCAAGAAGAAGCTGCACAGCCCGGCAGCGCTAGCCAAGATCGGCATTGAGCAGGCGGCTTCGTTATTGGGGCCGTTCTCCATGGGAGTAGGGTTCGCCGAAGAGCTCCTCAAAGACAAAGGAGCTACTGCGCGCGCTCTCTCGGCCAAGCTTCTGGCTTCCGATCCCGACCCGCGCACGCTTCAGGAACTGGAAGGATCGCTCGACGACAAGAACTCCGCCGTGCGCGCGGCCGTGGCGCAGTCACTGGGCCAGCGCGCGGGTCGCGACGAGATTTCGAAGTTACAGCCGCTCCTGGCCGATAGCCCTGAGGGCGTCCGTTACATCGCCGCGGCGGCCCTCAGCCGGCTCAGCCAGCCGCCGGCCAACTCGCGCGCGCCAAGGCGCCGGAAAGTGCAGCCGGCAAAGGCTGTTCCGGCGCAAGGGTGAACAAAATTACCGCGCATTTCGCATCCATTGCGCGCTATCCT
>JBGPKX010000308.1:0-7097 GCA_041486185.1 Bryobacteraceae bacterium | reverse complement strand
TGATCTCGAACGAGACGAGCGAGCTTGGCCGGGGGTCGGCCACATAGGTCGCTCGCTCAGTAGACTGCTCAACAAGTAGTCCGCCAGCCAGTCCGGCCGGCTTGGTTTGGAGCGCACGGGAGAACACCACCAGCAGCTTTCTGTTCTCGGGCGGACCGTGCAATTCGATCGCGCCTTCGGCGGGGATCGTGTATCTCGTGCGAGCCAGTACGGAAATGTTGGCTAGTGTGTCGCTGCGATTCCAAACCGCCAAATAGCCGGCGGAGTTGGTTTCGATCCTGAGGCGAATGGCGTCACCGGCATGGAAGACCGTGGTCGGATCGGCTTCCACATAGCTTCCATCCGGTTGGCGGCGCAACAAAGTATAGCGGAGGCCTGCAGCGCTTGCGGGCAGTACGGCCGCGCGTTTTGCCGCTACCGGCGCATCCTGCCGGCCGGCGACGAGCCCACTTACGGCGCCCGTACCGTAAAAGAGCTGGCGGGCGCCCTGCTGGGTTTGTGCGGTGCGATCGAGCAGCTGAAGCGATCCGGTGGCGGCTGTTGAAAGGGTGGCGGATTCGGCTGGCGCAGCGGCTGCCGCGGGCTGCGCGCGAACTGCATCGACGGACGCCGACTGTTCCGCCACCCGGTTCTCTGCCAGAGCCACTGGCGCCATTTTCTCCTTCGCCACTGGCAGGTTCACCGCCATCTTGGAATCTTCCAATTTGTCGCGATCAGGCTGCGGCAGGGGAGCGGATGCTGGAACTGGCGCCGAGAGGTCAGCCTGCGCCCGCTTTGACAAGAGCACGGGCGGTGCGAAGGCTTCTTGTTTCAGCGCCTTCAGTCTCGACTCCGCTTTGACTGGAGGGACATCGAGCTCTGACCGTAATTGTGACGAGGCCATCACTGGCGGCGCCGCCGGCTTTTGGGGCACGGGAGCTCGCACAAGAAACACGCCAAGCACCAGAGCCGCTGCAACCGATCCCACTGCGGTCCACCTCCACACCGGCATCCGTCTCACCACCGCCTTTGGCCTGGCAGGCAGGGCTTCGAGCAAGTATTCGCGCGCCTGCGGTTGGTCGAGCAGTTCTTGGAGCGCGGCATCGTCCGCGAGGGCATCGAACAGGCTCTGGTCCTCCATCGCCGCATCAAAAAGGGCCTTACGCTCCGCATCGCTCAGCGTCCCGGTAGCGTATCCGCCGAGCAGTTTTCGGATATCGTCACGCTTCACGGTGGCCCTCCCAGCTTCCGCCCAGCAGAACCAGAAGCTCTTTCCGGCAGCGGAAATCCCATGTGTACACGGTGTTGATCGAGCCCGCCCCCATCCGCTTTTGGATTTCTGCGAAGCTATTGCCTTCGAGTTTGAGCCGCATGAGCTCCTGGCATCGCGCGCAAAGGCGGCCCATCGCACTCCGTAAACGTTCCAACATCTCCTTCCGCTCCAAGTAAGCGCCAGGATCGGGACCGAGGTCCGGCACCTGCACGTCGTCCACCGAGATGCTTCCGCGCTCGCCCCGCCGTTCGGCTTTGCGGTGGACGGCCATCATTTTGAACCGCAGGATCTTAAGAGATAGCGGCAGGAGTTCTTCCAGGCGGTCGACGTGCGCATATTTTTCATGCAGCAGCATGAGCACCTCTTGCGCAAGGTCTTCCGCGACATCCCCCGATATACGAGATGCCGCGAACGCGACGATCCTTTCACGCAGGAGGACGAGGATTTCTTCGCGATCCACGGGATAAACTCATCATAAACGGCCATGGCGAAAAGAAGAAGGCCTTACCATACGCGACACGCCGGCTTGCGTACCATGGGCTGGCCCACGCGGCAGCCGAACGCAGCCTGAAATTCCGGTATATTCTGAACCACGCCATTGACGCGGTATTGGCCCGGTGAGTGCGGATTGGTCAGCGCGGAGAGGCGCAGCGACTCGTCGGTCTGGTTCACGCACCAGACCTGACCGAAACCGAGAAACACCCGCTGCTCCGGAGTGAAGCCATCGATCTTGGGAAGGGTCTTGCCGGCGATGTCATCGAGCAGCGCCATGTAAGCGATACGCACGCCACCGTTATCCGCCGTGTTCTCACCGAGCGTCAGCTTGCCATTCAGCTTCACGTCGTCGACGGCGGTAAAATTCGAGTACTCCTCGACCAGGCAATCGGCGCGCTTTTCGAACTCCTCGGCATCTTGAGCCGTCCACCAGTCCTTCAGATTGCCCTTAGCGTCGAACTGCCGGCCCTCGTCGTCGAAGCCGTGCGTCAGCTCGTGACCGATCACCGCACCGATCGCGCCAAAGTTCACGGCATTGTCCATGCTCTTATCGAAAAACGGCGGCTGCAGGATGCCCGCGGGGAAGTTGATGTTGTTCATTTGCGCATCGTAGTAGGCGTCGACCGTGCGGGGCGTCATCTGCCACTCGGTGCGGTCTACCGGCTTTCCGATCTTGCCGAGCTGCCGCTGAAATTCGAATTCAGTGGCGCGCTCGGAGTTTCCAAATGCATCGCCGCGGATGATCTTCACGCTGGAGTAGTCGCGCCATTTATCTGGATAGCCGATCTTGTTAGTGATGGCATGCAGCTTCTCGAGCGCCTTTGTCTTCGTAGCCGGAGTCATCCAGGACAGCTCCGCGATGTCTTTGCCCAGCGCTTTCTCGAGTGCCTGCACCATTTGCAGCGTTCGTTCTTTGCCTTTCGCGCCGAATGTGTGTTCGACGTATTTCTGGCCAAGCGCCTCGCCCAGATCGCCATCGGCCAAAGAGACGCAACGCTTCCAGCGCGGGCGCAATTCTTTCGCGCCGGTCAGGATCTTGCCGTAAAAATCGAAATTCTCGTTTACGAATGCGGACGGCAACAACTGGGCCTGCGAGCGCACCAGTTGCCAGGTCAGATAAGTCTTCCAGTCGTCGAGACTGGTGGTATTGATCAGCGAGTCGAGGTTCTTGAAAAACTCCGGGACCGCCACGTTGAGGCTCTCAATGGGTGGCGCTTTTATCTCGGCGAGATACTTCGGCCAGGCGAAAGAAGGATTCAACGTAAGGGCCAACTCTTCGCGAAGCGTTTTGTGGTACACCTTCGCCGGATCGCGGCGTGAGACCAGCCCGAGCGAACCCTTCGCCAGAGCTGTCTCGATATCCATCACCACCCGGGCTTTGGCCGTCGCTGTGGCGGCCGGCTGACCCAGCAGCTCGAACGTCTTGCGTACGTGCTCCACGTAATGTTTTCGCGTCTCGGCCGACTCTTCGTCTTCCTTGAAATAGTAATCGCGGTCCGGCAAACCTAAGCCGCCCTGGTCGGCAGCAGCGATCACCTGGCTCGAGTTCTTGAAGTCCTGTTCCGAAGAGTAACTGAACAGGACATTGGCGCCGATGCGATGCAGCCGCGCGACTTCATCCGCCAGAGCACTCTTGTCGGCGAGTGCGGCGATGCGCTCGAGCTCCGGCTTGATCGGATCGAAGCCCTTTTTGTCGATCGCCTTTTCATCCATGCAGGACGCGTAGTAGTCGCCGATCTTCTGCTCGATAGCGCTGCGTTTTGGACTTGCGACCGACGCTTGCTCGAGAATGTCGCGCAAAATGGCGAGATTGCGCTCCTCCAGCTCATCGAAGCGGCCCAAGATCGACCTGTCCGGTGGGATGGGATGCTTGGCGCGCCATGCCCCGCACGCGTACTGGTAGAAATCCACGCATGGGTCGGCCTTCGTATCGAGAGCCGTGGCGTCGAAACCCGGGATCGATCCGTGTTCAGGATCCGCCTTCGACACTGGCATCGCGTGCGATGCGGACTTGGCCGGGCTATTCCCGGCCTCTGCGGGCCTCCCCTCCGGTACTTGGGCGATAAGTGCGCCCAGGCTGACAAATGACACAAACATGAGATGCGATAAACGTTTGTAGGACTGCAAGATCGTCATCATGAGGACTAACTCCAGGCTTCCGCACACCCGATGAAACTGTCAAATTAACAATACGTGCGGCGAGATGTTCTGTTACAGTATCCGACCCGGTTTACAATAGACCCATGCAAAAGCTTCTATTAACCGCAACAGTGGGTCTGGTCATTCTGGGTCTCACAACACGGACTCCGGCGCAGGAACCGCGCAAGAGCCCGCACGAATCGACTTTCATCACGATCAACGGGCACAAGATCACGATTACCTACGGACGGCCATATCTGAAAGGCCGTAAGATGATTGGAGACCATGAGCCTTACGGAAAGGTCTGGCGCACTGGCGCCGATGAGGCTACCACCATTCGCACCGATGTCGATCTCGATATCAACGGTCTCAAAGTGCCCAAGGGCATCTATGCACTCTTCACGCTACCTAGGGAGAATGCATGGACGTTGATCGTCAACAAGACCGCCAAGCAGTGGGGCGCATTTGACTACAAGGAAGCCGACGACTTGGGGCGTACGGAGATGACCCTTTCCAAATCGGATTCGCCTATCGAGCAGTTCACCATCTCGCTGACTCCGGAAGGGAGTAGCGGCGTGACCCTGAAGATGGCCTGGGATAATATCGTCGCGAGCGTGCCCATCAAGGTCGCGCCCTAACCTGGGCGCACGAGGAACCCACTGTTTTCGCGCGTGGCAACACAAGACCGACGCCGGTCCTCGTCCCGATACCGCAGGTCGTTTCAGACCAGCTTCAGCCCGAATTCGCGCGCAGCGTTATTGTGATAAACCTTCTTCAAAATCACGTCGGGAAGCGCTATGCCATATATCTTCCAGCGCCCTTGCGGTGGCACGGCGGACGGTGCGTAGTCGAAATATTCGTCGCCGGTTTCCAGGAACCGGAAATAGCAGCGGTACATGGCAGGCTTCAAATCCTGCTGCGGATATTCTTTGCCCGCATCAAACGTCGCGTCGGTGCCGAACATGATTCGATCCTGATACCGCTCGAAAAACTTTCGCGATGTCCGCGGCTGGCGGCCTAGCTCGCCCAAGCGCGCGCCGATTTCCACGTTCACATTCGCGTAGCGATCGAGCCAGCCGCCCACCTCCGCCAGGTCCTCGGCATCGTTTCCGACGTGCAGATAGATGAACTTCGTCCTGGGGTGCCGCGCGGCCACCCGGTTGCGGGCCTCATGCAGGTCGCCGCGCTTGGGAAAATCGCGATCGTAGAAAGACCAGTCCGGATGATTCTGCAGCTCCTCGTAGCGCTCGTTGAAACGGTCGATGGGCGTGAAGAACGCACCCGGATCGCCCGTGTGGATCAACACCGGAAGACCCAGCGCGCCGGCGGCTTCCCACATGGGATCGAAGCGCGCATCATCGATTTTCAGCAGCTTGCCGTTCTCGCGCACGCCAAGGCCGAGAGTCTTCAGGACCTTCAGCCCAACAGCGCCTTCCTGCTTGCATTTGGCCAGCTCATCGGCTTGCCATTGCGCATAGCCAGGCTGGCTCACGCGCAACCACGCCGGTTCCGTCGCTGTAAGAAACTTTCCGCTGAAAAGCTCCATGGTTTTGCGGATCGCCGGAATGGCTTCTGAATTTCCGCCGGTGAGATTGATGAGCGTCTGCAAGTTGCACGCGTCCATGTCGCGGGCGACCTGCGTCAGCTCCGCGTTCGCTTCGGGCGAGTCCGGCGCGGCTTTGCGCCCTAAACCGAATAGGTGCGTATGAACGTCGACGACCGGAAACTTTGCGCGCGCCACCGGATGTTCGGCCACGTGCAACATGCTCTTGGGCTGGAATTCGGGCAACGCGATGGCTCCGCCCGCGGACACTTGAAAGAAACTACGTCGCGTCATCCGACGACGGCCCGTTTGCTGAGCAGATTGCGCACGAACCCTAAACTCGGCTCCACCAGTTCCCACGATCCCGCCCAGAAGCACATGTCGATGCACCACCACTCGATTTTCGGCACTTCGAGCAGTTTGGGAGCCAGTGTATCGAAGTCGATGAAGCCCTCGCCGAATGGCCGGTGCGTGCTGGTCTCATCGCCGTGCAGCGTACCGTCGGAATCGATCAAGTGGATGGAGCCGATGCGTCCGCGCAACTTATCCAGAAATTCAGAAACGCCGCCCGGCAAAGTCTCCTTCGCGCCATGCTGCCGCGCGCCCACGACCGCACACATATAGGCGTGCGACGTGTCAAACATGACCCAGAAGTTCGGGTGCCCCACCGCCCGGTGCATCGCGATCACTTCGGATGGTTTGTTAAACGCAAAGCCAGGCTCGAACTCCCATACCATCCGAATGCCGCTCTGCTGCGCAATGCCCGCGGCGTCGCGCCAGACATCCGCCAGCCGGTCGAAGGCCGCCTTATAATCGCGGTCTTCAATCGACCCGGGTGCGGCAACCGAGTCCACGCGAATGTTCGGGCTACCGATATCCGCGCACATCTCCACGTTGCGACGGAACAGATCGAGGTACTTCTGTTTGTTGCCCGCCACCACCGGATTCACGCTGGTGAAATCCGCCGCGTAGCCGGAAACACCCAAATGGTTCTCCTGCAGAAAGTGCACCAGCTTCTGGCGCGACTCTTTCGTTGGGTACTGGTCAAGCGTGATGTGCGGCGGAAAACCGCAGATCTCGATGCCGTCATAACCGGCGTCCGATAACCGCTTGACGGTCTTTTCAAATGGAATGGGATTGTCCGCGAACGGACCGAAGGAAAAAGCCCAACTGCCTAAGGAAACTTTCATATTGCCTCGCTCTTGGTCATTTGTTTCACGCGCACCCAGCGGTCGGAGCTCGAAGCCTCCATCACCGCATCCAGCACCAGTTGGCACTTCAGCCCGTCGTCGAAGTTCGGCTGCATGGGTTTGTTCTGCGCGATGGCGTTCATTAAGTCGGCCGCCTGATTGCCGAAGGTGTGCTCGTAGCCGATGGCGCAACCCGGCACCCACCAGTGCTTCATGTACGGATGCACTTCTTCCCACACGGAGATCTTCCGCCAGCCCTGCACGTGTTTCGGGTCACGCGAATCAAAGTACCAAAGGCGCGACATGTCCTCCAGGTCGAAGTACAGGCTGCCCACCTCGCCATTGATCTCGAAGGTGTTCCCGTTCTTGCGCCCGTTAGCGAAGCGCGTGGCTTCGAAGTGGCCGATGGCGCCGTTGGTGTATTTGGCCACGAAGATCGACGCGTCCTCGATCTCGACTTTGGACTTGCCGCCCTCCG
>JBGPKX010000307.1:0-7100 GCA_041486185.1 Bryobacteraceae bacterium | reverse complement strand
TGGACACGCATCGTGCTCTGGCTCGCCATTCCGTTGCCCCCGTTTACGAACCGAAGATAAGTACGGCCGCCCGCGGTCAATCGAACTTGTGCCCCGACCGCGGCGCGATTCGACTTCACGCCTTCGAGAACGTACTGGCTCCAATGCGAGTTCCGCGGCCCGACGTTGTGGTATAGATACGGCTCCGTTCCCACGTTCGATACAAACAGATCCAGGCGGCCGTCGTTATCGAAATCCGCAACGGCGATGCCCCGCCCGTCGCGGATGGAATCCATACCCTGGCGCGGCGCCTCGTCTTTAAAGATCTCGCCGTGTTGGTTGTGGAACAATCGCTTCTTCTCATAGCCGCTCATGGTTTTCTTGCCCATGGGTGGCCAGTTGCGAGCGTCGGCATAGTCGACGCCCGGCTTGATGAGCATCGCGAAGATGTCGGGTAGATAGCTCTCCTTGCCGGCGGAGACCCACCCGTTCACCACATAGAGATCGAGCCAGCCGTCGTTGTCGTAATCGAAGAACTTGGCGCACCAGCCCCAACCGGTGTCGGAGGTGCCAGTCTCGCGCGAGAGATCCGTGAATGTCAGATTTCCATTGTTGTGCCAGAGGAAATTACCCTCCCGCATATACTCGTCGGTGATGTTGGTGACGTAGATGTCGAGCAGACCGTCGTTGTCGTAATCGCCCCAATCCACGTTCATCCCCTTCTTGGTGTCGATTCCGACCGCGCTTTCGGTCTTGTCGGTGAAGGTACCGTTGCCGTTGTTGACGTAAAATCGGTCAGTTCCGTAATCGCAGGCGACGTACAAATCGTCGTTTCCGTCGTTATCGGCGTCACCGTGCCCGACGTCCAGGACCCAGCCGCTCGATTTCAATCCAGCTTTTTCGGTCACATCGGTGAATGTGCCGTCATGGTTGTTGTGAAACAACGTGACGCCGCCGCCGTTGTTGGCGGTCTCGAAGTTCTCGGGGAAAAACCGTGGACCGGAAGGCTTGAAGATGTCGATGTTCTGGAAATAGGACCCGACCAGAAGGTCGACGTAGCCGTCGCGATCGTAATCAAAGGCGATGGCGGTGATGGCGTTCATGTGCCGATAGAGCCCGGCCTTTTTAGTGACCTCTTCGAATTTGCCGTTGCCGAGGTTATGGAACAGCTTGCTGTAACCCATGCGGACCACGAGCAGATCGAGCCAGCCGTCGTTATCGTAGTCGAACCACAGCGCATCGTCGGAGGCGTTGCGGTCGTCATTGGCGACGGCGACACCAGCCTCCTTGGCGACGTCGGTGAAGGTCAAATCACCGTTGTTACGATAGAGACGGTTTTTCGTGCCGGCGGCTGTATTGGTGACGTAAAGGTCTTCGAAGCCGTCTCCGTTGTAATCGCCGGCGGCGACCGCGGATCCCAGCGACGAGTAGCCATCCATGATCGCGGAATACGCGTTATTGAAGGTGCGCTTTTGGTGCTTCCGCGCCACACCCGCGCTACGTGTGATATCCCTGAACCAGGAACCCTGATCCGGTATGCTTGCCGCCGCCCCCAGCAGAACGCCGCCAGCCACTGCGATCGCCACTGCCCAGCCGAATTTTGACCATCGCTTACCTGTCGAACTGATGGATGTTTTCACCATGCACCTCCTGGTTGGATCCGTCTGAATCTTCAAGACTCGACCGCCGAAGCGTTCGTGTATACGGGCCCTGCCACATCTCTCGTTTCGAATCCTGCGCGGATCGCTGCGGCGACTCGCATCGCGGAAATAACCACCATCGTGATGCCGCCACCCGGTTGTGTCCAGTGCCCCGTGAAGTACAGATTTCTCATTGGCCCGCAAATTCCCGGCCGGCGTTTGCCGAATTGCTCAGGCGACATCTCCCAGCCGAGCATGGCACCCTTGTAGTTACGCGTGTATCGCCACGAGGTAAGCGCTGAGGCGCTCAGGCAGACCACTATCTTCTCCTGGAACCCCGGCATAAGGCGCTCGAGATTGCACAGGATATCCCTCTCGACGGCGGCTTTGTGTGCCGGCCAGTCGGCGATTTTGTCGTAATCCACGTCGGTCAGCTTCTGGACCACTACGATGTGTCCGCCAGGCGGCGCCATCTCCGGCGCAAACAACGTGGGTACGAACATCTTGAATCCGCTTGTGACCACCTCGTTCAGATCCCATTGAGGCAGGTGATACCCTGCGGCCGAGCGTAACACCGCGGTATCGATATCTTTCAATCCGATGTGCGTGATGAAACAGGGCATCGACGGGCGGAGTTCCTCAATCGGGCGAAGGTAATCCGGATTGAGCTGATCGCGCCCGATGAGCTTGTCAATCGTCGAGCGCAAATCGGCGTTTGAGACGACCGCGTTGGCGTGGACTCGGACCATCCGCTTCAAACGGCCTGGTCCCGCCATGATCTCCACCCCGGTGGCCGCGCCGTTCCGCGTCAGGATGCGAGTGACCTCCGAACTCATCAGAATGTGCCCACCCCGTTCCTCAAGCCGGCGCCCCAGTTCGTCGGAAAACGCCTGCGAGCCGCCCTTGGGGTAGTAGTTCCCCAGAAAGTAGGCGAACCGCAGCATGGAGTCCGCGACGAACGCAGTCCTGTCGGGCCGGGACCCCCAATGGGCGCAGTCGGCGCAGAGCAGCAATCTGAGCCTGTGGTCGCCAAAGTACTTCTCCAGCGTTTCTTTAAGATTAAGCCCCGAATGCTCTGCCAGCCAGCCGGTGTCCTGGCCGCGAACGTGATAGAGCAGGCCGTACAGATAGGCGTTGCGCGCAAACGCGAAGAACTCGTCGAGCGCCTTGGCCTCGTGGGGAAACTCGGTCTTCAGTTTCGCAATATACCGGTCGAAATCCGCCGGAACCTCGAAGCGGTAACCATCCGGCAAATGGAAATGGTCGACGGGATCCATTTTGATCCACTCGGTTGCGATCCCGAGATCGCGCAGCACTTTCCCTGAGATGGTCTGGGGATTGCCAGCAGTGGATAAAAGTGAGTGCCGGCGTCGAAGGTGTAACCTTTGCGGCGGAAGGTGCTGCAGTAGCCTCCCAACATGAAGTGCTGCTCGATCAGTAACACCTTGAGACCGTCACGGGCGAGCAGGTTGGCGCAGACCAATCCTCCGATACCGGCGCCGATGACGATGGCGTCGTAGGCCGGCAGGGGATCGGTTCTGAGTCCGCGGAAAGCCCTCGCCATGACTATTTGATTTCATTCGCTGGCACGCGCTCCGCCGGCCGATTGCGGCCGTACGACTCGTGTGCGGCGGTCATCTCTCCGCTCGCGACGGCGGCGCCCATCGAAATCTCTCCAGCGAGAACCGTGGCGGCGGCGATCTCGGCGAGCTTCAGCGCCTTGCCGGCCCCGGCGCAGTCCATCATTTCCAGACACTCCCGCGCGGTGCCCTGTCCGGTACCGCCTCCTACCGTCGCCACCGTCAGGGATGGCAGCGTGACGCTCACGTAAACATCTCCGTCCGGAGTTCGTTCCACAGTCGTGATTCCCACCGCCGAATTGACGATGTTCGCTACATCCTGCCCGCAGGCGATGAACAGCGCCGTAAGACCATTAGCGCTATGGGCGTTGTAGCCGAGGGCCCCCGCCTGCGTATGCCCGAGCATGGTCTGTTGCCAAACGTCCACTAACTGTTCCGGCTCGACGTGCAGGTAGGCGCGGGCGACGTCCGCCGGAAGCCGGGCCCCCGCGACCACCTTTTTGCCCTTCCCGCCCGGCAGAAGGAATCCCGTGGCGTGCTTCTCGGATTCCAACCCGCTGAAAATCAGGAAGCGCTCGGCCAGGCTGTTCCTCATGATCCACTGGCAGGCCTGATCGGTGGCTTTGAGGATCATGTTCATGCCATGAGCATCGGCGGTAAAAAACCGGAAGTTCACAATCACCTCGCGGCCCAACGGGTAGCACTCCACGCCCAGCAGTTTGCCGTGCCGCGTGGTTGACTCGGCGGCTTCGCGGATTTTCTCGAAATCCCGCCGTAGACTGCGAGAGAACTGGTGAGCTTCGGCGACATCCCGGAAGAAGAACACTGGGCAGACGCGATTCTCGTCCATGTAGACACGCACAGAGGCGCCCCCCGACCGCGTGAGCGTGACCATGCCTCGCTCGTATGACCGGATCAGCGCGCCTTCCGTCGTCGCGAGCGGTACGTAGAATGCGCCATCAGCGTGCTCGCCGCGCACCAGCAGGGGGCCGGCAACTCCAAGAGGAACCTGGGCCGCGCCGACTGGGTTTTCGATGTTGCCACGCATCTGCTCGGTGGAGACGGAGCACGAGCCCACGTGCCGGAGTTCGCAACCTGTCTTCGCTTCAACCCAGCGGCGGCGCTGTTCTACCAGCTCTCGCGTGTACCCCTGCTGCTTCAAGCGCGGAACTAGTTCTACCTCAATACCGCTATTGGTCTCGTTGGTCGAAATTGGCGCCATGGCTACTTTCTTAATGCGACCACCAGCGAACAGCAGCTTCCATGAGCGCCAACGGAGTTCACCAGCCCGATGCGCGCATCCAACTCGCGGCTCTCCGGTCCCGCCATGGGTAGTGGGAAGCCGGCATCGACCTCGTCGAGGTTCGGAATCCCGGGAAGCGTCCCCTGGCGCAGGGTTTCGACCAGGTCGATGAGCTGCATCGCCCCCGAGGCGCCAAGGGTATCCCCCAGCATCGATTTGACCGCCGTCACGGGCAGGCGAGCCGCTCTGCTGCCGAGGGCACAGGCCACAGCGCAGGCTTCGCGTCCGTCGGCCGTCACGCTTCCGTTGGCGGAGGCGCTGAGGCAGTCGATTTCATCCGGCCCGCAACCGGCATCCCGCAATGCGATGTGGATCGCTCGCGCCATCGCTTCCACCGACAACTTACCGTCTCTTCCCCCCGAAGTGTCCAGGGTGCTCGCATGACCGCGGATCTCGGCTAGAACGGGCCTGCCGCCCGCCAGCGCATAGTCCAGATCTTCGAGGACCACGAACGCCGCGCCTTCGCCGGGAGCCAAGCCGTTCCGGCGTGCGTGAAAGGGCACCGGAAGAGGGTCGTCGCCGTGGGAGCCGCAGAGGAGTCCGGAGCGCTCGAATGCGTAAACGGGCTCGAGACTGAACTCTTCCACGCCGCCGGCCACAATGACCGCGGCCCGCCCGGAACGAATCAGATCGGTTGCGTACCCGATGGCGTCGAGCCCGGCGGTGGCGCCAGTCGTAAGAGTGGAGTTGATGCCGGTCAAGCCGTGCCAGATGGCGGCCTGGCCTGCAGCCGCATTGAGGACGGTATTGGCGAAATCGAGAGGACTTGCCGAGCCGGGACCATTGATTACCGTGCCGCGGTCAAACTCGCCGACCGTGTGCACGGCGCCGAACATGGTACCCAGCGCCAGCCCGGCCTCGGACGCGCGCAGCAATTCGGGCGTCCAGCCGGTGGCTTCCAGAGCCAGCTTTACTGCGGAAGTGGCCAGCCTCGCGAGGCGATCGAGAGGCCGAAGGTTCCTGCCGGGCAGATACTTCTTCTCGTCGAAATCGGTAACGGGTCCGGCAAGGCAGCACGGCACGCCCGTCGATTCGAACCGCGTCACGGGGCGAAGACCCGAACGGCCCTCACAGAATGCCGCGTGGACGTCGCGCTGCGAGTCCCCTAGAGATGAAACAATTCCCATGCCCGTAATGGCCACTCGATTCACGTCGCTAATCCTCGAAGCGCTTGAAGATGAGGCTGGAGTTCGCGCCGCCGAACGCGAACGCATTGCTCATGGCTACGCGCACGTCGCACTCTCTGGCGCGGTTGGGAACGTAATCGAGGTCGCACTCCGGGTCGGGTTCCTCGAAATTCATCGTCGCGGGAACGCGGTTTTCGTGAATGGCCACCGTGCAGACCGCGGCCTCGATGGCCGAAGCAGCGCCCATGGTGTGGCCCAGCATCGATTTGATCGAACTGATAGGCGTGCGGTACGCCGATTCGCGGAATGCGCGTTTTACGGCGATGGTTTCGAGGCGATCGTTACTGGCTGTACCAGTGCCATGGGCGCTGATATAGCTGACATCGTCCGGTCCGATCCCGCTCCGGGCCATAGCGCTGGTCATGGCGCGCGCGGCGCCGGCGCCTTCCGGATGCGCCGACGTCATATGGTACGCATCGCAGGAAAGACCGTAGCCCCCGATTTCGGCCCAGATAAGCGACCCACGGCGCAGAGCATGCTCCATTGGCTCGAGGACCAGCACAGCGGCTCCTTCACCAGGGATCATGCCTTTGCGATTGCGGTCGAACGGCCGGCAGACCTCCGGAGCCACCGCTCCGAGGCGCGCGAAACCGGTATACGGCACGCGTGCAAAAGCGTCCGCGCCGCCGGCCAGCATAAGGTCGGAGCGGCCCGAAGCAATGGCGTCGAACGCGTGGGCAATGGCGTAATTGCCCGCGGCGCAGGCGCACGGTATGGTCGCATTGACGCCACCGAAGCCCATTTCACCCGCGATGTTCGCCGCGATCGTGTGCGCCAGATAACGGAATAAATCGGCTTCCGGTCCGGCTTTGTCCAGGGTTCCGGCGACGACATGGTCGTCAAAACGGCAAAGATACTCCGGCTCTCCGGAAGTCGTGCCCATGGCAACCCCGGCACTTTCCGCGTCGACTTCGAGGGGATCCAGGCCTGCGTCGTCAAGGGCCATCCGCGCCGCCGCGACCCCGAACTGCGATGCGCGGCCCATACACCTCGCATCCAGTCTTCGAAACCACGGATCGGGCGTGAAACCTTTCACCTCGCCGCCGCGATGGAAGCCGTGCTGGCTCGTGTCCATGGACTCGACCGGGCTGATACCCGAGCGTCCGTCCATCAGACTCGCCCAGAATTGCCGGCGACCGAGGCCGATCGAGCTAACAACCCCTACGCCGGTCACCACAACGCGACGTCTCATGCACCAACGGCCTTGGCTTCAATGTGCTGTTGCACGAGTTTGATCGTGTCCCCGACGGTTCGAATACTCGCAAGCTGTTCGGGTGGCAACTTGATTTTGCACTTCTGTTCCAGCTTGACTATGATCTCCAGAATGGAAAGCGAGTCGAGCCCCAGATCCTCTACATACGCAGAAGAATCTTCAATTTCGCTGGTATCGACACTAGCGACCTCCGCGATT
>JBGPKX010000306.1:0-7128 GCA_041486185.1 Bryobacteraceae bacterium | reverse complement strand
TCTGGTGGCACCCGCTCCTCCATCGACACGTAGCTGAACATCCCGCCCTGCTGTTTCTCGTCTCCACGCATAACAACAAGACGCTTCCCAAATGTTCTTGGCTACCCACCATCGCTTTTTTTTCAACAAGTTCCTAGGGCTCTTTCCGGAACCTCCGTCAGCTACCGCGGTATTGGAAAGAGTGGCTCGAGCTAGACGCGAAGATCACCAAGGCTTTTCAATGATGCGCGGATTCACCATTCTCCGGGTCTTCCCTGTTATTTTCCGCAGTTGTTTATATGTCCACTCCGCCGCGCCATCCATTACAATAACCATTGGCCTTATGTTGCGGTCGTTCGCACTCTTGCTCGTGTCCGCCGCTCTTCGACTCTTTGCCGCGGACTTGCAATTCTCGGCCGCTCCGCAACGCATCAACTCGGGTGCGTCCGTTGTTCTTCATTGGGACGCCGGATCCGCAAGCAGCGTCATCCTCCTCGGTCACGGCAAAGTCGACCCCTCCGGCTCGCTCACCGTTGCTCCTATCGAAACCACACTCTACACGCTCGTGGCTGATGGCTCCTCAGGCCTCCTCGTTCGGACGCTCATGGTCGAAGTGCAAGGTGCGCGCGGCGTGGATTTCCCGTCCAACGAAGAGCAGTTTCGTTATCCGCTCTCGGACCGGCGTAAGATCCGCTCCCAGAGTGCCTTTCTGGACGGCATCCATCGGCTCCTGCAACATGACCTCGGCTTCAGCGTGAAAGCCTACTCAGTCGACGGCGGCGTCTTCATATTTCTTACGAACTCCTCGGAACGGCCCGACCTCGTGGGCGATGATGAACGCCGCAAAATGCGCGCTCGCCGCATCTCATATCGCCTGGAAGTGCAAGACCAGGGCGGCCGCCTCGCCTATACACTCAAGACCCTCATCGAGTTCCAGTTGCGCGCGGAAGAAACGTGGCGCAAGGAGGGCCGCGAAGATCTTTACCAGCGAATGGGCGCCGATCTTCTTGCGCGCCTAGCTTTGCTGAATTGAGGGACAATGCCCATGCGATTCTTTCCGTGCTCCGCCGCAATCGCGCGCCGGACCCTCGTGCTCGGCTGGTTCGCATCTTTCCTCGCCAGCCTGGCGATGCTGCTTTATCTTTATTTAGGCGATTGGATCGTACAGGACAATTTCAAGGACGGCCTCTCACAATTGAGTACGCTTTACGCGCCGTACCTGGGCGCGATGCTGGCCTTTTACTTCAGCATGCGAAAGAAGGCAGAGCAGGCTGCGCAGGCAGCCGGCATGGCCTTCGCGCTCGCCTGTACAGGTTCTGTCATCTGGAACCTCGGAATCCTGATCTCCATGGCCCGCGTCGTCCTGCTTTGGGGCCGCATCGAACCGGCCGTCAAAGATATCGCATTGCTGGGTTCCACACTCTCCTGGGTGGTCGCACCGGCGATGGGTTTCTACTTTGCGAATCCGTTCGCATCGGGGGCTCGACATGAAGACTAGCCGTTTCGTTTTCGCCATCGTTCTGCTCGCGGCCAGCGCCTGGTCCGCGGACCAATACGCGCTCATCATCGGCGTCACCGGATATCCCAACTTCCGGGACAGTGACCGCCTGCACTTTGCCGACCACGACGCACAGTCCTTCGCGGAACTGCTTGCGACCGGAGCCGCCGGTCAATTTCTTCCCGCCAATATTCACTTGCTTTTGAATGATCACGCGAAGCGAGTGGACATTTATCACGAGATGGCGTCCATCGGATCTCGCGCCAGCAATGCGGACCTTGTATATGTCTTTTTCGCCGGCCATGGCATGCTCGACAGCTCCGGCCGAGCTTACTTCATGCCCTACGACGCCGATCCCACTGACCCTGGCGCACTCGGCATACGCGCCGACACTTTTTTCGGGGACCTCAAAGAGCGCATCACCGCGCGGCAGATGATCTTCTTCATCGACGCCTGCCATGCCGCGGCCGGGTATAGCCCGTCGGGTTCGGCCACGCGCAGTGCCGGTAATATCATCCCCGGCTTGCAGCAGTTTTGGCAGAGCCAGTTCGCAGGCTTGCAGGAACTCAACATGGCGTTTCTTTCCGCCAGCAGCAATGAGCTGTCGCTCGAAGACGAATCGCTTAAGCACGGTGTCTTCACCTGGTATTTGCTGAAGGGCCTGAAAGGCGATGCGGATCCACGCCAGACCGGCAAAGTCACGGCCGGAGCGCTCAAGAGGTACCTGGCTGACCGCGTCGAGGAGTACGCCAGTCACAAGTCAGCGCACCAAACGCCCACGGTCTCGCCGACCTTTGATCCGGATCGCGTGCTAGCCGTGTACGAGGTTCCGCTGGCGGCGCGGGCGGCACCGTATGCAGAAAACGCGCCGGTCATGCCGACCAAGATGCCGCCCCCCGCCCCCGCCCTCTATTACTCGCCGCGGGCCCGCTCGCGATTCCTCGGACGGAAAGGGAACACGGATACCTATGACTTTGATGTATGGATCGAGCCAAGGCAGCGCGGCCAATTCGAACGCATCGTCAAGGTCAAATACGATTTCGTTCATGCGACGAATCCGCTCTCGATGGAATCGGACAAACCCGTGGATGGCTTTCCGGTGACCTATCGCGGATGGGGCTGTTACGGGTCGGTCAAATTGACCTTCACGCTAAAAGACCCGGCAGAGACCGCCCAACAGCAGCCCTTCGACATGTGCGCATTGCTGGTTCCCAGGAAGTAGCTGCCATCGTGCCGTCCCGCTGACTTCTCCGGTCCGTACCTCTCGCGCCCGAATATGGTATTGAGCTGTAGAACGAAGGCCGGGGCTCCGCGGATTCGTTGAAAGTTGGTAGCAGCGTTGTCACGCCACCAAGGGGAACCCTGGCTGCCGGTCTCCAATCGGGGATCCTTCATTGGCTGGCAGATCCCGGCGCTGAGCCGAACTTGTTGATGACGGCCCCTGCCGGGCGCGGCAAGTCCATGTTGCTGGTGCAATGGCTCGGGCGGCTCAAGCAAGCTGACCTCGAGCTCGTTTTTGTCCCGATTAGTCTGCGATATGAGACTAACCGCCCGATAGTCTACCTTGAGGCGCTGGCCGCTCGCCTCGCAGAGTTACTCGATGAGACGTTGACTCCGCCCCTGGCCAACCCCGCTGAGTATTTTAAAGACCGGGCGGTGGCATTCCTAAGTCGATTGCCGCGAGAAGGCCGCCGCTGCACGAAGATCTGTTCAAAGGACGGCACTTCGACCGACAGATCATCGTTTTGTGCGTGAGCTGGTACACGACCTTCAAACTGAGCTTGCGGGATCTGGTGATCATGATGGCAAACTGCGGCATTTCCGTCACGCATACAACGATTCTGAAGCTGTGAAGAAATCGATCTGGATTGGACGCATGGCCTACCTACGATAGTCTGGATGGCGGCGTCGTGCTTCATGCCCTTGTACTCCAACGTCGCGCGCAGAGGCAGCGTGACACCCTTGGGGGTATTCTTTTGATCCCCGATTTTTCCGTGGTGCAGGAACTCTTCCATTTCGGCGCAGGTCAGGCTTTGATCGTTGGCCGAGGCAGCCTGGGTGACGAGTGGGCAAGCCAACGCGAGTGCCGCGGCCAGCAAGCGCCTCACGGCAATCGAACTCACGATTGATTTCATATGTCCCTCCAAGTGAGGTAGGCGCAGAATGCGCCGGGAAACTATCACCGATGGGGCTGTAATTTGAGAGGACCGGGCACGGCGGTATAATTCAGCCCATAAGCGATGCAGGGAGAGGCACAATCTGGTGTGGCGGCTGGCGACATAAGCAAGCTCCTACGCGCCTGGAGCGACGGAGACCGAGGCGCGCTCGAACGGCTGACCCCCATCGTTTATGACGAGCTCCACCGCCTGGCGCGGCGCTACATGAGAAGCGAGCGCCCCGGCCACAGCCTCCAAACGACGGCTTTGGTGAATGAAGCCTACATGCGGCTAGTGGATTATAAGCGCATGCAATGGCAGAATCGTGCCCATTTCTTCGCCGTTTCGGCCCAATTGATGAGGCGCATCCTGGTTGAGCACGCGCGCCGCCATAACATGAAACGTGGGGGGGTGTGCAGCATGTCTCCCTGGAAGAGGCAGCGGTGGTGGGCGGCGCCCGGGCGATGGACCTGGTCGCGCTTGATGACGGGATGAACGCGCTCGCGCAGCTCGACGCACGTAAAGCGCGGGTCGTTGAAATGCGCTTCTTCGGCGGACTCAGCGTGGAATTTCGTGACCCCTCCTTACTTAATGCTCGAGGATGTAAGCAGCCGGCAGGACCCGATCCAAGGTTCGTAGTGCCTGCCGTAATACAGAACCACCGAGTAGCGCGGTCCTCGGACCTGGGCCTCCGGAGTTTCGAGATAGTCGGAGGTTGTTTGGCTCAGAGCCTGCAGTACGCTCCGCTGAGATGGCGGCACAGAGACTTGGCCCACCTGCATTTCTACGACAGCCCCGCGCAGATACGCGCCAGGAGCATCCTTGCGAGTATTGGGATCCCATTTCGCTGTATAAAGGAGCCTCACCAGGCTGGGGACGATAAGAAACCGCGTATCCGGGTATTTCTTGCGGAGCAGCATGAAATCGCACCCGGCGTCAACCGCCACGAGCCGCGACCATGACGAGCGGTCGTTGCCCACGCCACTCCCACTGGCCTCACTGTACTCCAACACCGCGAACGCCTCCTTCGCTGGCATGGCGCGATAGTGTGCCGCAGCCGATGGATCCGAGAGGGCAAGCCGGCAGTCGTAGCCGATTTCTTCGAGCTTGGCCTGGTTGAACCACCCGGGACCATCCTCGAACTTGAACCTTCCCCACCCCCACGCTGGCTCCCACGCCAGCTCCATGAATAGCGCGGTGCTTTCGCGCTGCGGCCGCACGAGGCGCAGTTCCCGTTCGGTAAGTTCGATCGTGGCGATCGGCGAACCGGAGCGGTTCTGAGCCGCCTTCAAGACCACAAAGATGTCCGCGGTCACGACCAGGGCCGCCGCCAGGAAAATGCCGATGCGTCTCATGGCCTAACGACCCCCACCATACGACGGCGCAGTTTCCGAAACAGCGCCAGCAGTCCGACAGAAATCAGCCCAATCACCAGGAAGAACAGGTAGCCAGGCATCCAGTTCCACCACCAGTGGTAGAAGCGCAGATAGAGGAAAAGGGTAAAGAAAGCTGCACCCAAGTTGGCGACACCCGCGAAACGGGACCGGATCCCCATCCACAGCGCCATCCCCGCCCCGGCGAAACCTATCACCTGGTAGATCATCTCGACCGTAGATTGGCGCATAGGCAGGTAGCTGACCGCACCCCATTCAGAGAGGATCAGGATGGCGAGGAAGAGTGTTAGCAGTCCCAAGGAGCGGTATAGCCAGTCGAACTCAGCGTACCGGCGCTGGAGGTGCAATCCCGGAATAGTAATCAGGATCACTCCGCCCAGGAGAAAATTTTCGGGCCTCTCGGGAAAAGACAGCCAATGAGCACCCAGCCACGAGGAAAATCCAGCTGCCAGGTAGCTCAGCAGACAGATGAGGCCGGCGGCGAGCGGTAGCTGCAGCCCGTACGTATACGCCAGCAGCAACCCGAAGATGCCCCAGGCGAGTAGCGCGTCCCGGCTGGGCGTAAGATTGAAGATGCTACCCAGCACGGTGAGATTCAGCACGAAGGCCCCGAACGCGACCAAGCTGAGCAACCAACCATAGTAGAGAGTTTGCTCGCGGCGTGCGGCGAATTCCGTGGCCGCCAGCACGACGAGCGGTGTCACCACCAGCACCGTCACCTGCGCCGGAACACCAAGTACCCCCCAGAACCGTTGGAAGAAGAGCACGATGGCAGCGCATAGCGCCAGCCCGCCGAGCGTCGAAGCGATGCGCATGCCCCATGAAATCTGCTTTTGTGATGCCGTGGTGTCGACATCGAACCGTTTGGCCAGCTCGGCCAACGTTTGCTGAAGATGGCTCTCCAGTGTGGCGCGCTGCATGGCGTCCAGTGACAGGGCGCCATCGTCCTCCAGTTGTGCAAGCTCCTCACGGAATGCACGGATACGATCAGCGCGCTGCTGAGCGTCGCGTTTGTCAACCGATTCGCCCATTGGAATGCGACCGATCACTTAAGGATGACCTGCGCAAAATCCAGAACCCGTCTTCCAGCCGGAATTTCTATTTTGGACTCCCGAGTCCTAATTCAGTATATAACCAGCCATTCGCGTGCTTGGAAATCTCATTCCTCCCCGATTACAGGGTACTCGGAGACTGCTCGCATTCGGGCACTGCGGGTCGCATTCTGTGATGCTTGAGGATTACTCCCGTGACACGCCGTCCACGGCAAACGCAATCCCGATAGAGGGCGGCAAAGTCCGTTACTGAGGCGCGACATCCACGGGAGTAATCGACAGGAACTCCGCTCCCTGCTCTCGTCGCGCGTTCTTGTATACTGTCGGCCAATGAAGAAGAGCCAAAAATCAGATCCCAATCCAATGGTCATGACACGACCCGCGATCCTACTCCTGCTGCTAGCGCCACCCCTCGCTGCACAGCCCGCGCCGGACGGTGCGGCTCTCTACGCCAGACTGTGCGCGCGCTGCCACGAGGCGGGAGGACAGAAGTGGGCGCCCCCGCTGCGTGAGATGCGGTCCAAACCGTCCGAGCACATCCTGGCAGCGATGGTTGTGGGGGTCATGGCGCCGATCGCTCCTGAAGATACGCCGTCGCGTCGCGCCATCGCCGAGTTCGTCGCCGCCAAGCCACTCCCGCCAGACACAACTCCGTCGTCGGCGCCCACCGTCTCCACCGCCGGACTCTGCGCAGCCGGAGCGGCGCCAATAGCCGATCCTGCGTCCGGCCCGCGTTGGATCGGCTGGGGAGTGGACTTCGACAACTCGAGGTTCCAGCCGGCCACCATGGCCGGGCTGACGACGGAAGAGGTGCCACACTTGCGCCTGAAATGGGCATTCGGCTTTCCCGGCGTGTCGCTGGCCTTCGGCCACCCGAGCGTCGCCGGCGGGCGCATCTTCGTTGGCAGCGCTTCCGGCCTGGTCTACTCACTAGACGCCGCCACCGGCTGCGTGCATTGGACCTTCCAGGCCGCCCCCGAAGGCGTGCGCGGCGCTTTCACCGTAGCCGCCATGCCTGGCACTCCGGAACGCACCGCGGTCTGGTTCGG
>JBGPKX010000305.1:0-7144 GCA_041486185.1 Bryobacteraceae bacterium | reverse complement strand
CGAAAGCCACACCGCCGCGGTAATCCGGGATCATGGCGCCCACGCCGGCGTGGCGGCCCAAATAGCTGATGGCCTCGCCGGCTTCGCCCCAGGCCATTACGCCATGCCAGTAGCGGGTGACGACTCCTGCCCCGACGATGAACGAACTTTCGGAAAGGTATTGGGGCATGGCGCCGCCCGTGGTCTGGCGCGTGTCGCCTACGAAGCGCGTCGAAAGATAGACGCGGAATGGCAAACTGCCGAGCCTCATTTCGGTTTTGATCTGGCCGTAAGAAAACATGTCGTGCCAGCGCGTGGAGAAGAAGGGGAAGATCCAGGTCGTGGTGCGGAAGCGGGCAAGGGACGGGCGCAGATTGTTGAACGCGCGCGCGGCATTGCCGGCAATTTTCGCGTCGGGACTCTGGCGGGCGAGAGAGAACCAGCGGATGGCTTCGGCGTCATCGTGCAGCATGTTGTAGGCGACTCCGAGCTGCAGCAGCACGGCGAAATCAAGCGGATCGGACTCATGCGCAATCTTGAGGTACTTGAGCGCGTCCTTCATGTAGCCGGCTTGAATGCTGCGCTGGGCCATTACTTTGGCTTCGACCGCGGCTTTTTCCGGTTCGGGCGGGCCCGCGGCGCTGCGCGGCTGAGCGGCCGGCACCTGCGACAGTTGCAGCGCGGCGCGGACGCGATTGGCCAGCTCGAGATCGGCGCCGTGCATGACGCGCTCGAGCAACGGCAGGGCTTTCTCACGCTCGTTGCGGGCCAGATAGAGAAAGCCGAGCTGGGCGGCCGAGAGCAGATCTTCGGGAGCGCGCTGGGCGATGATCAGGAACTCGCGCTCGGCTTCTTCTTTGTGATTCATGCGGAGCAGCAGATAAGCCAGCTCGCGGCGCAGCTCGACGTTACCGGGATCGAGATCGAGAGCGCTGCGGAATTCGTAAACGAACGGATAGCGGGATGGGAGCAACTCGCGCGCTTGTTCGGCTGCGCGTGGTTCGCCGCCGCGCGAGGCCGCCAGCAAAGCGGCATTGGCTTCTTCAATGCGATTAAGCGCTTTCCAGACGCGGCCCACATCGAGCAGCACGGACTTGCGCTCAGGCAGCAGGCGCCAGGCTTTCAAATACTGGCCGGCGGCGAGGCTCAGCTCATCGCGCTGTTCAGCGAGCTGGGCGAGCTCGTAATAGTCGTAGAAACTGCCGGGATTCAGTTCGAGCGCCTTGGTCCAACGCTCGATGCCGAGGCGGAGCGGGGTACCGATGTTCAGGAACGCGCGCTCGGCGGTAGCACGCGAGGCGGGATCGCCGGTCTTGCGGATCCGGTCGAAGATCCGGCGGGCCTCTGCCTGCTTCTTGGTTTCGTAGCAAAGAAACGCGTACTCGAGGGCTACGTGGGTATCGTTTTGATCCAGGCGCATGGCCTCCCCGAACTGGTCGCGGGCGGCTTCGGTTTCACCGGCTTTGAGCAGCGTGTAGGCAAGGTCCTTGCGGATGGACGGTCGAGTGGGGGCGGCTTCAATCGCTTTCTCGAACGAGGCGATGGCTTTGTCGTAATCGTTGGTCCGAAGGTATTGGTAAGCGTGGGACAGCGTGGTGTAGGCCGGATCGGGGCTGGGTGCTGGAGTCTGCGCGCGTGCGAGTGCGCAGAGGGTGAGGACTGGGATTACGAGCCGCATGGTAACGCTTTGGAAGATAGTGGGGGCGGGCGGGGAAATTCGCAGGGAAAACGACAGGTTATCCGTCAGCGGGACCGCCTGGGAAGTTCAGCCCCGCGCCTGGGTGGGACCACAACCGGAAGCGGAGAACGATTCGCGTGCCGGCCGGTTGCGGATTAATATTGAGGGGCGTCTAGTCGATGACGGTGGTCGAACTCTGGGTGATGCCGGAGCCATTTGAGATAGCGGGTCTTTGCGCAAGCTGCAAGCACGTTCGGCCGATGAAGTCGGACCGCGGCTCGGTCTTCTTTCTTTGCCGGCTTTCGGACAGCGATCCGAGGTTTCCGAAGTATCCAAGGCTGCCTGTTCTCGAGTGCCGGGGATATCAAGAGGGCGAGAAGTCCGGGGCGGCTGGAGGACCCGTTCGGGCACGTCTGGATGGTGTCGACACATAAAGAGGACATGACTCCGGCGGAAATGCAGAAGCGGTTTGAGAGGGGGGTTCACAGCATCACGCCTTATCTGGTGGTTCAGTCACTATATTTCAGGCGCTCCTGGCCACGGCGCTGAGGCTTGTCCAGGGGTTTGGATTCAGGCAAAGGCGTGCGGAACTGCGAGCTAGTGCCGGCATGAGTGCCGGGCCCGGCAGGCCACGATGGCGAATCGTTCCAGGCCGTTGAGCAGGACCACGCGGAACACCACGGCGATGCTCCAGGCGAGCATGATGGTGGCGATCATGGTCCAGAAAATGTTCCAGCAATCCAGGATAAAGAGGTTGCCCAATAACTGGCGGAAGGACGCACACAACGAGACAATCGGCAGGGCCACGAGAATGCCGCCGATCAAAAAGGGCACGCGCAGGAGATAACCGTATTGCAGCAGGACTCCGAACGGGAGCCGGGGTTTCTTCGCGGGGGCCGCGTGGGCAGGGGTTTCCACGGTGTCTGCCATAAGACCGACCTCAAGCTGATCGAATCGGAATTTTACACTACTTGACTCGCAAACGGGTGGGGTTGAAACCTGAGACAAAATGCCGTATAGAATTGAGGCTTCATGCGATGCACAGTTGCGCAAGTGGCAGTTCTGCTCCTGATCGGCTCGGGGCTCGACGTGAAAGGGGACGAACTCGTGAACGAAGCCAGACTCATGGTGGTCGACCCGGGGCACTTTCACGCGGCGCTGGTGCAGAAAGACATGTACTCGTGGCTCGATAAGCGCGTCTCGGTTTACGCGCCGCTTGGGCCGGAAGTGCTTGACTATCTCAACCGGATTGCTCTGTCGAACGCGCGTAAGGAAAACCCGACGTCGTGGGAAATCGAGCTGCATACCGGGCCGGACTTTTTCGAGAGGATGCTGCGGGAGCGTCCCGGCAACGTGGTGATCCTGACGGGCCGCAACCGGCCGAAGATCGAGCGCATCCGCGCGTCGGTGGAGGCCGGGCTGCATGTGCTGGCGGACAAGCCGTGGATCATTACCTCGGCTGATATGCCGAAGCTGGAGCGCATTCTGAATGCGGCGGAAGAAAAGGGCGTGGTGGCGTACGACATCATGACGGAGCGCTACGAGGTCACCTCGATCCTGCAGCGAGAGCTGGTAAACGATGCCGGCGTGTTCGGCCGGATGGGGCAGGGTAGCGATGCGGAACCGGCCATCACGGCGAGAAGCGTGCATCATCTGATGAAGCTGGTGTCGGGTATTCCATTGCGGCGGCCGGCGTGGTTTTTCGATGTGGATGAATACGGCGAGGGCCTGGCGGACGTGGGCACGCACGTGGTGGACCTGGTGCAATGGACGGCGTTTCCGGATCAGAAGCTGGACTATAGGACGTACGTTCGCATTTTGAGCGGGAAGCACTGGCCGACGGTGATGTCGAGAGCCGATTTTGAGAAGGTCACGGGTGAGGCGGAATTCCCGCGGTTCCTGGCGGGCCATGTGAAGGGCGGGCAACTGGAATACTTTTGCAACAACAACGTCGACTACACGGTGCGCGGCACGCACGTGAAGCTCGATATCCTCTGGAAGTGGGAAGCGCCGGCGGGATCGGGCGACGTCTACGAGGCCAGTTTCAGGGGCAGCAAGGCGCGGGTGGAAATTCGTCAGGGGAAGCAAGAGCGCTTCGTGCCGGAGTTGTATGTGGCGCCGGCGTCCGGGTCGGTGAAGGCCGAGGTGTTCAGCGCGCTGAAGGAGAAAGTTGCGGCGTTGCAGGCGGTCTATCCGGGCCTCGCGATACACGAAGATGGCGGCGAGGCGCGCATTGTGATCCTCGAGCGCTTCCGCGTGGGACATGAAGCGCATTTCGCGCAGGTGACCAATAAATTTTCCGGATATTTGAAAACGCCGCAATCCATGCCCGCGTGGGAGAAGCCCAACATGCTGGTGAAATACTTCATTTCGACCAAGGGCGTGGAAGTGGGCCTCGACGCCGCAAAATAGCAAGATTCGATAAGACCACGGCGGGCGGACCGCGTATTCTCGCTCCATGACCGCCATGTCACAGAACAAGACTGAACAGTTGATTGACGCCATCAAGGCCGGCGACAAGGCTACCGTCGAACGCCTCCTCAAAGAGGACTCCCATTTGATCAGCGCGGCGGCGCCCAACGGCACGTCAGCCATCCTTCTGGCTACGTACTATGGGCGTCGCGACGTGGCGCAGGTGTTCGTCGAGAACGGGGCCAAGCTCGATATTTACGAGGCCTGCGCCATCGGAGACGTGGAGCGGGTGAGCGAGCTTGCGCAGGACAATCCCAGCGCGGTGAATTCATTTGCGCCGGACGGTTTCTTTCCATTGGGGCTGGCGGCGTTCTTCGGCCACCGCGACATTGTCCGGGTTCTGGTCGAGCACGGGGCACAGACCAATCTGGCGGCGCGGAATGCGCAGCGCGTCACGGCGCTCCATGGCGCTGTCGCGCGCGGCGATGTGGATATCGTCAAAATGCTGCTGGAACACGGCGCCGATCCAAACGCGCCGCAGGAGAGCGGCTTTGTGCCTCTCCACGAGGCGGCGGCCAAAGGGAACGAAGCGATCGCGCGCCTGCTGGTGGAACATGGCGCCCAGTTGGACGCTGCCACGGACGACGGGAAGACCGCCTATGACCTGGCCACGCAGCGCGGGCAGAAATCCATGGCCGCGTGGCTCGAAAAGCAGGCAGGCTCGCAGCGGCCATGACGGCCGGCGCGGCGCTCCTTCAGATCACGCGTTGTCGCGGCCGAGCGCGAGCACGAAGTACAGCGCGCGGGAGGCGCCGACATTGCGCCAGCCGTGATGATCGTTCGAAGCCACGAATGCCGAGGAACCGGGGCCGAGATTGGCGACGCGACCGGCGATGGTGACTTCGAGCGTCCCTTCGTGGATCATGATCATCTCTTCGTGGACATGCCGATGGGGCGGGTGCGGCGCCTGGCCTGGAGCAAGCTCGGTCATGTGCAGCTCGATGGGGAGTCCCGTATGCGTCTCGCCCTGGAGGACGGGACGCGAACGGTTCTGACCGCCGGCGTGGACGGGGAGATCCTCGAACCGGTAGGTATTCGAGGTCAAGGCCGCATTCTGCGCTGCGGCACCGGCTGCAGCCAGAGCGGGAAGTAGCAGGCTCAAATCTCTGCGCGAATAGTTCACGGATGGTCTCCTCGATGGTGAATTCTCTAGAACGGGTTTTTTAGACCTCGGGCATCGCCTGTCCTACTATATAGAAATACATGCAGCCATTTCGAGGCGTGGACTACCTGCTGATCGACTCGCTTTTCAACGAACAGGAATTGCTGGTGCGGCAGACGGCGCGGCAGTTCGTGGACGAGCGCATGATGCCGACGATTCGCGATTGCTTTCGCGACGCGCGGTTTCCTTCCGAGCTGATACCGGAACTGAGGCGGCTCGGTTTTCTGGGCGCAAGGCTTCCACCACACCCCGCCCGAAACCGAAGGAGACTATACGGCAGGCCGACGCTTAGCCCAGGGGCGAGCCTTCTCCAGTTGCGCCGCCAAGCGGAAAAGAGTTGCCTCCTCACCGAAACGCGCCGAGAACATGGCGCCGATGGGCAGGCCCTCTGCGGTCCAGTAAAGCGGGACCGACATCGATGGCTGGCCCGTCACGTTGAACAGCCAGGCCCAGTTGTGGAACGCCGACATGTCTGAAAAGAATCCTTGTACGTCTTTCCGCGAAAGGCTCAAGATCCCCAGCGGAACCGGCGGCTTGGCAAGAGTGGGGCCGAGAATCACATCGTATCTCTGAAGAAATTTGGCCATGGCAAGCCCGGAGAGCTGGCAGGCGGCTATGGCTCTCGAGTACTCGATGGCCGAGGGTCGAATACCCATTTGGCAGATGGCCCAGGTGACGGGCTCGAGGTCTGATTCCGCCAGGTGCCTGCCCAGAAACATGGCGCGATCTTCGAGGACCCGCGCCACCGAAACTCGCACCAGAATGGCACGTGTTTGGTTTAGCGCTGCCAGGTCCACTGGGACCTTGGCTTCCTCCACGCGATGCCCGAGTGACTCGCAGAGTTTGGCAGCCTCGGCGGCGGCCTTGGCGCATTCGCGGTCGAAGGGCGCCGCCGGCGAGTCCAGAACCAGGGCGATGCGCAACTTGCCAGGGTCAACCCCGACTTCGCTGAGGAACGGGCGCTGCTGTAGCGGTGCCCAGTAAGGTGAGCCCAATTCCGGGCCGGCTGTGGCATCGAGCAGCGCGGCGCTGTCGCGGACCGAAATCGTTTCAGCGTGAGCGATGGACATCCCGGCCCAGCCTTCGAACGCGGCCGGACCATACGGCACTCGGCCGCGCGTGGGCTTGAGCCCAAAGACGCCACAGCAGGACGCGGGGATGCGGATCGAACCCCCGCCGTCGGTGGCATGAGCCATCGGCACAGTGCGCGTCGCCACCAAAGCGGCTGCTCCTCCGGAGGATCCACCAACGGTGCGCTCGATGTTCCAAGGATTGCGCGTGGCTCCGAACATGGCGGACTCGGTCGAGGGAGAAAGGCCCATCTCCGGGGTGGTGGACTTTCCGAAAATGACCAGGCCGGCTTGCTTGTAGCGCGTGACAAGAGTGCTGTCGGAGTCGTAAGCAGAATCCTTAAACAGGCGGGAGGCGTATGTCGTGGGAGTGCCGGCTAACTGGTGACCGAGGTCCTTGAGGACGAACGGCACGCCTCGAAACGGCCCGTTTGGCAAGCCCTCTCTGATCTGAGCCTCCGCTTTGTCGAAGAACTGTTGGCACAGAGCGTTCAGCTTCGAGTTGACCACTTCGGCGCGTACGCGGACGGCGTTCAGCAGTTCAAGGGGGGTGATCTGTTTGCCGGCGATAAGCTGCGCCAGGCCGAGGCCATCGTATTGCTGGTATTCAGCGGCCAGCCCCTTGGGCGTGAGTGCCATGCCCGAAGCGGCGACAGCCACTGTTCGAACCAATTCCCTCCGGGTAAACATTGCAGAAGTCTACAACATTCCAGATGTACATGTAGCGCAGCGTCAGCTTGCCCTGAGCGAGAACTGAAGGCGCCAGCGCATGCAGGTGATGAT
>JBGPKX010000304.1:0-7181 GCA_041486185.1 Bryobacteraceae bacterium | reverse complement strand
TCGCAATGGTTTCCGATCCAGGAATCGTTTCGTGTTACGGCGCGATTCACTTCATACCCGCAGCCGAAGATGATTCCGATTCTCAATTTTCTGGGCGATACCGAGAAAAATCCAAGCCCCGGCTATGCGACGTTCGACCTGGCAGGCAAAACGTGCCATCTGGAGCCGCTGCTCGAAGACGACCATTTGTTTTTCATCATGAAGGACCTCACCAGCGGTAAGCAGACCTACGCTGCCGGACGGTTTCTTTACACCGGTCTGCCGAAAGACGGCAAGGTAATGCTGGACTTCAACAAAGCCGAGAATCCGCCCTGCGCGTTCACCGCCTACGCCACCTGCCCGCTGCCGCCTAAACAAAACCATCTACCCGTGGCGGTCGCGGCAGGAGAGCGGAAGCCCGACGCTAGCACGGCATCGCACTGATCGCTCCCATGCTGCTGCTGGCTTCGCAGTCACCGCGACGCAGCGAGATTCTGCGGCAGGCTGGCATTCCGTTTATCGCAAGACGGGCCAACGTGGATGAGACGCCGCGTCCGGGCGAACGTCCCCAAGACTACGTCAAGCGTTTGGCGCGCGACAAGTCGCTGGCGGTGGAGGCGGCGGCCGGCGACATTGTGCTGGGGGCTGACACGGTGGTGGTGATTAATGGCGAGATATTGGGCAAGCCCAATGACAGCGCCGACGCCGCACGCATGCTGGCCTCGCTCGCCGGCCGCGAACATGAAGTATTGACCGGAATCTGCCTCCGCCGCGGCGCCGAGATCGTCGTCGACTGCGCGACCACGCGTGTGTGGTTTATGCCGCTCACGCGCGAGGAGATTGAAGAGTACGCAGCCAGTGGCGAGCCCATGGACAAAGCCGGCGCATACGCCATTCAGGGCCTGGCGTCCAAGTTCATCGAGCGCATCGATGGCTCATACACCAACGTGGTCGGGCTGCCCATCGAGCTGGTTTACCGGCATCTGCAGAAGTGGGACGACGTATAAATGCCGGCCGGCCAGCGCCCACTATGCCACAATGGCCAGTAACAGAGACTCGCGTGGCCACTCAAGTCCATGCCGGCAAACCTGCCGGGCTTCTCCGCCAGCTTGGTTTCATCAGCGCAACCGCTCTGGTCATTTCGAACATGGTAGGTACAGGCATCTTCGCCACCACCGGCTTCATGGCGGGCGATCTCGGCAGCGCGCGATTGATTCTGCTGGCTTGGTTCGTGGGTGCGGTGTTCGCACTCTGCGGCGCCATGAGTTACTCAGAACTCGGAATCAATTTTCCAAGTTCGGGTGGCGAGTACGTTTATCTCACGCGCGCATTCGGACCCACCTGGGGATTCATGACCGGTTGGGTCTCCTTCTTCGCGGGCTTTTCCGCGCCCATCGCACTAGCAGCGCTCGCGTTTGCCGATTACGTCGGCTACTTCTTTCCTGCATTCCGGCAGGCCAACGCGCAATTCACCGTCGGTTCGGGAACTCTCTCGCTGAAGTTTGGCGGCGCGCAGTTGCTGGCTTCGGTGCTGATCGGCGCATTCACCCTTCTGAACTGCTTCGGCGTGGGACGAACGGCCAAAGTGCAGAACGTACTCACCGGAACAAAGCTGGTGGTCATCGCCTCCTTCGTGACTCTCGGATTTGTGGCGGGCTCGGGGAGCTGGGAACACTTTTCTCAGCCGGCCGTGCGCACGTCGACAGTCGCCATTCCCGTGCAGTTCATGATCAGCCTGCTTTGGGTGATGGTGGGCTATAGCGGCTGGAATGCCGCGACGTATGTGGCCGAAGAACTGAAGCAGCCGGACCGGACGTTGCCGCTCGCCCTGGCAACTGGTACGGCGCTCGTGACCGCGCTCTACCTCGGGTTGAACCTGATTTTCATCTACTCGACGCCGCTCGAACAGATGAAAGGAGTGCTGGCCATCGGTTCGCTGTCCGCTTCGAATTTGTTCGGGCCGCAGGTGGCGGGCGCGTTCGCGGCGCTGATGGCAATCTCCATCACGTCGACCGTCAATGCCATGGTGACGATCGGCCCGCGTGTGTATTACGCCATGGCGAAAAACCACGCATTCTTCAAAGCCGCCGCCGCGGTCAATCCCAAGTGGCACACCCCAGTGGCAGCCATCGTGGCGCAGGGCATCTGCTCGATGCTGATGACGCTGACGCCTTTTCCGCAGCTCGTTCTTTACATCGGTTTCAGCCTGACATTTTTCACCGTGATGTCCGTGGCCAGCCTGTTTGTCTTCCGCCGGACACGCGGGTGGCAGCGGTTGGGCCCGGTGAGTTTCGCATTTCCCCTGATTCCCGGCGCTTACATTCTGGTGGGCGCGGGCATGATCGTGTATGGATTGATCTGGCAGCCGAAAGCCTCGTTGACAGCCGCCGCGACGATCGCTCTGGGCGCCGCAGTGTACCATTTCGGGCTGAGGAAGACTCCCGACTCCTGACTCCTTCTATTCTTCTTCTAGTTCGCCGCGTCGCCGCGATGGTGCTCGCGGAAGTCTGCATCGATGGGCTTGCGTCCGGCGAAGCCTTCCTGCGTGCCGTGCCAAAACCCTATCCCGGTTTCGCCCAGCTTCCAGCAGAGGTACACTTCCTCGCCGCGGAACAAAGTGGGGAAATCCACCAGCCCGATGTCCAGATCTTTGACCAGGCAGCCGAATTCCTGGATTTTCTGCATCATGGCCTTCAGGCGCTCGGCGCTCTGGTCGCGGTGCAACTTGTTCTGATAAACGGCGGAGCGGTCCACCAGCACGCCGCCGAGCATAATGACGCGCTGGTTGATGGACTGGAGGGCTGTCTCGGCCTGTTCGAATTCGGATTTGAATGAGATGGCTTCACGCAGGCTCTTCTCGACTTCGGGAAGAAGGCTCTCTGCCTCCTCGAGAGTGAAGCGTCTCGACATGGTAAGAGGCCGGCTAGAAGCCTCGTGCGTTCAAACGCCCGATACCTGGACGGACATCGAGCGGCTGCGTGGGCCGTCAAACTCGGCCAGAATGATGCTCTGCCAGGTGCCCAGCAACACGGCGGAGTTGCGCACTTGCAGACAGAGGCACTGGCCCATCATCATGCCACGGAGGTGCGAATCGGCGTTCTGGCGCTCGCAATCCGAAAACCGCGGGTCGTTATGCCGCCACCCATGCTCCCGGCAAACCACCTGATCCAGAAATGATTTCACATCGTGTAGCAGCGCATCCTGCCATTCGTTGATGAATACAGCGGTGGTGGTGTGGAGCGATTGCAGGTGGACCAGGCCGTCGCGAATACCGCTCTTCTGAACGATTTCGTTGACGCGATCGGTGATGTTGATGAGTTGCGTGCGCTCGCCCGTGATCCAGTCCACGATGCGGTTGAACATCTTGAATCCGCTTTGTGCTGCCGGCTGCGTCCCGTTTCCAGGGGCCGGTTCCCGTTCCGCGAGCTTGGCTTGTCCCGTACTCATTTACCCTCCCTCTTTGCTAGAGATCGCGAGATTTCTCGCAAGGTTCCAAGAAAATGTGTTGCAACCTATAAGTCTTACGATTATACCAAGCAGGAAGTACTTGAAGGGACGAACCGCTTTGCGCCCTCCGCTGCCAAAGAAGGGACGGACGGCGCCTGCAAGCGCTACCAGAATGCTCCGGCGGTGCGCCGCACGCGATCTCCGTGGGTCAGCAGAGTCGCACGCGCCTCGCCGCTCGGTATGCGCCAGTCATCCAACAGCGCGAGATCCTGCTCAAGCTCGCTTCGATTTCCCGGCGCGGCCAGCGCGACGGCGACGGCGGGATTGGCCAGGCAGTAGCGGTAGCACTCGACGGCTGAGGGCGGCGTAAATCCCGCCGGGTCTTCAGGTGTGCGCGCGAGCAAAGCCTTCCAGCGCAGGCTGGTGAAGGTCACGACGGGAATCCGCCGCTGCTGCGCAACGGGGAACACCTCGCGCTCCGCGCCGCGATGGGCGGCGTTGTAACGCACCATGAGGAGGTCGAGCTTGCCGGATTGGGCCCACCGGGCGGCGAGCGAGCGCTGGTGGCTGGTGAGGCCGATCAGCTTCAATCGCCCGCACCACTTTTGTTCGACTAAATGCTCCCACGCCCCGTCCGGCGCCACGAGTTCGTCCCATTCGTTTTGCGACTCGATGTAATACAGCGTCAGTACATCGATGTAGTCGGTCTTGAGCTCGTCCAGCATGGACGCGAACTCACGCTCGGCATCGCGTGCGGACCGTGCTTGAAACTGGGCCGCGACAACGATCCGGCTGCGCGCGCTCCCAAGGCGTGCGACGGCGCGGCTTAAGCCATCCGGCTGGCCGCACCAGTTCAGATAATTCACTCCACGCGCGATGGCGAGCTCGACATCCTCCGTTTTCAGATGTGTGTTGCCGCGCGTGGCGAGTCCGAACCGGCAGACCTCTGGGAGCGCGGGCGCAAGCGAAACGGTGCGTTGCATCAATTCGACGGAGTGCTTTCATTCAAGCGCTGGCGGTATGCCTCGCGCGCGGCGTCGTAGGCGCGCTGAGCTTCACCACGCTCCTCCAGGCGGATGTGCGGGCTCTTCTGCGACCAGCACTGATCGACGGCCTTGAGGCACCACTCGGCGCTCTGGCGCGACGCGCGGATCGGCTTACCGTTCACCACAACGAATATCGGATTCGTATGCGACGAAGGCAGAATGCGTAGCGCCACCCAACTGCTGTGGTCGAGGTGGTAATCGAACGTGACCGGCCGCTCGACACCATCAGCTTCGATCTCCTGCCGCGCTACCGGCTCGCCATTCACCACGAGTTCCAGCGGCACTTTGTGCGAGTCGCCGATGCGGGCACGCTCTAAATCCCAGTAGGGCTTCTGGTCGTAGGGCAGCTTGCGGACGCGCTCGTCCGGAGTATCGTTAAGCAATGCCGCGACTTTCGCCGTCGCGTGCACCTTGGCGGGCGCAGCCAGCCGGACTTCGCTCGCGCCCGCGCCCATTTCCTGGCCGTTGACGCGAAAATCGAGCAGATGGCTCTTGCCGTCGGAGACATAGTTGCGGCCCTCGCGGATGCCATCGGCCCAATCGCGGTAGTCGTGCTTCTCGCGCTGGCGCACGTAGCTCCTGCCCAGACCCACGCGTTCGCCATAGATGCACGGGAAATCTGTTTCGCCGCTGATGCGCGCGCGGTAGCCGACATTCAGCGTGTGATACCAGATGTTCAGCTCATACGCGTACGGAGTGTCCACAGTGGAAATGAAATCCACCAGGTTTTGCGTGACGCCGACAATATACTCGTTCGCGCCGATACCATCGAACGGCGGAATTTCGTCCGTGGGGAGCTTTTCCTTCTTCAGCTCGAGGCCCCAGCCGGAATGCGCAAAACCGGCCACCGCGTTCTGCTGCTTTGCCCAGCGGAAAATCGGAATGCCCCAGCTCGGCCAGTCCTCGATGCGCTTGGTACCGGGATAATCCTGTTGGGTGAGGCCGAGCAAGACGATGTGCCCGGTATGGCTCGACGGGAATCCGGAGACCTCGACGTCGTAGCGCATCAGGTTTTCCGGAGTCGAGAGCGCATTGTCCTTGCCTTCGAAAAACGTTTTCTGGAAATACCAGCCGGGGCCCCAGCTCAACACGCTGCCGGTCTTCAAGTCTTCGCCCAGAATGTAGCGCATCATGTCGCCCGGGTAGACACCTTCGGTGGGCTTCTCATAATGCGCGCAGCCGGCGGCGTGGATATGGTGATCGCCCGAGTACCAGCCTGTCTTCGCGGGATCGATCCAGCGCTCCAGGCGAAACACAAGCTCCATGGCCTCGTCGCCTACGTGAATACGCTGCGTCTTCTTACGATATTCGGGGCCGCGCGTGTATTCGACCGAATAGTCGCCGGGCGGCAGCAGCAAATAGTCTCCGTTGGCGCGATAGACCTGCGGCTGGAACGCGAGATCGGGAGCGAGGCGCTTGGCCTGCGATGGATAAACGCGGTTTTCGGTGTCGCGCACAAGGAATGAAGCGGTGGTCGGACGGTCGTCGGTATCGAGGACGCGCAGTGTAACTTTCGTGGCGGGGCGCGCGTTGAACAGCAGGTCAACCTGGCTGCGGAACCCGAGATCCTGCGTTCCCTGCCCCACATTGAACTCGAGACGCGCCTCGCGCTTTCCGGCGTCTCGAGAGAAAAGCTGGAGGATCCGGTACTCGACTTCCAGTCCCGAAAGCCGCGGCCGCATGGGTTGCTTGTCGAACATGCGGATGTCCAGCCAACGTCGCGACACAGCGTAACTCTCGCTGCCCGCCAGCATGCCGGCGTTGGGACTCTCGGCGGCGAGCACGGGCGTGATGCCCGCCTGGTTGATCACTTTTACGAGAAAGTTGCGCCAGCCCTGTTCGACCAGTTCCGCCTTGGCCGGCCCTTCCTGCACTTTCACGCGGCTTTCCGGATTGATCTCGACGCCCACCAGGCAGTGGCGGTCCAGAATCTTTTGAATCTGCGTGACGGCCTGCCCGCGGTCGGACGGCGCGCCCGCCAGCCGCTTCAGCTCCGCGGTTTCTTCGGCAGGCAACGGATCGCCCAGGACTTCGAGCGCTTCGAGCAACCGCGACACCTGCGCGGCGAGCGGCTGATGATCGACCTTCTCGATCACGGGCAGCTGTTGTGCCGTGCCAATGCTTGCGGACAGAAAGACCAGGCAGGTAAGGGTACGCATGGGGAACCTCCTGGAGAATTGTATCGCGGGGAGGGGCGTGATCAAAGACCGAACTCGCGCAGATGCCACCCTCTGTCGCGTGGACTCTGCAAGCGCTCCGGCGCTGCGCAGGTGTTCTTAAGGGTTCAAGGTCACCTTGAGCGCCTGTTTTCGGCTCACCAAGCGAAAAGTGTCGGGCCGCCGCTCCTCAGTCGTGATTCTCAGGGCAAAGCATCCCAGATCAGGAGCCATCCACAGCGTTAGCCTCCGTTGATCACCCGAGCCGAGTTGAATGGCCACGGTCGGGTAGTTAAGTATCGTTTCGCGGCCGACTATCGGTGCATCCACACAGCCAGTAGCTGCGCCAGTGACGGGCCTCGGAAAAGTCTCGGCTGCGAGTGACAAGCACGACTCATCCCCACAGCCAGTAATAACTTGAGCGGCGGACCTGGACTTTTCCAACTGCTCGGGGGTGACGACGAAGGGCAACGTGAGCTGGCTCAAGAGCGAGTGAATCGGGTCCAGGGTTCGCCGGATCGCTGTCCCGAACGGATTGCCTGGGAGAGACCTC
>JBGPKX010000303.1:0-7181 GCA_041486185.1 Bryobacteraceae bacterium | reverse complement strand
CGTCCCACCGCACCGTGACGTGCGGCACTTCGTTCGCAATGGCAGGCACGGTCCGGTCCGTCTCAATCCCGTTCACACCTTTGAGCGCCGTACGTATCGACGCCACTCGCGCCTCCAGCTCGCGATACTCCGCCTCGTGGTCTACCTTCAGATAACGTTCCACCGCCGCCAGCAAACCGCACAGTTCTTCTTTACCGACCTTCATGCCCCGGCCGATTCCGCCGAACGGCGACATCGCGGGCAGGGAAGCGTCAATCAGGTCCTTTCTGCCCAGCAGCAGTCCGCTGGACTGCGGCCCCCGCAACGCTTTCCCTCCGGAAAAGATCACCAGATCGAACCCTTGCTGCGTGTACTTCCACAAATTTTCTTTTGGCGTCGCATCGGAGGCGGCGTCGTTCATCGTGGGTACGCCCCGTTCCCTGGCAATCTTCACCCATTCGTCGCGCTTGATCTGGCCGTCCGGTTCACCCTTGTTCAGGAAGAACATCATCCCCGTTCGCTCGTTAATGGCCGCTTCCAGATCCTTCCGCGTCTCCACAGCCACCACCTTTGCGCCACACAACTCCATCTGGTGCTCGTAGCCGCAGCGGTGCGACTTCTGCTGGATCACTTCGTACCGGATCCCCTCGCGATTGGGCAACTGCTGCAGTTTCGCCGGGTCACCCTGCGACAGGCACGCAGCCGTACCCACGGTGATGGCAGACGCCGCGCCGCAAGTTACCATAGCCGCAGGCGCTTTCAATAGTTCCGCAATCCGTGCGCCCACCTTCTTCTCCAACTCCGGCAGCGGGATGAAAAAACGGGACGCTTCCTCCATGGCGCGGGTCACCTCGGGCGGCATGATCGATCCGCCGAGCACGGTCACCACGCCCACGCCGTTGATCACAGGCTTCACGCCAAGGCTCGCATACAACGAAGATGGCGATGAGGCTGTCAGGCCGCTTGTAGTTCTCGTCGCAGCCGCGGCAGCGGCAGGCGAAAGAGCGGTAGCTTGTAGAAGGCGTCGTCGTGTGAGCTTCATAGGTCTCCATTATATGGAACCCGGTCCGTCCGCGTGTGCCCCTCATCACAGGTCACAGGCGCTCACGACCGTAATCGTCGATAAACTTTTCAACGCCGAGACGCTGAGAGGCCGAGGAAGTCAAGAAAAGGGTTTCGCTGGCTCGGAGCGCGATTCGGAAGGGATGCCGGCGCCGCAGAGTGATGGGAGTCGGTGTTATTGAGATTTCACCTAGCGGGTGCGGCTGCTGACACCACCGAGGGCTGCAGAAACTTGGATTTCTCGGCGTCTCCGCGCCTTTGCGGTGAACAGTCTTTGCCGTGTTAGCGACGGATTAGGGTCACGACAGGCTTGCAATGCGGGATTCTGAACCGTATAGAATAGTCGCTTCCGCTTATGCGACTCTCCATTCTCATCCTGCTAACGAATGCGCTGCTGGCCCAAACGTCTTATGACCTTCTCTTGAAGGGCGGCCATGTCATCGATCCGAAAAACAACATCAGTGCGGTACGCGACGTCGCCATTCGCGATGGCCACATCGCCGCCGTCTCAGCCAACATCCCGGCCTTGCAGGCCCACAAGGTGGTCAATGTCGCAGGCCTGTACGTCACTCCCGGCCTGATAGATCTCCACTCTCACGTCTTCGCCGGTTCGGAGGGAACCGGACTTGCCGGCGGCCACTCCAGTATCTTCCCCGATGCGTTCGCCCTTCGCGTAGGCGTAACTACGGTCGTCGACGCCGGCTCCTCCGGGCGCCGCAATTTCGCGCAGTTCAAAAGAACCGTCATCGATCGCGCACGAACGCGTGTTCTGGTCCTGCTAAACATCGGCGGAGCCGGAATGCCCGGTGACGATCACGAGCAGAACGTCAGCGACATGGACGCAAAGGGTGCCGCCGACATCGCCATCGCCAATCGCGACACCATCGTCGGCATCAAGGTCGCACACTACCGCGGTCCCGACTGGACGCCCGTCGAGCGCGGCGTCGAAGCCGGCATCCTGGCAAACATTCCCGTCATGATCGACTTCGGCGACTTCCGGCCGGAGCGGCCCTTCCAGGACCTCGTCCTCAAAAAACTCCGTCCCGGCGACATCTACACGCACTGCTTCTACGCGCCGGTGCCCATGCTCGATGATAAAGGCCGCCTGCTGCCCTACTTGTTTGAGGCGCGCAAGCGCGGGGTTCTATTCGACGTCGGCCACGGCGGTGCCGCGTTCGAGTTCCGCCAGGCTGTACCTGCCGTCACACAGGCCTTTCTGCCCGACTCCATCTCCACCGACGTCCACTCGGGCAGCCTCAACTCCGGCATGAAAGATCAGCTCAATGTCATGTCGAAATTCCTGAATATGGGCATGTCGCTGGATGATGTGGTCTACCGGTCCACCTGGAACCCGGCCCGCATCATCCATCGCGAACAGCTCGGCCACCTGTCGGTCGGCGCTCTCGCCGATATCGCAGTTCTGCGGCTCGAAAAGGGCCCGTACGCGTTCGTCGATTCCTACGGAGCCCGCATGGACGGCACCCAACGGCTCACCAACGAGCTCACAGTCGCATCCGGCCTCGTCGTCTACGACCTCAACGGCATCACACGCGAACGGTGGGACAAGCTCGGTCGTTACCAGGAACAGGGGGACCGGTTGTGGGATGGATCGAGAGGAGCCAGCCGTCCCCGGCCCCTCACGCAATCGAAGTAGCTCAGACCTGGCCTGTGCCGCCATCGTCGGATCTGGACTGACGGGCGCGCTCTGCTGGTCATCGTCAAACCGGGGAGGGTCATTGCATGGCACCGCAAGGGATTCCGCCTGTATTGGACTTGGAGGGTTCGGCGCGGCCAAACCCGTAGACCCACCATGCCACAAGAAGTCCGGGATCTGACCCGCAGGATAAGTCGTGAGAATCCGCTTTGGGGATGAAGACGAATAATCGGCACACGAGTTCTTCCAGGTCCAGGTGGTCAACTACGCCGATGATTTCTTCACCGAGCGCGCTGACGGATCGCCCGTCTTCGATCTAGCCATCGATAGGCGCCAACGTCCGGTTGGTTTCCGCATTCTCGCGCGCGGCCCATTCGGCGCCGGCCAGCACGATCATGCACGCGACAAAACTAAAGAGCACGATGGTCACCGAGATATAGAACGGGCCGTACTCTTTCTGCAGCTTATCCTTCCACAGCGGCCAGGTGAGTAAATTGATGTACTTCAGCAGCTCGATTCCCAGTCCGACCAGGATCGCTACCGGCGCCACGCGCAGCGGAGCCACGCGCCGGTTGGGCAGAAGCCAGTAGACCAGGAACAACGCAAGGATGGAGATGGGTACCGCGGCGAGCTTGAAAAACACTTGGCTGATCCACAATGGAATTCTGGCCGGGAGTCCCAGGAAATTGCCCAGATAAGTCTGGTTCAGCGCCGTGAGAATAAACGACAACAGCGCGAGGCCGCCGCACAGAAAAATCAAACCCAGGCTCAGCAATTGGTTCTTGAGATAAGTGCGGTTCTCCGTCACGCCCCACACGCCATTGAGCGCCACTTCCATCGGCTCGAAAATGCCGTTGGCGGTGACGAGCAGCAGCAGGACCGACGTGATTTGCATGGGCCCTCGTGACTCGACCACGGCTATCAGATTGCGCTTGAGAAACCCGCCCAGTTCGCCGGGAAAATAGTCGTTCAACGCGATAAAGATGGCGTTCACCGCCGCGGGCCAGCGAAAGCCATAGCGGCACAGCGAAATCATCACGATCAGAAACGGAAAAAATGAGAGCAGAACGCTGGCTGAGATGGCGAGCGCGTGCACGTGCACTTCGGTGCGCATACAGTAACGCGCGGTGGGAGCGAAGTGGTCCAGCCATCCACGGGGAGGCGGCTGGCTGTCGAAGATCATAGTTCGCGCCGCCCCGCCAGGACCATCATGGCTTCCTTCCACTGTAGCGCAGGGCTGCCGCGAGGTTTGCGGAAGACCTGCGGCTTTTTGTTGGAGCTTTCCGCCAAAGTGCCGCAGGTCTCTTCAATCCCTGCGCTACACTTTGATGCCCAGAGTTTTCTCGATGTAGTTCTTGCTGATGCGCGCGCTCTCTTTGGGCGGCCGAAAGGGCGAGGAATCGAGTTCCACCGTCAGCCAGCCGCTCCAACCGATTTCATCGAGGTGCTTCTTGATCGCTGGAAAATCCACGCCGCCTTTGCCTAGCTCGAAAAAAATGGGGTCTTTCATGGCGTCGTTGCGCTCGAGGCGCTGCTTTGCGCCGCCGCGGTATTCAGGCTTTGTGTCCTTGAGGTGAAACTCGATGATGCGATGGCCGAGCTTCCGGGTCAGTTCCACCGGATCGATGCCCGCCATGGTGATGTGTCCGGTATCGAGGACAAAGCCGACGTGCTGCGGATCGGTCGACGCCATAATCGTGTCGATCTCATGGCGGTTTTCGAGTTGCGTCCACATATGCGCGTGCACGCCGAATTTCAAACCCGTTTCGTCGCCCATCCGGTGGCCCAGCATATCGAGCACCGCCGCCATATTCTTCAGATCCTGCGCCGTTGTCCCCGCGGGCCGCCGTGGGCCGGTATTGATTTTCAGGTGATCGCAGCCCAGGCTCTTGACGAACCGCGCGAGACGCATGTGCTGCTCGAGGATCTTCTCGTGCTTCGACGGATCCTCGAAGTGCATTTCCATGCGGCCGCCGTTTGAGACGGTGTCGAACTTGACGCCGATCGCGTCGGTCTTATGCAGCAGTTCTTGCGGCTTGTCGAGGTACTCCCCGAAGTAGTCGACGAACGACTCGACATAGGGATAGCCGACCTCGTGCGCCTCGCGGAAGGAAAGGAAGACGTCCTTTTCCCAGCCGCCACGCGTGTTAGTGGTGATGCCGACCCGGTACCGCGGCTCGGCTTCCGCCCGCAATGCGGCTAGGGTGGCGCCCGCAATGAACGCTCGGCGGGTCAGCATATTGGTCAGATTTTGTTTCCCGCGATCATGACCACATCGATCGAGCGCGTATTGCGGATATCGTCGAGCGGGTTTTTGTCGAGCACGATCAGGTCGGCCCATTTGCTACGCTCGAGCGTGCCCAGGTCTTTCGCCCGCAAAAATTCGGCGGCATTGCGCGTGGCGTCAGTGATCACCTGCAGGGGCGTGAGGCCGGACTGCACCATCAACTCCATCTCCCGGTGCTCGGAGTACCCCTGGAAGCGCGCGGGCGGGCCGCTATCGGTGCCGAACCCGATTTTCACGCCGGAATCCGAGAGCTTCTTTAAGTTGTGCATGGCCATCTTGAGAAACCCCGCATATTTGGCGTAATCCGGGTCGGAGGCAACCTTCTGCTGATACGCCGGGCTCTTAAGCGTGGCGAGCACCGTGGGCGCCACGCCGCGCGTGAAGAACGAATCTTCGAGCAGCGGCCCGGGCTTGGCGAAGATAAACGTCGATTCCTCGCGCGTCAGCGTGGCCGCCGACTGAAACGCTCCGTGCTTCTTCATCGATGCGATCAGCTCGTCGTCGACCGGTTTATCGCGCACGCTGTGCGCCAGGCCATCCAGGCCGGCATCGATCAGCGCCTTCGCGTCGTCCAGATAGAAGACATGCGCCGCGACCTTCACGCCGTGCCGATGCGCATCCGCGATGATGGCCTTGCACAGATCGAGCGGGATCTTTTTTTCGCGGCCCAGATGATCGTCCACCCAGATCTTCACGACGTCAACTTTCTGGTCCGCCAGGTGAGCGACGTCCTTGTCCACGTCGCCTGTGCCGGCGACTTCGAAGGGCACACCTTTCATGCCCTGCGCCGTGGTCGGGTATCCGCCCGTACCGGTGAAGCCGCGGCCCGCGGTGAAGATGCGAGTCTCGTGCGGCCGCCCAGCGCGCTGCGCGGCGCGCAACTGGAAAACGAGGTCCGGATCGGTCCCCATGCTGACCACCGCCGTCACGCCATAGGAAGCGTAGAGCTTGAGCTGCTTCTCGACGTTCTCGCGGGTGTAGTTCTTGGGGTCCTGCGCGAGATCGAGCGTGTTACCGAGGTGCCCGTGGAGGTTGATGATTCCAGGCATGACGTATTTGCCGGCGAGGTGCGTGACCGGCGCGCCCGCCGGCGCCTTGAGCTGCGATTGCGGTCCGGCCCACGTGATGCGCCCGTCCACAATGATCATGGCCGCGTTGGCGACCGGTGGCCGCCCCGTGCCGTCGATGAGCGTGAAGCCATCGAGAACCGTGGTTTCGGCAAGCGCAGCGCTGGCAGTTAGGGCGAAAATTGCGGTGAAAAGGATTGGTCTCATGTGCGTTGACTGGGGGATTGTAACACAGCGGCCGGAGCGTGGTTTGACCGCCTGCGCGACCGTCTTCTATACTGGAAGTTCACTATGTACTACTTGGTTGTAGCCATCCATGTGGTGGTGTGCTTGTTCCTGATCATCGTGATCCTGCTGCAAAGCGGAAAAGCCGCCGATCTGGCCGGCGCCTTCGGCGGGATGGGCTCGCAAACCGCGTTCGGGCCGCGCGGCTCGGCGACGCTGTTGTCGAAAGCCACCACCATCTCGGCCATCGTATTCATGTGCACGTCGTTCGCGCTTTCGATTCTGGCGACGCGAAACGCCGGCGCAACTGCAACGGTGCTCGAACGGAAGGCCCCGGCGAAGCAGTCGGTGCCCGCGGGAGCAAATCCGGCCTCCGGTCCGGCGCCCATGACGGCGACACCCACGGTACCCGGCTCGAATACGCCCGGCAAGCCGCAGCAGATACCGGTCCCACCGAAGAAGTAGCTTTTCACGAATTGCGGAGGTGGCGGAATTGGCAGACGCACTAGCTTGAGGTGCTAGCGGGAGCAATCTCGTGGGGGTTCAAGTCCCCCTCTCCGCACCAAACATTATAAAGGACTTAAATTGGAAAACATGAAAAGCGCGGTTCGCCATTTTTGGCGATTGTAACCGTTTTGTAACCACTACGCTCCTCTTTGCCCCCTAAGCATGCGCGTGTGCGTCTTTCCGAGCCTACCGACTTTCGCGGCGGATTGTCTTCAGCGATGCCGGACAGCACGACCGGCGCGCGGTCAGGGAATTCAGCGACCAGCGACAGGTTCCCGCCCATGGCCTTGACAGTCTTCCTGAGTGTCGACAGCAGGAGATCACTGCGCTTTTCGAGGCGCGAAACGCTGTCCTGGGTGATCCCGAGCGCCTTGGCTATACGGACCTGGGTGAGCTTGCG
>JBGPKX010000302.1:0-7202 GCA_041486185.1 Bryobacteraceae bacterium | reverse complement strand
GCAGATCCAGGAAACCAAGGGCGTCACCGGCGTGCCCGGGCTGGGCAACATTCCGATCATTCGCCGCCTTTTTACCAGCGAAACCTTCAAGAAGGACAGCCAGGAGCTAGTGATTGCGCTCATTCCGCACATCGTGCGAACGGCAGAGATCACCGCTGTCAATCTGCGCAGCATCTCGGCGGGTAACCAGACGACCGTCAAGCTGAATTACGCCCCGCAGAAGCCCGCCGAGGCGCCGCCGGCCACGCCCGTGCCCCAACCAGGACCGCCCCCTATGGCTGCGCCGCCGGCGCCGCAGGCAGGTCCGGGGTTGGCGCCGAACGCTCCCGGCCAGGCTGTGCAACCCAGCCCTGGCGCTCCGCCGCAAACCGTGCCGCTGATTCCCGCGCAAACCGCGCCGCTGATTCCCGGGGTCAACGCGCCGCCGGTGAGGCAGCCGATCACCGTGCCGGTCCAACCCGTGTCACCACCAGCCACGGCGCCGCCCGCTACCGCCCCGCCGATGCCGCCGGCCAAGCCCGAAGGCCGGCCCGATCAGGCTCCCGGAGGGAATGCTCGCGTGACGTTCGTGCCTGCACAGACCAGCACACTGGTCAGCGGGACCGTTACGGTGAGTCTGATGGTCGAGAACGCAGCCGATCTGGCTGCCACGCCCATGCAAATACGCTTCGATCCGAAGGTCCTGCGCCTCAACGACGTGGTACGCGGCAACCTGCTGGCGAGCGACGGCCAGCAGGTGGCATTCTCGAAAAATGTTTTGAACGATACCGGAGAAGCCACCGTGAGTATCAGCCGTTTCCCCTCGACCGGTGGCGTGAGCGGATCGGGGTCCATCGTGACCCTGGTATTTCAGGCAGTGGGGCGCGGCGACACAGTAGTGACGGTGCCGCAACTCACGCTGCGGAATTCGCAATCGCAGCCCATCCTGAGCGCCACGCCGCAGCTTGCGGTCAGCGTCAAGTAATGGCCTATGCTGAGGCGCCGGAACCAGCGCGGGTTCTCGTTAATCGAGCTGATCGTGGCGTTCACGATCCTGCTCATACTGACCACCATGGCGGTACCGCTCGCGCGCTCCAAAGTGCGCAGCGAGAAAGAGCGTGAGTTGCGCCGCGTGCTGATTGAAATGCGCCACGCCATCGACAAGTATAAAGACTCCGCCGATCAGGGCCTGCTGGGGCCTCAGAAAGTCGGAGCCGAGGGATATCCGGAAAGCCTCGAAGTCCTGGTGGATGGCGTCAAGCTGGCCGGGCAGGTGGACAAGAAAGTGCGCTTCCTGCGCCGCATCCCCAAAGATCCCATGACCAACTCCACCGATTGGGGAAAGCGCAGCATGCAGGACGACCCGCAATCGACCGGATGGGGCGGCCAGAACGTCTTCGATGTTTACACCAAGAGCACCGAAAAGGCGGGAGATGGAACCTCGTATTCAGAATGGTAGCCGGCAAGCGGCGCGACGCGGCGAATTCTCCATCGCAGGCTTTACTCTCATCGAGCTGCTCATCGTGATGTCCATCATCGTGATCCTGGTCTCGATCGCCATTCCGCTCTATCAGAAATCCATCCTGCGCACGAAGGAGAGCGTGCTGCGCAACAACCTCATGACCTTGCGCACCACCATCGACGAGTACACCTACGACAAGCAGAAGGCGCCGCAGGCTTTACAAGACCTGGTTCAGGAAGGCTATTTGCGGGAAGTACCCACCGATCCCATGACCGGGAACAGCACTACCTGGAAAATCGTCATGGAGGAGGCGGTGCAAAGTGTTAGCCAGAGCGAGCCTGGCATCTTCGACGTTCACAGCGGATCGGATAAAACGAGTCTTGAGGGCACCCCGTATTCGGATTGGTGAGCCATTTGCGCGCCTGCTTACCTGGCTGGCCTTTTCGTACCTGCCTCCACCTCAAGCTGAAGCAAATCCAGCACCTTTTTTGCCGACGGGCAATCGTTTTCACGCATCGCCGCGGCATCAACGATTCGGTTAACACCCGATCGGCTTGCACTCCGAGCTGGTGATTGCGACCGACGCGGGGTTTCGGCAGCCTGTTGCTCGCCGGCGCCAGGCTTCCATCCGAGTCCGGAAATCGCCATACTGTGTCGAAATGCCTCCGAAATCGACAGGGCAATCCTCTATTTTCCTGGACCTAATGTTGGTACTAATATTGCGTAACGTCGGCCACGGGGTATTGGGTGCTATTTCCTAGAGGAGAAATGTATGCAAGTTCGTGGACTACTTATCTTACTGTCGCTTTCTGTAAATCTGGCTTATTCCGCATCTTTCGTCTGCACGCCTACGGCGGTCCCCGCGATGGTTCACGCTGAGGGCCTGGCGGAACGAATGGGCGACATCCAGATCACCTGCGCGGGCGGCACGCCTGGCGCCGCCGTGGGTGGAAACCTGACGGTCTTCCTCAACGTGAATGTCACCAACAAGCTGAACAACAATTTCACCGACGTGCAGATGACCGTGGACACGGGATCGGGTCCGGTGGCGGCCAACGTTTCGGCGCAGCCATTCGGTGTGAGTGCGGTGGTCTTTAACGGCCTCAGCTTCACATTGGCGGCGTCCGGCCAGGCGAATCTGCGCATCAGCAACCTGCGCGGCGATGCCAGCCACATCAGCGGCCCGCAGCAGCCGATCTACGCATTCCTCTCGTTCAATCAACAGTCCCCCAGTTTTTCGGGCGCTCAGTTCACGGTGGCTGTCGCGGAGCCCGGCCTGCTCACGCAATCTTCTTCGAGCCAGGTGCGCTGCCAGGGCTCGCCTTTGCCATCCACTATCACGCTCGCCAACCTGCTGGCCCGTGGCACCAGCTTCTTCTCCACGCGCCTTACGGAAGGGTTCGCCAGCGCATTTTTGCCCAAAGATCCGCTCTCCGACACCGGCACCCGCATCATGGTGCGCTATTCGGGATTCCCGGCGGGCGGGCGGCTGTTTGTCCCGGACTTCATCGCCGGATCGAGCGCGGTTCAGCCCACGGCGGGCGGCGATCTGGGCGTGGCGGTGTCAGGCGGACAGTACGCGCCCAGTCCCGCGGGCTCGCTCCTCCTTATCCGGGTGACGGGTGCAGATCAAACCGGCGCCGGCGGAATGGTTGCCTTCCCCGTGCCCGGATCCGGCACTACGGCTTTCACCACCGCGAGCGAAGTGATGCTGGCTGACGGCGCAGGCAACGTGGTGTATGAAGTGGTGGACTCGAACCCCAGCATCCGCGAGAGCGCGCAGTTTCCGACCTTTGTCGGCATCCTGCCCAACAGCGGTGGCGGCACGATCGTCGCCGATGCCAAAGTCTCCTTTGCGCCGCTCTCGACGGTGAACGTGGCGTCCACAGCGCCCGTGCCGCGCTTTGCCGATGTCCAGCCGCAATCGGATTGCGACGCGCTCGGTGACTGCGACGCGTCTTACTTCCCCAAACTGTTCGTGGATTCGCCGCCGCTCAACTTCACCTCGCCCGCCAACGCCGGCATCCAGATCAAGTATGTGCGCGTGTTGAACAACGGCGGCGGCTTCTTGAACTGGACCTCCAGCGTTACTTATCAAAGCGGCGCCGCTTGGCTCACCGCCGATCCCGCATCGGCAACGAACAACGCCACGTTGTTTGTCACCGTGCATCCCGACAAGGCGGGTCCGGGAACCTATCAGGCGTCGATCACCGTGGATGCCGGTCCGCTCGCCGGCAGCAAAGTGCTCCCTGTCACATTCACCGTGACCAGCGGGTCGGGCGCAGGCGCGCCGGTGATCGGGGCGGTCGTCAACGCCGCCAGCTTCCTGCCCGGGCCGGTGGTGCCGGGATCGCTGGCCACCATCCTGGGAGCGAACCTTTCCGGCATGAACGTCGCCGTGACTTTCAATGCCGTGCCCGCGAAACTGCTCTACACCGGGGCGGCGCAAATCAATTTGCAGGTGCCGCCACAACTGGCGCTGAGGACGTCGGCGCTAATGATCGTCACCGTCGATGGCCAGAGCGCCGCGCAAACGGTAGCGCTGGCGGTCGTGGCGCCGGCGATTTTCAACCCTGGCATTCTCAACCAGAACAACACCGTGAACGGCGCGGCCAATCCGGCGGCGTTGGGAAGCGTGATCCAGATCTTTGCCACCGGCCTGAATTCCCCCGGAAGCGGAGCCATCACGGCGCGCATTGCCGGCCGAGACATTCCCAAGCCGTACTATGGGGGTGACGCACCCGGCATTCCGGGTTTGCAGCAAGTAAATCTGATCGTTCCCGCCGATATTGCGCCCGGAGCCACACAGGTGCAGGTGTGCGCGGTGGGCGCCGATCCCAGCAGCCAGCCCGTTTGCAGTCCTCCGGGACAGGTGGTGTTGAAGTAGCTTTGCACTACGGGCAGTCGTAGCGCGCGCCTGCCCGGCTTTTGCGGGAGACCTGCGGCTTGTTGCTTCGCCGGACAGAAAAGCCGCCGGCTCCCGCAAACAGCGCGTAATCCTGGCCTACAAAGAGACAATCCTCGCAAAAAAGCAAAGGGACTTGCGAGGCGGCAACGGCAACGTCGAGATCGAGCGCCACAGTTTAGCGGCGCTGCCCGCCCTGCGTTTCCTGCGCTTATAATTGCGCTTGGACTCAATTTCACGACTGCTGGCCAGCCGGACGATCGGTCGCGGCGCATACGCGCTGACTGGCATCGTGGGCTTCGCGCTCAAATATAACCTCGACCGTTTTGTCGCGGCCACCGTTTTCCACCGTCCCTGGGGATGGCTCTCCTACTGGGTTTCGCCGGCCGGTGCCGTTCACATCAATCAGCTCTCGCGGGCCGACGCGCAATTCCTTTCGTTCATGCTGCTGACGGCGATTCCATTTATCTGGCTGGGCGTAGTGCTGACGGTCAGGCGACTGCGCGCTGCGCGGATGCCGGTGTGGCTGGTAGCGCTCTTTTTCGCCCCGGTTCTGAACCTCGCTTTTTTCGCCATGCTCAGCCTCGTGCCTTCGGCTGATGAACGCGAAATCAATCCGCAGCCGCAAAGGCGCAGCCAGCGTTGGCTCGACAACATCATGCCGGATAGCGCGCTAGCCAGCGCTGTCGCGGCGGTGGTACTGACTGTGCTCGCCGGAGCGGCCATTGCGGTGTTCGCCACAGTGCTCCTGCGGACTTACGGATGGGGTCTGTTTGTCGCGCTGCCGTTCTGTCTCGGACTCACCTCGGTCTTGCTCTACGGATACCGCCGGCCGCGCAAGTACAGCGAGTGTGTCTGGGTTTCCTCGATGTCCGTATTGCTGCTTGGAGGAGCGCTGCTGGCAATCTCCCTGGAAGGACTGATCTGCCTTGCGATGGCGCTGCCTATCGCCCTGCCGCTGGCGATCCTCGGCGGTACCGTGGGCTACGGCCTGCAGCACCGGCCGTCCACCCAGGCGCCGGCCACTGCATCGGCCCTGATTGTGATTCTGCTTGCGCCCACACTGGCCGCAATTGAGCGCATCATCAAGCCACCCTCGCCCGTTTTGGCGGTACGCACGTCGGTAGAGATTGACGCCCCGCCCGGGATTGTCTGGCATCACGTTGTGTCTTTCGCGCAACTACCGGAGCCGCGCGAGTGGCTCTTCCGCTCGGGCATAGCCTATCCGATCCGCGCTGAGATCGAAGGCCGCGGCGTGGGCGCCGTACGCCACTGCGTGTTCTCGACCGGCGCCTTCGAAGAGCCCATCCAGATCTGGAACGAGCCGCACCTGTTGAAATTCGCCGTGACCGCCAACCCGCCGCCGATGCAGGAGTGGACGCCATATCGGGCAGCGCAGCCACCACACCTGCACGGGTTTCTGGTCTCGCAAGCCGGTCAGTTTCTGCTCGAGCCGCTGGCCGGCGGGCGTACGCGCCTCGAAGGCACAACCTGGTATCAGCACCATCTCTGGCCGGCATCGTACTGGAGCCAGTGGTCGGATTACATTATTCATCGGATTCACTTGCGGGTGCTGGAGCACGTGAAACAACTGGCGGAATCAAGCCTGGCTCGAGGCGGAGAATAGAGCGCCCGCAGCAGATTGGTTTTCCTCGCGCCGGTCCTCTACATTGGAATGGTGCGCCAAATAGATTTTCTTCCAACACTTACAACCGCGCGGGAGCACGTGGAACCACTCGCCGTGCGGATCATCTAACCATCGATGGAGACCAACGTCAGGGCGATCCCCGCCGAGTCCCGGAAGCAGGTCAGGCACAAGACCGCATTTACGATCCTGGCGGCCATTAGCTTCTGCCATTTCCTGAATGACATGGTGCAATCGCTGATTCCGGCGATCTATCCATTGCTGAAAACTGCTTTCCATCTCGATTTCGGACAGGTGGGCCTGATCACGCTCACGGGCCAGACGACGGCCTCTCTTTTGCAGCCCCTCGTAGGTCTTTATACCGATAAGCGGCCGAAGCCGTACTCGCTCACGGTTGGCATGGGGTTTACGCTCGTCGGGCTGTTGATTTTGTCCCTGGCCCTGAGTTTCGGCAAGATTCTTGTGGCTGTGGCGCTGGTCGGCGTGGGCTCTGCGGTGTTTCACCCCGAGTCATCCAGGGTGGCGCGCATGGCTTCGGGCGGGCAACACGGTCTCGCGCAATCGCTCTTTCAGGTCGGTGGCAATGCGGGATCCGCCCTGGGACCTTTGCTGGCGGCGTTCATTGTCCTGCCGAGAGGCCAATCCAGCATTGCCTGGTTTTCGCTGGCGGCTCTGCTTGCGATCATCGTGCTCGCGAACGTGGGCGCTTGGTCGAAGAAACACCGGGCGGCCAAAGCAAAGTCCGAGACCACACATGCGGATCATCGCCCGGCTCTGTCTTCCAGAAGAATCGGGTTATCGATTACGGTTTTGATCGCCCTGGTATTTTCGAAGTATTTCTATCTCGCCAGTCTCATTACCTATTACACGTTCTACTTGATCAACAAGTTTCACGTGTCCGTGCAAAACGCCCAGGTCCATCTGTTCGTTTTCCTGGGCGCCGTCGCGGCGGGAACTATTATCGGCGGTCCCATCGGCGACCGCATCGGCCGCAAGTACGTCATCTGGTGCTCAATTCTGGGGGTGCTCCCCTTCACGCTCGCGCTGCCGTACGCCAACCTGTTCTGGACCGGCATCCTGAGCGTGATCATCGGCCTAATTTTGGCTTCGGCGTTTTCGGCGATTCTGGTCTACGCGCAGGACCTGATCCCCGGAAAAGTGGGCATGGTCTCCGGCCTCTTCTTCGGCCTGGCGTTCGGCATGGGCGGCGT
>JBGPKX010000301.1:0-7227 GCA_041486185.1 Bryobacteraceae bacterium | reverse complement strand
GATCCCGATCCCGCGCGGCCCGGTCCCCATGGCTCCACCCTCTCGCCCGCGCAGCCTGATTGAAATCCGCATCGACGGACAGGCTGTCTCGGTTCCCGAGGGCTCGACAATCCTGGACGCCGCACGCAGCCTGGGCATCGACACCCCCACGCTCTGCTTTCTGGAAAGTCTCACGCCGGTGAATGTTTGCCGCGTGTGCGTGGTCGAGCTGGAAGGATCGCGCACGCTGGTTCCCGCCTGCTCTCGCAAAGTCGAGCCCGGCATGGCGATCCACACAGATTCCGAGCGGGTCCGTCTCAGCCGCCGCATCGTGCTCGAATTTCTAGCGTCATCGGTGGATGTCTCGACGGCTCCCGCGCTCCAAACCTACATGGAGCGTTATGGCGCGCACCCGCACCGCTTCGGCGCCTCCCCCGCCACGGTGGCCCAGCCGCCGAAAATCGACAACGATCTTTACGTGCGGGATTACGGCAAATGCATTCTGTGTTACAAGTGCGTTGAGGCTTGCGGCGTGGACGCGCAGAACACCTTCGCCATCGCCCTAGCCGGACGCGGCTTCTCCGCCCACATCTCGACCGAGTTCGACGTTCCGCTCCCCGATTCCGCCTGCGTTTATTGCGGCAACTGTATCGCCGTCTGCCCAACCGGCGCACTGATGTTCAAGAGCGAATACGAGATGCGTGAAGCGGGCACGTGGGACGAGTCCCGCCAGACGCAGACCGACACGATATGCGGCTATTGCGGCGTCGGCTGCGAACTCACCGTTCACGCGCAGGACGCCAAGATCGTTCGTGTCACTTCACCGCTCGACCACTCCGTCGGCCACGGCAACCTTTGCATCAAGGGACGCTTCGGCTGGCAGTTTGTCGAGATTCAAAAAGCGCCCTAGGCTGGGACAAGTTGGCTGGCTGCGATGTTACGAGTGTCCAGACTGGTCTGCCGAATCGAGCCTCAGAATCTCTAGCGCTTCCACTATATCGCCCGCGGGTACGCGCAGTTTTACGCCGCCCAGTGCCGTGCACCAGAACCAGTTAATCCGAATCACGTTGTCGTCGAAGAGAAATGCCTGCATGCCGCTCGACAGCAAACGGGTCTGAGCAAACTGAGCCCGTACGTAGTTACGAAAGGTGGCGACAGTGACAAGGTATTCCGAAGGCGTTTCGCCGAGCGCCGCCTGCTGGTTGACAAACTCGACGACCACGTCGTGCGCAGCGAGTCTTTCCCATACCGCGAGTAAGACATCGTCAGGATAGGTACCGGCATCCGCTGTCGCGATCAAGCCCAAGTCTTCATCGTTAAATGCGGCGATCTCTTGCTTCGATACCATGGCCGACTGGTGTATGGTACGTGTCGACGGGCTCCCTTGCAAGCGGTTGACTTTTGGTGTCGCTGCCGAACGGTGACGCTTAAAGAGACAAAATATTGCGCGTGTTATCAGCGCTTATTTTCCGTGGAGCGGATGCAGGGCACGCGAGAGGACTATTGTCTAAAGCGAAGAGGGATTTCGGTCCACACCACTTTCTTCAAGCTTTCCCCACTCATGCCCTACCGAGACACCCTTCCCGCTCCCGCTGGGGAGCGTTCCGCCTTTGAGCCGGACTCCCTCTCTTCAATGACTTCCCGGTACACGTCCATCAGTTTCCGGACATCTTCAATGTCCTGCGGCCGGCAGTTCGTCAGCGGCGGACGGACGGGTCCCGCCTGCATGCCCAGAATCTCCATGGCGGCTTTCATGACGGCCACTTCGTAGCCGCGCATGCGATCGCGAATGGCGTAGAGCGGATGCACGTAGCGGCGCATCAGTTCATCGAGACGCGTGAAATCTCGCGCCAGACCGGCTTCGGCCAACTGCAACGAGACCTTGGGCGCGATGTTCGAGATGCTCGACGTATAGGCTTGCACGCCGATGGCGAAATACGCCGGGACGCAATCGTCGCCAATGCCCCCCAGCCAGGCCAGGCGGTCCCCCACATAGCTCATGATGCGCTGGTATTTGCGGGCGTCGCCCTGGCCATCTTTCCACGCCGCGAGCGTTGGGAGGCGCTCGGCGAGGCGCGCCACCATTTGCGGAGAGAACACGGCCCAATCGCGGCTGTAAACCATCAGCGGAAGCCCGCTCGCGCGGGCGATGGCTTCGTAGTAGTCGAACAGGCCGTCTTCGGGGGCGTTCGAATAGTAGGGGGGCAGGGCCAGCAGGCAGGCCGCACCGGCTTTCTCGACGCCGCGCGCGATCTCAGCACCCAGAGCCGCGTTGAAACCCACGCCGGCGACTACGGGCATGCGGCCGGCAGCGGCATCCACCGTGACGCGCACCACGTCGATGATTTCGGGCACGGTGAGCGAGTACAGCTCGCCGGTTCCACCCGCGGCGACTAGGGCGCAAAACGGGTGACGCGACATTTCGTCCACGTTGCGCGCGAGCGCATCGAGATCGAGCGAGAGATCCTGGCGGAAGGGCGTGACGGGGAATCCAAAGACGCCGCGGAAACGGTTGCGCAACTCGGCTGAGGTCATGGGTTTATAGTGGCACAGGCATTCCCGCCTGTGCGCTCTTTGATTTTCACTTAGGTAAAACCGCACCGGCAAGAATGCCGGTGCCACTACCATCTGGGCAGCACCCTTCTCCAGTTGGGGTCGACATGCCGGCGCATCTCGGCTTCGTCGTCGCGCTTGCGATATGGGAGTTTGGCGTAGCGCTCGCGGCCGCGGGCGAGCTGGTCGTAGTCCAGTTCGACGCCCAGGCCGGGCTTGTCCGGAATGCGCACGCAGCCGTTCTGGATTGGGATGCGGCCGCCGGCAACCACTTCATCCTTAGCCGTTTGCCACGGATAATGCGTGTCGCACGCGTAGGTCAGGTTGGGACACGCGGCGGCCACGTGCGCCATGGCCATGAAACTCACACCAAGGTGGCTGTTGGAATGCATCGAAAGACCCATCCCCAGCACGCCACACATGTGCGACAAATGCTGCACTTGCCGCATGCCTCCCCAATAATGCGGGTCGCACAGGACGATCTGCACGGCATCGAGATCCCGAGCTTTGGGCACGTCGGCAAACTGTGTGACGGCGACGTTGCTGGCGAGCGGCGTGTGGTTATCTTCGGTTAGCAGCCGCCGCCGTACTTCCGCCATCCCCTCGAGATGAGGGCACGGGTCCTCCAGATAGCCGCCGCCCGAAAGCTCGTCCTTCAAGCTCCGCCCAACGCCCACCGACGTTTCAACCGACCAGGCGCAGTTGGGATCGATGCGCAGCGGATACGCCGCGCCAAATTCCTCACGAAGCGCTTTGATGGTTGCGATTTCCACATCCGGAGGCAGCACCCCGCCTTTGAGCTTGATCTCCCGAAAGCCATATTGCCGGATCATTTGCCGCGCTTCGCGGACGGTGGCTTCAGGATGGAGCACCTCGCCGTATTCATCTTCCCGGAAATCTTCGCCGAGGCCACCTCCACCCCCGTGCTTGTAAAAGAGATAGGCGGAAAACGATACTTCATCGCGCACGCGGCCGCCGATGACGTCACAAACCGGCTTGCCGACTGCCTTGCCGATAATGTCCAGGCAGGCAAACTCAATCGCCGCGAACGTGCGGGCATGCTGGTCGGCCGGATTCTCGCCGGGTACGAGATACGTCTGGGTGCGGTCGCCGGAAGTCCCAACCTGCTGATTCAGATGCTGATAAAGTCCGGCGAGCCGGAACGGATCCATACCGACGACGTGTTCGCGCGCGGCTTCGAGCGCAGCGCGCGGTCCTTCGCCGCCGTAGGTCTCGCTGATTCCTGTCAAGCCGTCGTCAGTTGTCAATTCCACGACAGTCCGGAGCGCGTAAGGAGCGTGCAATCCATACGAACTGCGCAGCGGAGGGTCGGCAATCGCAATGGAATGGAGCTTTATGGCCGATATATGCATTGAGGACCTCGGTGAACGCGATGGCATGGAATTTGCAGTTGAAAAGGAAGGGTTAGAAAAATGACGGCTGTGGTGATCGGCGCAACGCTTCTGGGAAGTTTCGTGACAGCATTTCTGCTACAAAAGGTGGTCTTAGGCGCCATGCTGCGCGCGCTCGATCGGGACAAGACGCATCGGCCGTAAGGCCCATGTAAGTTTTTCCGTGCAAAATTGAACTTCCATTCTATCGCCGTTATCCTGAAAGTTGGCTCCGGAACGCCCCGCGGAAACGACGCCCACCTATATCGTTCCGGAATTTGCCCCGGAAACTGAACAACCCGCCTGGCCTCCGGGCCGGTTCCAGCAAACCTTCCGCGCATTCCGGCATCGCAACTTCCGGCTGTTTCTGATTGGGCAGATCATTTCGCTCGTCGGAACCTGGATGCAGAGCGTGGCGCAAGCCTGGCTGGTTTACCGGCTCAAGCACTCGGAATTCCTGCTGGGCATGGCCTGGTTTTGCAGCCAGATTCCGGTATTCGCGCTGGGATCGATCGGCGGCGTGGTGTCGGACCGGCACTCCCGCCACCGCATCGTGGTGGCCACACAGACTTTGTCCATGCTGCAGGCGTTCGCCCTGGCAGCGCTCACGTTGACCGGCCACGTGCAGGTTTGGCACATCCTGGCACTGGCGCTGGCTCTCGGAACCATTAACGCGTTCGACATGCCGGCCCGCCAGGCGCTGATCTTCCAACTGACCAGCAAAGAAGATCTGCTGAATGCCATTTCGCTCAACTCGGCGATTTTCAACGCTGCCCGGATCGTGGGACCGGCGATGGCGGGACTCCTGGTGGCGCTGCTGGGCGAGGGTGTCTGTTTCGTGGTGAACGGCGCAAGCTTTCTGGCCGTGATCGCGGCGCTGCTGGCGATGCGCGTCCCCCGCCAGGCGCAACCGAACCCCGATTCCTCGTGGGTGCACTTGACCGAGGGGTTTCGTTACACCTGGCGCCACTTGAGGGTGCGATCCATCCTGATGTTGCTCGCCGCCACTACGTTCGCCGGTATGCCGGCAGTGGTGTTGATGCCGTTCTTCGCCGATGATATCTTTCATCGGGGCTCGCAGGGTCTGGGCGTCCTGATGGGCGCCATGGGCGCGGGCGCGGTGATCGGCACGCTGGTGCTGGCGCGACGCGAGCAGATTTCCGGCCTGCACAAAGTAATCATCTACAGCGCGGTCGGCACGGGCGCCAGCTTCATCTTGTTTTCGGCCTCGCCGTGGTTTTGCCTCTCGCTGGCCATCATGCCGGTGATCGGGTTTAGCGTTATGCGCCAGAATGCCGCCGCGAACACGTCAATCCAGATGCTGATTCCGGATGAATATCGTGGCCGCGTCATGTCGCTTTACGCCGTGACCGTGGTGGGGCTGGGACCGTTTGGCAGCCTGGCGGCGGGAGCCATTGCGCACACGGTGGGCGCACGGTGGACGGTATTTGCCGGCGGGATTCTGTCGGTGGCGGCGGCCTGGGTGTTTCATGTCAAGACGAGGGATTAATACGACGCAAGGCAAAAGACAAAAGGCAAAGGGCAGAAGGCAAAAGTGGGTGGGCCTTCTGCTATTCTGCGGCGTCTCCTACGCCCTTGACGCGCAGAAGGATTCGCGGGCGATCTTTGAGGAGATCGGGAACGATCTGCGCGAGCTGACCGAGATCACCGGGTTGAAGATGCGGCACCAGGTTCCGTTTGATCTCATCACCAAGGATCAGGTCAACAAATTCTTGAAAGATCGCGTGCAAGACGTTACAACACCTGAAGATCTTCGCATCGAAGAGCTGGGGCTGAAGAAGTTTGGGTTTGTGCCACAGGATTTCAATCTGGAGAAAACGACAGTAGATCTGCTGACGGAACAAGCCGCGGCATTTTACGACTACCACAAGAAGAAGCTCTACATTACGGATTGGGCGCCATCGGGCATGCGGCAGGCGGCGCTGGTGCACGAGCTGGCGCATGCGCTGGCGGACCAGCACTTTCGTCTCGAGCGTTTCATCAAGCAGAGCCGGGATGACGACGATCTTTCGATGGCGCGTATGGCGGTGATGGAGGGCCAGGCCACGTGGCTGATGTCGGAGGCGGTCGAGCGGAAGGCGGGACAGACGCTGAAGGGTGCGGCGGGGTCGGCGGAGCTGATGAGCCGGGCGATGGAATCGGGCGGGGGCGAGTATCCGGTGTTCGAAGCCGCGCCCCTTTATTTGCGACGCACGCTGGTGTTTCCATACACGCAGGGGATGCTGTTTCAGAATGCGGTGTTCGAAAAGCTGGATCAGGCGGCATTCAGCGAGGTGTTCCGGCGGCCGCCGGTCTCCACGCAGCAGGTGATGCATCCAAAAAAATATTTCGATGCCCTGACGCCTACGCGCCCCACCCTGCCCAAGTTTTCGGTCCACGGATATAAGCGCCTGGTAGCGGGCACCATGGGCGAGCTCGACCACTCGATTCTGCTCGAGCAGTTTCTGGATGAGCGCCGCGCGGGCCGAATCGCGCCACATTGGAGAGGCGGGCTATACGCGCTCGATGAGAACAAAGGCGAGCATCGCGTGGTGCTCTCGTATTCCGTGGAATGGGAAGACGCGGATTGGGCGCGGCAATTCTTCGAGGCGTATCAGGAAGTGCTGCGGAAAAAATGGCGCCAGATCGAAGTGGCTTCCACGAGTGATGGGACGTTCGCGGGCCGGGGCGATGACGGATATTTCGTGGTGCGGCTAGAGGGAACGGTGGTGCGCAGCCTCGAAGGCCTGCGCGACCCTGCGGTAAACTGAAAATCATGTTGTCACGAAGATTTTGTGCGCTTTTTTTCTGCCTGTCCACACTGGGGTTGAGCGCCACGGACGATAAAACGCCGCGGCCTTCGCCCGATTTCGCGGTCAGCTTCAACGACGGCAGCCAGATTCACCTGAACCAGTACCAAGGCAAGGTCTTGGTGCTGGCGTTCATTCTGACGACCTGTCCGCATTGCCAGCTCACGACACAGACGCTCTCCACGCTGCAGAAGGAGTACGAGCCGCGCGGGTTGCAGGTGATGGCCTCGGCCATCGAAGACATGGCGTCACTGACGGTGCCGGACTTCATCAAGAGATTTCAGCCTGGCTTTCCGGTGGGTTTCAATCCGCGCGATGCGGTGCTGGGCTATTTGCAGCATCCCTCGATGTTCCGGCTGCTCATGCCGCAGGTAGTGGTGATTGATCGCAAGGGGATCATCCGCGCGCAACTTTCGGGCGATGAGAAGTTTTTTGAAAAGGCCGAGCAGGAGAAGAACTTCCGGACGCTGCTGGAGCCGTTGCTGACGGAGGGG
>JBGPKX010000300.1:0-7274 GCA_041486185.1 Bryobacteraceae bacterium | reverse complement strand
GACAAGCCGCGCGCCGAAACATCGAGCAGTGTGGCCATGGCCTGCTCCGGCGAACCATTGAAAAAGGTTTCGATCAGATGCGCCAGCGCCGACCGCCGGGCCTTGTCGCGGGGTACCGTTGGAGCGTAAACGTAACGCGCGCCGCGCTCCTGGTGTTTGACGTGACCTTTTTCCTCCAGAATACGCAGCAAAGCGCGCACCGCTGAGTAGCTTGGCGGCTTGGGCATCCCTGCCTGAATCTCGGCCACTACGGCGGGACCGCGCTCATAAAGGAGGTCGAGAATCTGCCGCTCGCGTCGGCTGAGGTGCGTCTGGCTGCTCCTGGCTGGCATGCTAAAAATTTAGCACTGAGCGCCGCCGCCGTCAAGGAGTTTCTGCTAAATTTTTAGCATAAGCGGAACCGGCGTCCTGCGTGGGCTGGCAGCGGAGACTTGCCGGTGATGGTCGCTTACGTGACACCTCTGTCAGAAGGCCCCGCCGGCGGCGCTGACGTTGAACGTCAGGGCTTGCGGGCCATCCTTTTTTCCAGGGCGACCACGAGCCGGGAATGGACATCCTGCGGAATCGGATACGGCTCCATGCCCTTATAAATCTGGATGGTTTTCTTGGTGGTATCGCAGATCACCCAGCAGTTGGGGCACCCGTTGATGTGCTCCTCCAGCTTCTTGCGGAGATTGGCGTCCGTCTTCTCGTCCAGATAGTCGCTCAGCTCGTCGAGGAACTGTTTACATGTAAGCAAAGGCGTCGTCTCCCTTGCGCTTAAAATAACGGGTTAGCTTATCCCGCAGTTGCAGCCGCGCGCGCAGCAGGCGGCTCTTCACTGCGGGGATCGAAAGATCCAGCGCTTCCGCCGTCTCTTCGGTCGAAAGCCCGTCGACATCGCGCAGCACAAACACGGCGCGATAGATCGGCGTGAGATCATCCACCGCGGTGCCCAGAATGCGATTGATCTCTTCGCGGGAGTACTGTTGTTCGGGATTCTCATCCCATGCCGCAATCTCGCGCGCAATTGTGTCTTCGCCGGTGTCGAAGGTTTCATCGAGCGAAACCGAGCGGTCCGACTTGCGCTTGCGCAGCTTCATGAGCGCCTGATTCACGGCGATGCGCACGATCCAGGTGTAAAACTTGGACTGCCCCTGAAACTGGTCGAGATGCTCGTAAGCTTTCAGAAACGCTTCCTGCAGCACGTCTTCGGCATCTTCGCGATTCTGCGTGATATGCTGCGCGAGACGAAAAATCTTGCCTTCATACCGCCGCAACAGCTCGCTGAACGCTTTCGCATCGCCCTGGCGTGCCTGTGCGACTATTGCGGCTTCGTCGTCGATTTCGATAGGGCTGCTCATGGCGGACATTGCAATGCTGGGGAACTTTTATCATACCGCGAGAGCCGCCACGCCCGCAGCCGGCGCTGAACGCCTATGTTAGGCTGAAAGTTCCCGCTATGAGCAGCATTAACGTTCGGCTGCCCGACGGCAGTACCCAGTCGGTCGCGCCAGGGACGAAACCTATCGATATCGCCCGCTCTATCAGCCCGCGCCTGGCGGACGCCGCGATCGTGGCGCGCGTGAACGGGGATTTGTACGACCTCACACGGCCGCTCGAGGGCGACGCCGAATTGAAGATCCTGACCCCTAAAGATCCGGAGGCGCTCCAGGTTTATCGCCATTCGACCGCGCACCTGCTGGCCGCCGCCGTGCTCGAGTTGTTCCCTGAAACCAAGCTGGGTATCGGCCCGCCGATCGACACCGGCTTCTACTACGATTTCGACCGGCCCGCGCCGTTTACGCCCGAGGATCTCGAAAAGATCGAGAAACGCATGTGGGAAATCCAGGCGCGCGATCTTTCGTACGATCGCGTGATGACTCCCAAACAGGAGGGCCTCGAAAAGTATTCCGACGCCTGGATGAAGTGCGAGCTGATCCGCGAGCGCGCGGGCGAGGTGTTCTCGGAATACACGCTCGGCCCAAGCTTTATCGATTTCTGCCGTGGCCCGCACGTGCCATCTACCTCCAAGATCAAAGCCTTCAAGCTGCTCTCCATCGCCGGCGCTTACTGGAAAGGCGACGAGCACAACAAGCAGCTCCAGCGCATCTACGGCACCGCGTTCTTCACCAAGAAAGAGCTCGACGAGTATCTCGCCAAGCTCGAAGAAGCCAAGAAGCGCGATCACCGCAAGCTCGGCCAGGAGCTCGACCTGTTCAGCATTCAGGAACTGGCCGGCCCGGGCCTGATCTTCTTTCATCCCAAGGGCGGCATCGTGCGCAAACAGATTGAAGACTGGATGCGCGACCAGTATCTGAAGCGCGGATATTCGCTGGTCTATACGCCCCACGTGGCGCGCGCCGAGCTCTGGAAAACTTCCGGGCACTATACCTTTTACGCGGACAACATGTTCAAGCGCATGGAGCTGGACGACGCCGAATATCAGCTCAAGCCCATGAACTGCCCGTTCCACATCCTCATCTATAAGGACCGGCAGCACAGTTATCGCGAACTTCCGGTGCGCCTCGGCGAGTTGGGCACGGTCTATCGCTACGAGCGATCCGGCGTGATGCATGGCCTGCTGCGCGTGCGCGGCTTCACGCAGGACGACGCACACATCTTCTGTACGCCGGAACAGATCGAAGACGAAGTCGTCAACTGCCTGCAATTCGCCATCGACACGCTCGAGACTTACGGCTTCCGCAATTACGAGGCCGAGCTCTCCACCTGGGATAACGGTGCGAGCGGCAAGTACGACGGTTCGCCCGACCAGTGGCAGCTGGCCGAAAACGCGCTCAAGAAAGCCACCGAACGGCTGAATCTCAAAGTGAAAGTGATGTCCGATGAAGCGGCTTTCTACGGCCCCAAGATCGACGTCAAGCTGGTGGACGCCATCGGCCGCCTGTGGCAGTTATCCACGGTGCAGTTCGATTTCACGCTGCCTCGCCGTTTCGGCCTGGAGTACATCGCGGAAGACGGCAAAGCCCATCAGCCGCTTATGGTGCACCGCGCGCTCTACGGGTCGATCGAGCGCTTCTTCGGCATTCTGCTCGAGCATTACGCCGGCGCATTTCCCGTGTGGCTCGCGCCCGTGCAGGCCGTCGTGCTGCCCATCACCGATCGCCAGCTGGATTACGCTCGCCAGGTGAGAGACCGGCTGGACGCCGAGGGCATCCGTGTCACCGTCGACGACCGCAATGAGAAAGTGAATCTCAAAATCCGCGAAGCCCAGTTGCAGAAGGTCCCCTACATGCTCGTGGTGGGCGACCGCGAAGCGCAGGCCGGACAGGTGGCCGTGCGCAATCGCAAACATGGCGATCTGGGCGCAAAACCGCTGGACGCATTCATCGCGGACGTGCGCAAACTCATCGATACCAAAGCCGTGGAGGAGTAGCCGCGCTATTGCGCGGACGGAGCGTGCGAATCCAGCACGTCACGGACTTTCTTTGCGAGCTGTTCCGGAGTGAACGGCTTGGTCAGCAAGGCGTAGCCCTTCCCCAACACGTAGCTCTGCACCACGTTGGTGCGGTCGTAGCCCGACATGAACAGCACCGGTAAGCCCGGCTGCGACTCCACAATGCGGTCGGCAACCATCGGCCCGCTCAACCCCGGAGAAACCACGTCCAGCAGCAACAGGTCTACCGGATGTTTGCTCCTCTTGAACGTTTTGATGGCGTTATCCCCGTCACCGGCGGTCAACACTTTGTAACCGCTGCGGGTCAGCACGGTAGCCACGAGCTTGCGCACGTCGGCTTCATCATCCAAAACCAGAACCGTCTTACCTGCGCCGGACTTTTGGTGAATGGCTTGGCTGCTGGACATGCTTTCGGATTCTAGGCTATTGGTGTGAGGGCAAGCAAACCCCAAACCGGTTCTGCGCCGGCGAAATGTGATCCCAAGTACGTTTCGGCCGTGAATCGTGGATCGCTCAGCTACAATCGAAGGGTGAATCCTGGGTTTGCCACGCCGGAAGGAACGGCTCGCCTCGTCGCGCGGAGAACAACGGCCCGCGACTTTGGATTTTATCGGCTATTCGACAACCTGGCGGTTTCGAGCCTCGGACTGGGAACCTACTTGGGCAACCCCGACGATGCCACTGACGCAGCCTATCGCGATGCCGTAATCGCCGCCGTTCGCGGCGGCATCAATTTTCTGGACACGGCCATCAACTACCGGCATCAGCGCTCGGAGCGGTCGATTGGCAAGGCGCTGGAACAGCTTTTCGGCAAGCGTGACGCGCGGCGCGATGAGCTCGTGGTCGCCACAAAGGCCGGATTTCTGACGCCAGGCGCCGTGCCGGAGTTCTTGAAGCCCGAGGATGTGGCCGGTGGCATGCATTCCATGCAGCCGGACTTCCTGGCCGACCAGATCGAACGCAGCCGCGCCAACCTAGGGTTGGACACCATCGACATCCTTTATCTGCACAACCCAGAGACGCAGTTGGGCTTTGTGAGCCGCGAAGAGTTCGAGCGGCGCATCCGGCTGGTGTTCGCCAGACTCGAGCAACTCGTGGCGAGTGGCAAGATCCGTTACTACGGTACCGCCACCTGGGACGGTTACCGGGCGACGACGGCAACCGCGTCTCTGGATCTTGCGCGTCTGGTTGAAATTGCCGAAGAAGCGGGCGGCGCGCAACATCACTTCCGGTTTGTGCAGCTCCCTTTCAATTTCGCCATGCCGGAGGCGTTCACGAACGGCGTTCTGGATCTGGCGGCGCGGTTCGGCATCGCCGTGGTCGCCAGCGCTACACTGCTGCAAGCGCGTCTAGCGAGTAATTTGCCGGAGTCGCTCGCCGAGAGATTTGCTGGCCTTCGAACCGACGCCCAGCGCGCCATTCAGTTCACGCGCTCAACTCCGGGAATCATCACCGCGCTCGTCGGTATGAGCCAGGCGGCCCACGTTGCGGAGAATCTCGCGATCGCCGGGGTGACACCGCTCGCCGAAAGCGCGTATCGCGACCTTTTCCAGCACGCTTGACTTCGCATGCCTGAACTTGCGGTTGCGGACGCCCTTCCGGCGCTGGACGCGGCCCTCGCCGAACTGCCGAACCGGCCCGCCGTCTTCTTGCTGTGGCCCAAACAGGGCGATCCGTATCTTGCCAAGACCACGGTGTTGCGCCGCCGCCTGCTGCGCCTGCTGCGCGAACGCGAAACACCTTCGCGGCTGCTCAACCTGCGGCACACCATCGAGCGCGTAGAATACTGGCTGACCGGGTCGAAGCTCGAATCGGCCGTGCGCATGTATGAGCTGGCGCGCCAGCACTTCCCGAAAACTTATCTCGATGTTCTGCGGCTGCGCATGCCGCCGTACGTAAAGGTGATCCTGACCAACGAATTCCCGCGCAGCCACGTCACCACGCACCTGGGCCGCGCGCCGGCAGTTTATTTCGGGCCCTTCCGGACGCGCGCCACGGCCGAGCGGTTTGAATCGCAGTTTCTCGACCTGTTCCAAATGCGCCGCTGCCAGGAGGATCTGGTTCCCTCGCCCGCCCATCCCGGCTGCATTTATGGCGAAATGGGCATGTGCCTGCGCCCCTGCCAGCAGGTGGTGAGCGCCGAAGAATATCGCCACGAAGTGGACCGCGTCATCGAGTTTCTGCGGACCGACGGCCACTCGCTCGTCGAGGCCTCAACCGCCGCCCGCGACCGCTTCAGCACCGATCTGGATTTCGAGCAGGCCGCGCGCCAGCACAAGCGCATCGAGAAAATTCAGGAAGTGCTGGACCTGCGCGACGAACTGGCGCGCGAGATCGGCCGCTTGAATGGAGTGGCTGTGACCGCTTCGCTCGACTCGCAGGCCGTGGACCTCTGGTTTGTCCTGAAAGGCTCCTGGCAGCCACCGCGCCGCGTCACGTTTGAAGTGGTAGAGGGCAAACCTGTGTCGCTCGACCAGAAACTTCGCGAGGCAGTCCACGCGCTCACGCCAGTGGATCAATCCATGCGCCAGCGACAGGAATACCTCGCCATGCTGGCTCGCTGGTACTACTCGAGCTGGCGCGATGGCGAGTGGTTCGCCTTCGACAAGCTGGAGAATCTTCCCTACCGCAAACTGGTCCACTCGATTTCTCGCGTGGCACAAAAAGTGGAATAGGAGTTTCGCCTATTGTTCGCCAACAAAACAACATCTTGTGGTACTGGGACGTCAGGACAGCTTTTGTAGTACACCGATAACTCGCTAACAGCAAAAGATTTCCTCAAGAAACCTCTTGAAAAGCGAAAACTTCAATGCCACAATCGGTTGTGGCCAAAAGTGGCCTATTGTGGATGGCTGTAGATGGCGAGCGACGACCAAAGTCGGGATACGCAGGCAGTGGAGCCCCCCCGGGGGATGTATGCCTGCCGGCTGGACGACAAAGGCCGTCTCAAGCTTCCGGCGGAGTTCCAGCACTTTCTCAACCTGTTACCGGAGAAAAAGCTGTTTGTGACCAGTCTCGACCGGCGCATAGCTCAAATATACCCGATGCCGGCGTGGCGCGAGAACGAAAAATTTTTCGAAAGCTATCGCGACAATCCGCAGGTGGCGCAGGACGTGGCCTTCAACGCCAACGACCTGGGCGCGGACGCCGACATGGATTCGCAGGGCCGCGTGCTGTTCAATACCACGCTGCGCAAGGAATTGGATTTACAGAATCAGGAACTCCATATCTACGCGTATCGGGGCCACATCAAAGTTCTCACCGAGGCCATCTACCAGGAACGCCGCCAGCGCGCTTCGAAGACGGCTACGGAAAGTGTGGACATCCTCGAGCGGGCGGGATTGAAGTGATGCCGTATGCATTATCCGGTGTTGCGCGCCGAAGCACTCGAGTACCTGGCGATCCGGCCCGAGGGAGTTTACCTCGACGCGACGGCCGGCTTGGGCGGGCACACACAGGAGATTGCGCGGCGGCTGACCACCGGGTTCGTGATTGCGAACGATCGCGACGCGGAATCGCTCGAATTTGCGCGCGCGAACACGCTGGAGTTCGCGGACCGCGTGCGTTTTCATCAGGGCAAATTTTCGGAATTGAAAGAAGCGGTGGAGCGGCAGGGCCTCCAAAGAGTGAACGGCCTGCTGGCGGATCTGGGAGTGAGCCGCTACCAATTGACCGAACCGCACAGGGGTTTCTCGATCTTGACCGATGGTCCGCTCGATATGCGCATGGATCAAAGCCAGCGCATGACGGCCGGAGACTTGGTCAATTCTGCCGCCGAAAAGGCAATCGCCGATTGGATCTACCAACTCGGCGAAGAAAGGAGGGCGCGGAAGATAGCCAGAGCAATCGTTCGGGCACGGCCCATACGGAGCACACT
>JBGPKX010000299.1:0-7291 GCA_041486185.1 Bryobacteraceae bacterium | reverse complement strand
CTGGAGTTCGGCTCGCGGCTCGCCAAGCGCGTCTTCTTCGGACGGTTTTTGTGCGGCAGCGTGCCCGCGCGCATGGTGCAGTTCACGCGCAGCAGCCCGAAGTTCGCCGACATCATGCAGGATTTGTTCGCGGGAACGCAATCCTATCTCGGCTTGAAGCGGCGCCTCATGGAAAATCTCAACGGCAGCCTGCTCGAAATCGCCATGAACGCAAGCCTGCATCGCCAGGTGCCCGGCCGGGTCCGGGCATGAAGCGCACCGTTTCCGAGAAGCTTTTCCAAAGAGCGCAGCAGGTGATCCCCGGCGGCGTCAATTCCCCGGTGCGCGCGTTTCGCGGCGTCGGCGGATCGCCGCTGTTCATCGCGCGCGGCGAAGGCTCGCACCTGTTCGACGTCGATGGCAACGAGTACATCGACTACGTGGGCTCCTGGGGGCCGCTGCTGCTCGGCCACCGGCATCCGGCGATCATCGAGGCGCTGCGCGAGGCTATCGAGACCGGCACCAGTTTTGGCGCGCCTACTGCCCGCGAAGTTGAAATGGCGGAAGCCATTTGCGAAGCAGTGCCCTCCATCGAAATGGTGCGCCTGGTGAACTCCGGGACCGAAGCCACGATGTCGGCCGTCCGCGTGGCGCGCGGCTTCACCGGGCGTGATGTCATCGTGAAGTTCGAGGGCTGTTATCACGGACACGTGGATTCCCTGCTGGTAAAGGCGGGCTCGGGAGTGGCAACGCTGGGGCTGCCGGATTCGCCCGGTGTTCCCCGAAGCTTCACCGACACCACCATCGCCCTGCCCTTCAATTCTACCGACGCCCTGGAGCAGGCCTTTCGCGCGCATGGTGAGCGCATCGCCGCCGTGATCGTCGAACCCGTGGTGGGCAACATGGGGTGCGTGCCACCTGCGCCAGGATACTTGCAGGCCGTGCGCGAGATTACCGCCCGCCACGGCGCGCTGCTGATCATCGACGAAGTGATGACCGGCTTCCGCGTGGCCTTCGGCGGCGCGCAGCAGCTCTATGGAGTTCGTCCGGACCTCACCACGCTCGGCAAAGTGATCGGCGGCGGCCTTCCCATCGGCGCTTACGGCGGGCGCGCGGACATCATGAGCCGCGTGGCGCCGGCCGGGCCCATCTATCAGGCTGGAACGCTGTCGGGAAATCCGCTGGCTGTGGCCGCGGGGCTTGCCATGTTGCGCTATCTGAAGGCCCACCCGGAGATCTACGCGCAGCTCGAAACTCGAACGGCTGCCATCTGCGCAGCGGCGCCACGTGGTACGACGGCGAATCGCGTTGGCTCGATGTTTACAATCTTTTTCACCAGTGAACCTGTGACCGATTGGGACTCAGCCAGGAAATCCGACACCAAGCGCTTCGCCGAATTTCACCAGCGGATGCTGGAGCGCGGAGTCTACCTGCCGCCCTCGCAGTTCGAGGCCGCATTCGTTTCCGCCGCCCACACGGAACAGGACATCGGGAAGACGGTAGCTGCGTTCTAGCTTGGTGTACCGGCGGTTCGTCAAAGACTCGAAGACCACTCGCTAACGCTCGTGGCTCGGAAACGCGCCGACAGCACCGAGCCGCGACTGTAAAGGAGCGGTTGCCAAACTACGGTTACTTCTTGTCGCTCTGCTTGGGATAGATCAGCGGATAGTTCTTTTCCTTCCACTCCGCCAGTCCGCAGGACCCAATCACCTTGTAACCGTTTTTTCTGAGGATAGCCGCGGCACGCGCGGCTCGGCCACCGCGGTTTCAAGCGGTGACGATCAGTTTGTTCTTAGGAACCTCTGAAATGCGCTTCTCTAACTGATCCAGCGGGATATTCACGTAGCCCTTGATGGTGCCCAGCTCTTCGAGCTCTTTGGGCTCGCGAACATCCAGGAAGAAGACGTCTTTCTTATCAAGCAGCTCTCTCAGTTCGTTTGCTGAAAGTTTCTTCTCCTCTTCGGCAGGCTTGTTCTGACCGAGCAGGACCACGGTCAACGAGGTCAGTATCCAGGAACGACGGTGCATGGGCACAGTATACCTCCGGTGGTCCGTTCAATCCGGCGACAACTCGGAACGGGCTCCGTTCGCATCCACGGCAGAGGAAGCGGCTCGTGCCACCGCACTGCCGCCCAAAACCCAATTCAAAATCGGGGACGTCATCAATGTTGTGGTGAGCGCCATGAGCACCAACATGGTAAACAACGACGGCGTCAAGACGCCGAGATCCAATCCGACATTGAGCACCACGAGTTCCACCAGGCCACGCGTATTCATCAGCGCGCCCAGCGCCACGCTTTCGCGGAGACTCAGCCCCATGAGGGCGGCTCCCGTAAATCCGCCAGCCATCTTCCCGGCTACTGCGACCGCCACGATAATGAGCGTCCAAAGCCATAGCGCCGGGCTCAACAAGCCGATATTGGTGCGGATACCCGTGTAACTGAAGAACAGGGGGAGCAGAACCGTCATCACCAGCGGCTCTAACACGCGTGCGAGCTTCTCGCCGAAGTTGCCCATGTGCGGCGAGAGAACTCCGGCGAGGAACGCCCCAAACAAAGCGTGAATGCCGGCGTACTCGCTGCCCCAACTGGACACAAACACAATGATGAGGATTAGTGACAGGTCTCCGGTGCGGCCAAAGTGCCGCGCGCACCACTTGAGGAGCGGCCGGCCCGCGAGCAGCATGGCCGCGGCGTAGATTACCAGGATTGCCGCGGTGGAGGCGACCTGCGCGGTCCAGTCCGAGCGGATCATGGCGGTGACGCAGGCCAGCATGGTCCATCCCGTTACGTCGTCAAACGCCGCGCAGGCGATCGACAAATGACCCAGTCTGGTTTGGGTGAGGCCGCGGTCGGATAGGATCCGGGCCAGAACCGGGAAGGCCGTGATACTCATGGAAACGCCGATGAACAGCGCGAATGGCAGCCCCGGCGTCGATGGGGAGGCGAAAGCGCGCAAGGAACGCGATAAGATAATGCCCGCCGAAAAAGGGAGGATGATGCTCAGGAGTGCGGTACTGGCGGCCGCGCTGCGCAGATGATAAAGCTCGGTTAGGTCCAGCCGCAGACCAACCAGAAACATGAAGATCACCAGGCCGATCTGGCTCAAGGCGCTCAACAACGGCAAGCTGGACGGCACAAACAGTTGCGCGTACCACGATGGGGCGATCCAACCGAAAAAGGATGGGCCAAGCAGCAGACCCGCGAGTATCTCGCCGATCACCGGAGGCTGGCCCAAGCGGGTGATCCCTACGTGCAGCGCGCGGCACAGCGCCAGTATGACGACGATTTGAACCAGCAGCAGGCCGAGATTCACGACGCGGAACTCCTTATGGCCCGTGACCCGGCGAACATGTATCGCCCCGGCCTACAGCCGCACCCAGCGCTGGGCTTTCATTTCAAAGCGCGGCAGCGTGCCACCGGGGACCGAAGACACAGGGATACGCAACGCCAGGGCGCCGCTTAGCGCAGCTTCCAGACGATGTGCCAGGCCCGCGCCATCCTCGTCCGGCAGCGGGGGCTCGACCAGAATACTCAATTCCGGGAGCGTGCGATGGGCGCGGACTTCCACGCGGTACTCCGACACGCCGCGAGCCCGCAGGATGTCCTCAATCGCACTGGGATATACGTTGACGCCACGGACCACCACCATGTCATCGGTCCGCCCCAGGATGCCGCCTTCGAGCGCCATTTCGTAGCTCCCACACTCGCAGGGATGCTCCGCCACGCGCTGCACCATGTCACCTGTGCGAAATCGCACGAGCGGGGAACCCATGCGGCCGAGGTTAGTCAGCACCAGTTCGCCCGGGCTTCCCGCTGGTACGGCCCGGCCGCTCTCGGGGTCAATCACTTCGGCAATGTAAGCGGATTCAAGGATGTGCAGCACGCCCCGCCGCTTCGGGCACCCATAGCTAACCGGACCCACTTCCGTCATGCCGTGATGATCCACCACGCGCGCGCCGTGCCAAAGCTTCTCGATATGCGTTCGCGTGCCGGCGATGCTGCCACCCTGCTCCCCCGCGACGAGGATGGTTCTGATCTTCGCGGCCGCCAGATCGATATTCTCCTCGGCGGCGACTTCGCCCAAACGTATGGCATAGGTGGGGGTACAGCACAGCGCGGTGGCGCCGGTATCGATAATCGTGCGCAATCGAGCGGAGCTGCGCATGCCGCCCCCGGGAATCGCCAGGCAGCCCATGCGGGCGGCGGCTTCAAATGCCAGCCAGAATCCGAGAAAGGGTCCGAAGGAGAAGGCGAAGAAGATGCGGTCGCTCGCGGAGACGCCGGCGGCGCGGAAAACCTGGTCCCAGTTGCCCAGCATCCAATCCCAGCTCGCGGGCGTATCCAGCCAGCGCAGGGGCTTGCCCGTGGTCGCGCTGGTCTGGCAGAAGCGCGTGTAGCGCTCCAGCGGATACGTCAGGTTGGAACCGTACGGCGGATGGGTGAGCTGATCCTCGATCAACTCCTGCTTTCGAGTGAATGGGACGCGCTCGTAAAACTCGCCGAGACTCGGCAGGCGCGCGTCGATGCCGGCCGCGCGAAGTTTGGCGGTGTAAAACGGGTTGGCCGGCGCCAAGGCCGCCAGCAGCGCCTGGAGCTTCGCAAGCTGGTGCGCTTCGATCGTGCCGCGATCGGGGAAACCGGAAGCGTTCAACGGCTTTCAACCAGTGGCTGCCCGGCCAGCGGCTTGCCATGCGACAGAGGCGCCGGGACCTTGGCAAATTCCGCCACGGCTGAGAACAGCGGGTCGAAGTCCCGAAACAGGTTGCCCATGAGGCAGTCGGTCATATCGCCGTGCAGATCGGGATGATGCTTGAGAAAGACGCGAAAGCTGAAGGCGTGATCGTAAAATGCGTACACCAATTTCCGCATGGCCTCAATGCCACGGCACAGATCGGCTCCGTACTGACTGAACTGACCGGCGGAAAAGTCTCCCGCGGTAAGCGCGGCGTCGGCGGCATCGGCAGCCATTTCTCCGCTGCGCAGCGCCACAAAAACGCCGGAAGAAAAAACAGGGTCGAGAAACGCAAACGCGTCCCCTGCCAAGATCAATCCATCCGCCGCACAATGGCGGGAGCGATAGGAATACTCTCCCGTAACCCGATAGGGCCCGAATTGCCGGCCGGCGGCGAGGTGCTCCTTGATCCAGGCATTCTTTTCCACTTCGCGGTGAAATATGGTTGCCAGGTCTCGCGTGCCGTTGTACAGATAATCTTTTTCGGCGACCACGCCCACGCTCACCACATCTTCGTGCAGTGGAATATACCAGAACCAGCCTTTTTCCGGAACGTACGCCACGGTGGTGGCGCCTTCATCAATCCCGGCGTCGCGAAGAGCGCCTTTGTAGTACGTCCAAACGGCAATCTTGTTGAGATATGGATCGCGCACTTTCCACTCGTTGCGCGACACGGCGAAGGCATCGCGGCCGCTGGCGTCGATGGTGATAGGAGCCTGGAATTCTAGCGCGTCGCCGTTTTTTGCGACGGCTTTCACTCCGGTGACCGAGCCGTTTTCCCGGATCACGTCGCGGACCGTGATTTCCTCCAGCACCTCGGCCCCTTTTTCGCGGGCGTTATCGAGCAGCAACTGATCGAACTCGCTGCGCAACACCTGCCAGGTGCCTGAGGCTTCGTGCTTTAGCTGCTGGAAAAAGTAGAACGGCAGAGAAGCGCGCCCATGAGTCCCCACGAACTGGACGCTGTACTTTTTGGTGAATGCGGAAGCTTTCATGCGATCGAGCAGGCCGATGCGCTCGAGCGTGAAGTAACAGTAGGGAAGCAGCGATTCACCGATGTGATAGCGTGGAAACTTTTCCTTCTCGAGCAATAGCACGCGGCGGTCTTTCATGGCCAGCACCGCTGCCGCCGTCGAGCCGGCGGGTCCGCCTCCAATCACGATGGCGTCGTAGCCATTACCGTTGTTCACGATCCCTCTCCAGACCTGGAATATTCCGCTCCGTCACCGTCGCGGCTCGGTACCCTATTTCCGTTATGCATAGCGCGCATTGCGGTGCTGGGGCAGGAAAAACTCGTAGAGCAGCCGGTCTACCTGCAGAAGCGCGTCGCGATTCAGCCGCAAGCTGTCCTGATCCACCACCGCGTAACCCTGCTCCTGCAATTTCGTCAGCGGACTGGCGAATCGCTCATGGATGTCGACACCGAACTTGCTCCGGAAGTACGCCCGGTGAACATGCCCCAGTTTCATCTGCAGAATGAGCTCGCGAATCATGCGCTCCTCATGCGTCGTCGTCAAGGCGCGGTAAATCGGAAGCTTCCCTTGATGCAGCTTGGCGATGTAGCTCTCGAACTCGTGCTCGTTTTGAAAGTGCGTGCCGCCGACGTGCGAAAAAGACGCTACACCCAGGCCGATCATGTCGGCCCCGGTCCACAACAGGTCGCGGTAGAGAAAGCGTGTGCGCGCGGGATTCTTTACCGCGGCGTATGCGCTGGTGATGCTGTATCCGGCGTTTTCAAATTCCGCGAAAGCGTAGGTGACCCACTCGCGCTTGGTTCGCCAGTCGGCCACGGGCGCGACGGCTTGTCCCATCACCTTCATTTCCTTGAAAATGGTCGTATTGTAAGGAATTTCCATCTGGTAGATGGTGATGCTGTCGGGTGAAAGCGCGATGGTCTTGCGGACGCAGTCGCGCCAGTTGTCGGTGGTCTCGCCCATCATGCCGGCGATCAGGTCGATATTGATCTGCGGGAAGCCGATGGAGCGCGCAAATTCGTAAGTGCGGTCAATTTCCTTCGCGCCGTGAGCGCGGCCGTTGATCTGCAGAATGTGGTCGTCGAAATTCTCGATCCCTAAACTGAGGCGGGTGACACCCAGATCTTTGATCGCTTGCAGCTTGGGCTCGGTCAAGGTCCCGGGCTCGCATTCGAAAGCGATTTCCTCGGCCTCATCCCACGGCAGCAGCTTTTTCATGGCATTCACGAGCCGCGTGATCTGGCGTGTAGAAATGTAGGAAGGCGTTCCCCCTCCGAAATAAATGAACTTCGGTTTTCGCCCGCCGATGAAGGGCTTCTGCGAGTACAGCGCCAGCTCCTGGATGGCGGCATCGAGGTAGCCCTCGATCTCCCCGGCATCTTTGTCCGTATAGACCTTGAAGTAGCAGAAATGGCAGCGTTTCCGGCAGAACGGAATATGCAGGTAGATTCCCAGCGGCGTACCGGGAGCGGGCGGGCGCTCCAAAGCCGCGTGGGCTTCGTTCACACGATCGGGAGTCCAAAAAGAATACGGCGGGTAGTTGGAAACAAAGTAGTTGCCGACGGCGGTGGCTTCTTCCGGGTGCACGTCCTTTGGCGGTTCCG
>JBGPKX010000298.1:0-7357 GCA_041486185.1 Bryobacteraceae bacterium | reverse complement strand
CGATTTCGATCTCGTTTTTTTCTTCGTCGTATCCGTGGAATCGCGACGACCCGATGACCTGGCCATCTTGGGAATCAATAGCGATCAACGCTCCACCGGATTCCAAGGCCTCGAGAAGAAACACTTTGAAAACTTCCTCTTTATAGCGATCTTTGATCGGATGTTGTTCCCAAATGAGCGGATCTGCAGCTACAGAGTAAAGGTCATGAAAATCCGCTGCTCGAAGCGGCCTGAGTTCGAGGAGCTCGCCTTTCAAAATGGGTTGGAGATCAAAGGGCATTCTTGATTCTGTCCTCAAATTTTGGGTATATGACTCTTATCATCTTTCATCTGTGCTGTCCGCCGCTCCACTTCCGGTTGGGCCGTGATCCAGGAGAAAGCTAGGGAGGCTTACTTTGCGACTCGCCCATTACCGAAGCAGCGACACCGGCGCGGGAAGTGCAGTTGGAGCGCGCCTGTCGTCTTGAAGAGTGGCGCGCCGGGAATCACATCCGCGTTAAGTGCCACTATAGGTGCCACTAACGGAAGGCAATTATTAGCGCATGTTCCCGGACTCCAAACGTCCTCGACCGGGCTTCGCGGGCGCGTTGCCGGTTACAAGGCGATTTTCGCTACAGCTATGGTGGTTTCTGAATTAGCAAGTCGTAGCGGAAACTCCCACTGGCAAAAGCCTGAATTCTTGGAGTGAGCTTCGTGGGAACTCGATCCTGGGCGGAGCGACCCGCATAAGGACTGAAACGCCCGACACTTCAAGATCACTACCATACGAAAGCGGTCGCACGAGAGGCCCGGTGGGACAAAAAAGAAGGCTAGAGACAGCCCGTGCCAAGCCTGAGGACAAACGTCGGGTTGGCGTGCCGAGGATATCGACGCCAAAAGGCACATAAAGCGTCATAAATCTTACTGTTTTCATCGTTTTTCCTTTCTGAAATTCTTGCTAAACGTGCTATGGTTATTTGCCAATGTTTTCGAGGCCAAATAATTAACGCTGGGACTGGCTCCTTTCTTAGCCAGGGGGGGTGTCTCTGTATGACGGAGATGAAATGGATTGCATCGATGACGGCGAAGGTTTTCCTCGTCGCAGTTTTGGGAATCAGCGGATCTGCCCTGGCGTTGGCCGACGATGATGGCCACGAGAGGGGCAATGACAAGACCCTTTACATCTGGGCTGGCGATCAGGCGCACCAGGCGCCGGATTTCCTGGCCGTCGTGAATTTTGATGAAGATTCACACGATTACGGCAAGATAATCAAGACGGTGCCGATACCGCCACCGGGCAACATCGGCAATGAGTCACACCACTGCCATTTGAACTCGACCAAGAAGATCCTTGGTTGCGGGGGGCTGTTGAGCCTGTTGAAGGGGCAGAACGGGATCTTCTTCTTCGACGTCAGTGAAGCGAGGAATCCGCGGTTTCTGTTTTCGACGAAGGCTGTCGAATCGAGCATCACGGACGACTTTTATCCGACGGAGGACGGCGGTTTCCTGATCACCCAAATGGGTTCGGCCTCCGGCGGTGCACCGGGCCGGGTAGCTGAGTTCGACGGGAGGTTGCACTTTGTGGCCAACCACTTCGGGACCGTGTCGCTGTTTCAGGAGTGGCCGGAGAAGCCGCCGCTGGACGGGTTCAATCCGCACGGCATTTCCGCCCGGTCGGACCTGAACCTGATGATGACTTCGGACTTCATTCTGCCCAGCAGCACGCTGACCGGCTCGGCCGGTCCGGAGCTGCGCGGTTCGGTGCGCATCTGGGACTACAGAGCGCGCAAGATCACCAAGACGGTCAACCTGATTTCACCCGACGACGGTTTGCCGGCTCAAGGCACGATGGACGTGAAGATGCTGCCGAGGGATCGGCGCGGAATAGGATATGCCTCAGGTATGTTCGACGGTCACATTTACGCGATCGATCCGATTGCCGGCACGGGTGTGGCGGCGTTTGACTGCGCGACGGTGACGCCCCACGTTGACACCGACGTGACCGGGGGAATGGGCCAGATTCTGGCGACGCCGCAGAGCGGCGACCGGCTGATCTTCGGGCTGTTCCAAGCAGGGCAGGTGGGGATGCTGGACACGACGAACCGTACCAACCTGACACAGGTGGCTGTGGTCACCCTGGGTCCGGTGAACAGCGGTCCGCATAACCTGGTTCTGAGCAGCGACGACAAGCGCCTGGTCGTAACCGACTACTTCCTCAATGAGGACGATGCGGGAATCATCCACTTTGAAGGCGACCACAAAGTGCACGTGGTGAAAGTGACGCACAACACTCTCACCGAGGATACGCGGTTCCATCTGGACTTCAACTCGGCATTCCCGACGGGCCCTGCGCGCCCGCACGGCATCGCGATGAAGTAGTTCGACCCTTCCCGCCTCACTCTTCAACGTGGTTAACTGGCGGGAGGCCGTGTTCAGGCACGGCCTTCCGCCGAAGATCTGACAGTGCCAGAAACCGAGGACCACTTCGAGCCGAGTTCCGACGGCAGCACCGGCCGGCGGCGTGTCTTGATTGGATTGGCGATCGCAGCGGCTCTGTGCGCCGCGTTCTTGTCGGGCCGGGCGACACGGAAATCGCCAGGGGCGGGAGCGGGTCCGGGACCGCGCCGGGTGCTGTATTACGTCGATCCGATGCACCCCGCGTACCGCTCAGAGCGGCCGGGCACCGCGCCTGATTGCGGGATGAATCTGGAACCTGTGTATGCAGACGGCCAGCCCCCGGAGGCCGCCGCTGCGATGAACCCGGGCAGCGTCAGCCTGACCCGGGACCAGGAACAGGCGATCTACCTCGAGACCGAGACTCTGCGCGCCGCGGACGGCACGCGCCGGGTCGAAACCGTGGGCCGTGTGGCCGAGGACGAGGCACTGACGTTCCGCGTCTCGGCGGGGGCGGACGGCTGGGTGCGCCGGGTGTTTTCCGACAAGACCGGGACACAGGTGAAGAAGGGGCAGGAACTGGCGGCGTTCTACAGCAAGGAGGTCTCGTCGCCACAGCAATCCTATGTGTACGCGCTGGAATCCTACGAACGGTTGAAGAAGGCGGCTTCGCCACCGCCGGATCAGCTCGCACTGGCAACGCAGCAAGTGGCGACCGCACGCGACAACCTCCAATTTGTAGGGATGGGCGAGGCGCAGATCGAAGAGCTGAGCCGAACGCGCCGCGAGATCTTCGACGTGAACCTGACGGCGCCGGCCGCCGGCCTGATCCTGGAGCGCAACGTGGCAGTGGGCCAGAGGTTCATGCAGGGGGAACTCCTCTACCGGATCGCTGACCTGTCGCGCGTGTGGGTTCTGGCCGACGTGTATGGACGGGATGCGGCCCGGCTGGGAACGATTCACGGGGCAAAGATCAAGATGGACGGTCTTCCTCCGATGGAAGCGACGGGCGCGCAGGCGCCTCTGCAATTCGACGGCGAGGGGTGGACCGGGAAGCTGCGCCTGGAGGTGAACAACGCGGGCCAGAGGCTGGTGCCCGGAATGATTGTGAACGTTGAATTCGATGTTCGGGCGCGGCCGGCCATGACGTTGCACGTGGATGCAGTGCTCGATTCAGGGACGAAGAAGCGGGTGTTTGTCGCGCGGGGCGATGGGCGGTATGAGTTGAGAGAGGTGGAAACGGGCTGGCAGGACGGCGACCGCGTGGAGATCAAGAGCGGAGTAAAGGCTGGCGAGCGGGTGGTCACCACTGGCGCCTTTCTGCTGGATTCAGAAAGCCGCATGAAGAACCCCGGTCTGCGGGAACAGGAGACTGGGATGGCCTCGGGCGAGGCAACGGATCCGGCGTGCGGCATGAAGGTCGAGCGGGCCAAAGCGCGCCGCGCGGTATGGAAGGGCACGACTTACTATTTCTGTTCCGAGTCGTGCCAGCGTAAGTTCGAAGAGCATCCCGAGACTTTCCTATAGCGCGGCGCGCTCCATACAAAATGATCGACGGGTTGATTGAATTCTCGGCGCGGCGGCCGGGGATGGTCATCGGGCTGGTTCTGGCGCTGGCGATATGGGGCTGGTGGAGCATGGGGCAAGTTCCACTGGACGCTTTGCCGGACCTCAGCGCCACCCAGGTGATCCTGTACACGCACTGGGACCGCAGCCCGGACCTGATTGAAGACCAGGTGACATACCCGATTGTGACAGCCATGCTCGGGGCACCCAAGGTGAAGGCGGTCCGAGGTATTACGGATTTCGGCTCTTCGTTCGTGTACGTCATCTTCGAGGACGGCACGGATCTGTATTGGGCGCGGTCGCGTACACAGGAGCACCTTTCGGCTGTGCTTGCCAGCCTGCCGCCGGGCGTCAAGACGGAACTCGGACCGGACGCTACGAGCCTGGGCTGGATCTTCCAGTACGCGGTGACGGACCTCTCCGGCAAGGTGTCGCCCGCGGAGCTCCGTACGACGCAGGACTTCTTTTTGCGCTATCACCTGCGTTCGGTTCCGGGAGTGGCGGAGGTAGCCTCGGTGGGCGGGTATGTTCCGCAGTATCAGGTGGCTGTGGATGCAGCGCGCCTCAAGGCCTTTGGCATCCCGATCTCGAAAGTGGTGGAGGCCGTGCGGCACAGCAATGTCGAGACGGGTGGCCGGCTGCTGGAACTCGGCGGCTCGGAGTACATGATCCGCGGGCGCGGCTATTTGAACAGCCCGCGTGAGCTCGAGGAGATTGTGGTAGCGGGCGGCGAAGGGACGAACGTGGTGCGGCTGAACGATGTCGGGAAGGTCGCGCTGGGTCCGGAGATGCGCCGGGGCGTGGCCGAGCTTGACGGGCGGGGTGAGACCGTTTCCGGCATCATCGTCATGCGGCAGGGCGCGAACGTGCTGGACGTCATCGACGGAGTGAAGAGCAAGTTGAGGCAGATTGAACCGGGGCTGCCGGCGGGGGTGCGCGTCGTTCCCGTTTACGATCGCTCGGATCTGATCCATCGCGTCATCGGCAACCTGCGTTCGACGCTGGTGGAGATCATCGTCACGGTGGTGATGGTGATTCTGCTGTTCCTGTGGCACCCGCCCAGCGCACTGATTCCGATTCTGACCATCCCGCTGACAGTTCTGGCGGTTGTGGGACCGTTCCATCTGATGGGGCTGTCGTTCAACGTGATGTCTCTGGGTGGAATTGCCATCGCGACCGGCGCGCTAGTGGATGCGGCCATCGTCGTGGTGGAGCAGACGCACAAAAAGCTGGAAGAGTGGCAGTTGGCGGGGGGCGGCGGCGACCACGACGCGGTGATCGTGCGGGCGGTAAAGGAGGTGGGCAGACCGGCCTTCTTCGCGCTGCTGATCATGGCCATCGCATTCCTGCCCGTGCTGGCACTGGAAGGGCAGGAGGGGCGGCTGTTCCATCCACTGGCCTACGCGAAGAGCCTCACGATGCTGGTGGCGGCCTTTCTGGCCATCACACTGGACCCGGCGCTGCGGCTATCGTTTGCGAGGCTTGGAAAGCGCAGTTGGGGAGGGCAATGGTGGAGCCGTCTGATGAGAGTCACCTTCAGCGGCGAGATCGGCCAGGAAGAGAGACATCCGGCCAGCCGTTTCCTGATCCGCATTTACGCGCCGGCCTTGGAACACGCGTTACGCAACAAAGGTTTCGTGCTGGCCGCGGTTCTGATTGCTGCCGCCGTCACGGTGCCTCTTTGCTGGCGCCTGGGCACGGAGTTTATGCCGCCGCTGGACGAGGGTGTGCTGCTCTATATGCCTTCGACTGTTTCCAGCATCTCGATCACGGAGGCGAAGCGCCTGGTGCAGTTAACGGATGCCCGGCTGAAGAGCCTGCCGGAGGTGGCCCAGGTGCTCGGCAAGGCGGGCCGTGCCGACACGCCAACAGATGTGGCGCCGCTCTCGATGCTGGAAACGCTCGTTGTTCTCAAGCCGCGCGAGCAATGGCCGGAGGCGCCTGCCTGGTATTCGAACAGGGCTCCCGAGTGGCTTAAGCCAGTGTTGTGTCATTTCACCTCGGACCGCATGTCGCAGCAGGAACTGACAAATAAGCTCAACGCCGCGGTTCGGCTTCCGGGCGTTGCGAACTCGTGGACCATGCCAATCAGGGGACGAATCGACATGCTGGCCACCGGCATGCGCAGCCCGCTGGGGCTGAAGATCTCCGGACCGGACCTGAAAAAGATCCAGGAGATTGGTGCTCAAGTGGAAGAACTGCTGCGGCCTGTTTCGGGCACGCGCAGCGTGTTTGCCGAACGGACCAACGACGGCCAGTACATCGACATCCAATGGGACCGCAAAGAGCTGTCTCGCGCCGGGATCACGATGGAGGAAGCCCAGATGGCGGTGCAGAACGCTATTGGGGGCGACAACGTGACTACCGTGATCCAGGGCCGGGCTCGCTATCCGGTGAACGTACGCCTGCCGCGCGATTCGCGCAGCGATCTGGACGCGCTGCGCCGCGTGCTGGTGAGCGGCGGAGATGGCAGACGGGCTGTTCCGTTGGGCCAGCTTGCCACGGTCCGGATTTCGACGGGTGCGGCGATGATTCGCGACGAGAACGCGATGTTGACCGGATACGTCTACGTCGACTTGGATGGACGCGATCCGCAGGATTACGTTGCAGAGGCGGGGCGACTGCTCGATACGAGGTTGCAGTTACCAGCCGGATACGCACTGCTCTGGAGTGGGCAGTACGAAGCATTCCAGCGGATAACAGCGCGCCTGAGAAAGGTAGTGCCTCTGACGCTGGTATTGATCGCGATTCTGCTTTACTGGAACACCCGGTCGGCGGCGAAGACGGCGCTGGTCCTGCTGGCTGTTCCGTTCTCGGCGATTGGCGCGATCTGGAGCCTCTACCTCCTGGGATACCCGCTGAGTCCGGCGGTTTGGGTGGGGTTGATCGCGCTGCTCGGCGTGGATGCGGAGACAGGCACGTTCATGGTGCTCTACCTCGACCTGGCTTATGAGAAGGCGAGGGCTGGAGGCCGGCTGCTGTCGCGCGACGACCTGCGGGCGGCGATGATGGCCGGAGCGGTGCGCCGCATCCGGCCCAAGTTCATGACCGTCGCCGCGATGTTCATCGGCCTGGTGCCGATCCTGTGGTCCACGGGCGCTGGCGCCGAGGTGATGAAGCGCATTGCAGCGCCGATGGTGGGCGGCCTTGCGACATCATTTCTAATGGAACTGATCGTCTACCCTGTGCTTTACGAGTGGTGGAAAGCTCGAGAGCTACGGGAGGCGTAACGGTTTGGCATTTGCCCATGGGACGCCTGGCCTGAAACTCAGGTGCCGTACTTCCGGATCTACGACCTGCGGTCTACCTACGCGACTCGCTTAAGCACGGGTGGCGGGGCGGACGAGTGGGTCACGCAATTGCCGCGGCAGGCGGATGCGAACGTGTTTAAGAAGTACTCGCAAATGAAACTGCAGAT
>JBGPKX010000297.1:0-7362 GCA_041486185.1 Bryobacteraceae bacterium | reverse complement strand
ATGTGCACGAATGCCCAAATTCTGGTGCCCTCGCCGATCTTGTCACTTTCCACGAGTGCTTGATCGTGCTTGTAGTAGCCCATCGTTCAGGACCCCCAGCCAGGACCGACAGTCGGGCTTCAAATTATATCGAAATCCTCTTGCGCAGCGCTTCAGACAATGTCTTGCGCCTCTCAGGACCTCACCGCCGCGGCCTTCGCGAGGGAAGCCGCTCAACGGCCACAGGATGGCGTTCACAGGCTTTACCTCAATCTTTCCGTCTACCGACTATGCGGAGTCGAGTAACGCGGAGCCCAGTCCAGGCCTTCGCGGGCAGGAGAACCATGGCGCGCCCACCGGCATGCTCCAGACTGCCGTGGGATAATTAGGTAACCCTTGTGACGGCGCGTCCGTCACAAATAGTCGATCCCGGCACGGTCGAATGCGGCATCCAGCCCTCACTCTCGGTGCATTTACGCTGTTCCTCCTGACGGAATTCCCGCTAGCGGCCCAATACCCGCCTGGCGGCTACCCGCCTGGCGGCTATCCACCCGGGCGTTTACCCGGCACCGGTGGGCCCGGACTTCCATTCCCGCGCCGCGGCAAAAAGAGCAAGACCAAGGAGCAGAAAGATCAGCAACAGCTCGCGAGCGTCGAGGGCATGTTCCGCCAGTTGGACGACAAGTTCCTTGTCATTGAAGCGCAGGACACGCGCATCATCAGCCTGAAGCGCGGGGCGAACTTGAAGTTCCTCAAGGATGACGAAGAGATCAAGTCCGAAGTCTTGAAGCCGGGCGACCATCTGCTCATCGAGTACACACAGGACGATGAGGGCTACTTGACGGCCGTCAACTTGAACCTGCAAAAGGAAGGCACGGCAGAAGAGCGGGCGCGGGCATCGGAACCCGTCGACGTTGCCATACAGGAAGCGCGGGCATCGGAAAGTAATGGGGATGAGCGGCCGGTCCAGCGCCGTAGGGACGCGGCGCCCGAAACGAAATCCGAGTCGGGCAAAGATGCCCCGAATCCTCCCGCACCTCAGCCCGCTCCAAAGACGGGCACGCCTGCCCCGTCCGCCACTCCGGCGACCGAGTCGCTCGAGGCGCCAAAGGAGGATCTCGACCTCAATCGGATTCCAGTGACGCCGAAGTATCAACCCATCGACGACACCGACACGGGGCCTCCTCAACTGAAGCGTGGCAAGCCAGCCGCGAAGAAGTCCGCCCCGCCCCAGCAAGTGGCGTTGAGTGTCCCACCAACCAGAACACCAGCCGCCGTTTCGGCGCCGCCCGCCTCGGCGCGCGAGACGGCTTCCGCAGCAGCATCTTCGGCGACATCGGCGGCGACATCGGCGGAGATTGCGCCCAGGCCCGCGGATGCCGAGCCTCGGCCCGAACCGGTTGCCGAAACCGGGCCGCCGCCCGATCCTAGAATCGAGAAGGCCCGGGGCGCCGCGGCCACGTTCACCGACACACTGCCCGACTATGTCTGCACGGAGCAGATGGCGCGATTTGTGAGCATGTCGCATGTCGTCGACTGGCGCCCGCTCGACATCGTTTCCGCGGAACTGGTGTACGAAAAGGGCCGCGAACGCTACGGCAAGCTGGCCATCAACGGCAAGCCCACCAAAAAATCCATCGAAGAGCTGCCGGGCGCCTGGTCCACGGGCGAATTCGGAACGGTACTGGTCGACTTGTTCTCTCCCGCGACCGCCGCCGACTTCCGCCATCGGAAGGAGTCGAAGATCGCGAACCGCGACGTTTCTGTATTTGATTTCGACGTGGACCACGAGCACTCTCACTGGCACATCCATGCGCCTTCGCAGTCCGTGTTGCCCGCCTACCGCGGCTCCATATGGATCGACAAGGAGACCGGCCGCGTCCTGCGCATCGAAATGCTGGCCTCCCGCATGCCGCAGGAGTTTCCCTACGACAAGGTGGAGTCCGCGACCGATTACGAATACATCCGCATCGGCGAAGGGCAGTTCCTGTTGCCAGTGCATTCCGAGACCTTGATGTGCGAGCGCGGGACGAATATCTGCTCGCGCAACGCCATCGACTTCCGCAACTACCACAAGTACGCCGGCGAAGCCACGATCATCTTCGGGAAATAGAGCTTACTTCAGCTGGCGGTAATGGAACACAGGAGTGTGCAATTGTCCGTTTGCGCTGCGTGCGTAGTTGGGCACTTCACCAAAGCGGACATAGCCCAGCGAGTCGCACATCTTCTCGGCTTCTCCACCCTTGCGCGTGTCCATGACGAGCAGGGTCCGGCCCAGGCGGCGTGTGACCGCCTCCAGTTCCGACATGAGAGCGTTGGCCAAACCCCGGCGGTGGGCGCGGCGATGCACGAACAGTTTCATGGCCTCCGCGCGGTGATTCCCGTTGGCGCGCATCTCCAGATCGAGCTGAACGGAGCCTTGAATGAGACCGCCCTCCAACGCCTCAGCAAGACCCGGCGGCCTGGCTCATGGCCGCAACCACCTCAGACCAATAGGCGAGCGCTTGGGCTTTGTCCAGCGGGGGCATGAAGCCTATGGGAGGCGCCGCTATCCACCGCATCAATTAGCAGCTCGGCGAGCTGATCAAGAGTTTCTTCAACTTGCTCGATACTGAGCGACACGAATTCCATCGATGACTTCAATCTAACAGCCAGATGGAACCAAAAGCACTCTCGACCGGGTTCGCACGCGCACGCGCTTCGAAGAGTACATGCGGAAACGGGCACCACGCGTGTAGCATCTACATGAGGCGGTCCTTATGCCCGACCAAGCCAATCACGACGAGATCATCGAGAGCCTGCAGCAGAACTGGCGAGCGGAGATCCAGAGCGCGCGCATGTATCGCGAGCTGGCCAAAGCCGAGCGGGACGCAAAGCGCAAAGCAGTGCTAGGGCGCATGGCGGATGCGGAAGACCGCCACGCGGCGCGCTGGGCGAAGAAGTTGAGGGAGCACGGCATCGAGCCCACCGCCACAGATGGCTGGAAAGAACGGTTGAACCGCTGGTGGAACCGTCAAGCTGGCACCGCAGTCGCCATCCGGCGCATGGAGGCCGCCGAAGACCGCGATAACGCGCGCTACACCGCGCAGCAGAAACACGCCCTGGGTCAGGACCAGGAGGTCCAGCAGATTCTGGGAGAGATAGCGCTCGAAGAGAAAGTGCACGCAAAGGCGCTGCAGTCCATGGTTCCCGTCCTGAGCCCGCAGGGCGTGCTGGATACCATTCGCAAGCGCGAGCGCTGGCATGGCCGCGGCGGGAGCTGGGTGGCCGACGCCATCTACGGCGTGAATGACGGATTGGGCGCGGTGTTCGGGATCGTATCCGGCGTGGCGGGCGCGACCAACAATCAGCAGCACTTGGTTCTCATCTCTGGGTTGGCCGGCATGCTGGCATCGGCGCTCTCCATGGGCGCCGGGGCGTATCTCGCTGTAAAGAGCGAACGCGAAGTCTACGAAGCCGAGATCGGCCGCGAACGGGAGGAAATCGAGGAGAATCCGGACGAAGAACGCGAAGAGATGGCTCTGTTCTACCAGCTCCAGGGATTCGATCCCGAAGAATCGCAACGCATGGCCGAGCGGATCTCGCAGAATCCCGAGCAGATGGTGCAGATGATGGCGCAGCAGGAGCTGGGCTTGTCGGAGCAGCACTTCCCCAATCCATGGGTGTCGTCGGCATCCGCGGCAGCGTCCACCGCCGTGGGCGCCTTTATTCCCATCATTCCTTTCTTTTTCATGGGAGGGTTTGCGGCGGTGGTCGCGGCCTTCAACATCAGCATCGTGGCGCATTTTGCAGTGGGCGCGCTGAAGTCGCTCATCACGAGCCGCTCGTGGTGGGCGTCGGGATTGGAGATGACGCTGGTGGGAATTCTGGAAGCGGCCGTCACATACAGCCTGGGCCTGGCGTTCGGAGCGCTATAAGGCAGCCCTCTTACCAGTGCAGCATCCGAAAAATCTGTTCTGTTCCCTGGTAGCTCCATACAGATATCCAGCGTCCCAGGCTGGTGGCCGTTAGCGCGACGAGCAAGAGGATCAATCCGAAGCGCGCCAGCTCGGCGTACACGACGTACGGAATTCTCGCCGCCAGCAGCAGTTTCGATCCATCGAGGGGCGGCACCGGAAGCAGATTGAAGATCGCCAGATACAAGCTCAGACGGACGCCGCGCGCCGCGTACTCGGAAAACGCCGGCACGATGCTGGCGGCTGCTACAGCGGCCACCGCAAGAATCACTGCCAGCACGATATTGCTTGCCGGGCCGGCGAGCGCCACCAGAGCCAGTCCTTTCAGGCCCCAGCGCAACCGCGACGGATTGGTGTTGACCGGCTTGCCCCACCCGATGAAGCCGCCGCCGAATAGAGAGGTGATGGCCGGCAGCAGTGTCGTGCCGATCCAATCGATGTGCGCCAATGGATAAAGTGTCACGCGGCCTTCGCGGCGTGGCGTGTCGTCGCCGAGCATGGTGGCCACCCAGGCGTGCGCGAACTCGTGCGGCGCGGTGAGTATCCACAGCAGGGAAACGTTCAGAATGGCGGCGGCAAAATCCAGATTGGCGAAATTCATGTCATCGGCGGCGGATCACAATCGCCCAGAGCCCGAGCAACGCGAGCACGGCGAGCGAAGCGGCAAGTGGCACTCGTTACCTGAAGTCATTGTAGGTGTCCGGGCGCTCGAAACCAATTTGGGGCCGCTTTGCCGCCCGCACCAGCGGGGCGTTGAGGAAATCGATAAACGGCATCATGGCTTCGAAACGCTTACGAATTTCCGGGAGCAGCCTGGGCGTGATGGAGAGCGCCGGGTCGAGCATCACATAAAACAGCCATTGCTTGTAGCGCAGCAGGTCCGCCGCCGGATGGCAGCTCGGGAATCCCTTGGGCACGCGCGAGAGTTGCTCGCCATGCAGGTCGCCCACCAGCGCGCGCAGTTTTCGCGACTTGACGATGCGGGTGAACTCTTCATGACGCTCGGCCAGATGCGTCCGAATGGCCAGCAGCGCGTCCGGCCCGGGCATGTACACGCCGCCGGCCACCTCGATTTCTTTCGCCGAAACGCTGAAGTACAATCCCGCGCCGCCATGTTTTTCGAGGCCCCGCCGCGCGAAGATGGCCGCGATGTGCGTTTTGTATGGCGTTTTGTCTTTGCTGAAGCGCGTGTCGCGATAGAGGCGATAGATGGCCTTGGCCGGCTCTACCACGTGGTTGGGCGCGAAGCGCATCATCTCGGCATTGAGCGCCGTCACCAGCTCCGCCATGGGCGCCTTCACCCGCTCGTCGTAAGTCTGTTTGCGCGGCTGGAACCACTCGCGGCGGTTGTTACGCGCGAGCGAGCGAAAAAACTGGATGCCCTCGGCCGGAAATCCACTGAATCCCGTCCTCACCAGGCGTGTGGCCTCACCTGCCATGTTTTTTTGAGCCTCCCCTATAATCGAACTAATGGTCCACAGCGAAGAGACGCTTGCGCGCCTCACTTCGATTCCGAATTTAACGGTTCTCATGCGTGCGCCGCTTTCCCGCTACACCCGCTTCGCCTTGGGCGGCGAGGCCGATGTCTACGCCGAAACCGCCAGTGTCGAAGCTTTCATTGCGGCCCTGAACGTCGCGCGCGCGAGCGGCCAAAACTACGTCGTGATCGGCGGCGGAACGAACCTCATTGTATCCGACGACGGCTTCCGCGGTATCGTGCTCCGCTTCATCGCGCAACGCATCCTGGCCGCGGGCAACCGCGTGGTGGCGGATGGCGGCGCGGTGCTGCAGGATCTGGTCGATTTCACGGCCGATCGCGGCCTGAAAGGTCTGGAAACTCTCGCCGGCATTCCCGGCTCGGTGGGCGCGGCCATCTACGGCAACGCCGGCGCCTATGGGCACTCCATTTCGGAGCGCATCCGCACGGTACGTTTTTACGATGGCAGCGATGTGCGCGTCTTCGACAACGAAGCCTGCGAGTTCCACTACCGCGAGAGCGTCTTCAAGCGCCACAAAGACTGGATCATCTTCTCGGTCGAGCTGGTCATGGAGCCGGCCGACGCCGGCGAGTTGCGTAAGATCGCCGACGACATTGTGAAGGTGCGCAACGAAAAATTCCCGGTGACTATGAAGTGCGCCGGCAGCATCTTCAAGAACCTGCTGGTGGCCGAGCTTCCCGATTCTCTCGCACGGCGCGTGCCTGAGCGTGTGATCCGCGAAGGCAAAGTGCCCGCGGCGTACTTCCTGGAAGAGGTCGGCGCCAAAGGTATGACACGCGGCGACATCCACGTGGCCACGTATCATGCCAACCTGCTTTACAACGCCGGAGCGGGAACCGCCGCCGATCTGCGCGCGCTTATTGCCGACTTGAAATCGCGCGTCGCGGAAAAGTTCGGCATCAGGCTCGAAGAAGAAGTGCAGTACGTAGGTTTCGGCGACGGCGCGCAGCCATGATCGCTCTGGGCGCGCTCGTTGCGGCCGCGCTGTTTGCCGGCGCGCCCGGCGCAAACGACCTGCACGAAGCCGTCAAAGCCGATGACGCCGAGCGCGTGCGGGCGCTGCTCAACGCCGGGGCCGATCCCAACTTTCGCGACCCTCTCGCCGCCATGCCTCTGCACGACGCGGCCTGGAACGGATATCGCGACATCGTCGAGCTGTTGATCGAATATCGCGCCGACGTGAACGCGCGGCACCTGGAAGCCGGCTCGACGCCGTTGCACTACGCCATCATCAAGGACCATCCCGCGATCGTCGAGTTGCTGCTGGCGCATGGCGCCGATATTGCGGCCACGTACCGGTCCGGCGCAACCCCTCTGCATCTTGCGGCCGACCATGGCTATCGCGAGATTGTGACGTTGCTGCTTGATCACGGCGCCGACGTCAATGCCCGCGACCAATCCGGCGCCACGGCGCTCGACCAGGCGGCGGAAAAAGGCTACGCCGCGACGGCTGTGCTGCTGGTAGCGAAAGCCGCGCCGGTAAACGCCCGAAATCCGGTAACCGGAGCTACGCCGTTGAATGCCGCCGCCACGCACGGGCACACCGACGTGGTCGAGATGCTGCTGGCACACGGAGCCGAGTTCGATACCCGTGATCGCTCCGGGGCCACGCCGCTCGAGAATGCCGCCCGTTCACGGCACGGCGAAGTTGTGAGGCTGCTGCTCGCGAAAGGCGCGCCCGCGAGCGGAGAGGTGCTGGAGGACGCTGCCCTGAAGGGGCAGGAGGATATTGTCGAGGTCCTGCTCGCCGGCGGATGCAACGCCAACGCGCGCGCAAAATCCGGCTCGCCGGCGCTCGATTCCGCGGCTCTCAAGGGGAATATGGAGATTGCGCGCATGCTGATCGAGCATGGCGCCGAGGTCAACGTCCGCAACTCTTACGGTGCTACGCCTTTGCACGACGCCGCGCTCGGCGGCCATGGCGATGT
>JBGPKX010000296.1:0-7371 GCA_041486185.1 Bryobacteraceae bacterium | reverse complement strand
GGCATCGTAAGCTTCCGGATTGCGCCAGTCGTGGCCAATCTTGTCGGCCATGGCGTTCTCATCCAGCTCGATGCCAAGTCCCGGCCCGGTGGGCAGGTCGAGATAGCCGTTGTGCACGGTGAACGGTTTCTTGAGATAGCCTTCGCCAAGTGATACTTGCTCCTGGCACAAGAAGTTCGGAATGGAGGCCGCCATCTGCACTCCGGCGGCGAGCGAAATCGGCCCCAGCGGATTGTGCGGCGCGATAGTCGCATAGTAGGCCTCGGCCATGCCGGCGATCAGCCGCACCTCGGTGATGCCGCCGGCGTGGCACAAATCCGGTTGCAGCACGGTGGCGGCCCGTTTCTCCAGCACTTCGCGGAAACCCCACTTAGTGAACACGCGCTCGCCTGTAGCGATGGGCAGAAAAGTTCCGCGCGCGATCTCGGCCATCACGTCGTGCTCCTGGCAGTTGACCACTTCCTCGACGAACATGGGCTGGTAGGGTTCCAGCGCCTTGATCAACAATTTCGCCGTGGCCGGGCTGATGGCGCCATGAAAGTCGATAGCGATATCGATTTCGTTACCCACGGCACGGCGCAGCTCGGCGAATTTCTCGGCCGCGTATTGCACCGCCGCGGGCGTTTCAATGTAGCGCGCCGGCCGCTTCTTCGCCGGTCCGGTCTTGAACGCGGTGAACCCCTTGGCGACGCCGGCCTTCAGCGTTTCCACACTATCGCCGTGCGCGTAGACGCGGATGCGATCCCGTGTCGGCCCGCCGAGCAGCTCGTAGACCGGAACGCCGAGGGCTTTCCCCTTGATGTCCCACAGCGCCTGATCGATACCGCTCAGCGCACTGGTCAATATGGGACCACCGCGATAGAACGCATGTTTGTAAATCGCCTGCCAGTGATGCACCACGCGGCGCGGATCCTTGCCCATCAGATAGGGCTCGATTTCTTTGACCGCCTCGGCGCAAGTCAGCGCCCGGCCTTCGGTTATGGGCTCGCCCAACCCCACGATGCCCGCGTTGGTATGCACTTTCAGGAAAAGCCAGCGCGGCTTCACCAGAAACGTCTCGAGCTTGGTGATTTTGAGATTGTCCTTAGGAGAAATGGGGGCACTCCCGGACGCGCGCTGCTGTGCGGCGGCTTCGGCGCCGGCAAACGCGGCAAAACCAGCGCCGGCAAACGCGCTTCGAATGATGGAACGGCGATCTATCTTTTGCATTGGACTCCTCTAGTTATTGAGTAATGGAAATGCCGTGACGCGCAGCTTGGCCGAGCCGTACGGAATGAGCGTCAGTGTCTGCAGCGGCTCGCCCGATTGGACCGGGCTCTCGGGCGGTGGCGCGGCCGATCCGTTCACCAACTGCCACGCTGGAATGCGCCGGCCCTTGGCGATCAATTCCACCGGCGCGCCCCAGGCGCTGAACGGATAATCGCCCATGGCTTTTTCCCTCACCTCAATGGACGATTCAGGGTGCGCCGGATCGAGCGCCAGCCCGTAATTCCAGGGCGTGGTGGGATAAACTTCCCAATCCGCAGCGGGCGATTTATCGTAAAGCTTCTTCCATTCCTCGCCGATCTTGAGCGAATAGGCCAGCGGACCGCGCTCGATCGCAACGGAGTCGCGATACCAGCGTGACACGCGCAGTTTCATCGGCAACCTCAACTCGATCACGTCGCCTGCACGCCACTCACGCTCGATACGGTGAAAGCTGCCCGGCTGGATGCCGCTCTCCGGTCTCCCGTTGACGGCGATCTCCGCTTCCGCGGCCCACTGCGGAATGCGCAGCTCGATCGGGAAGCTTGCGGGCTTCTCCGGGGTGACGGCGAGTAAAACTTTGTCGCGAAACGGATAGCCCGTCTCTTCCACGATCGAAGCCTTCACGCCGCCGCGCACCAGAGCGTGGACTTCGCTTGGCCCGTACGCCACCGCCGCCAGTCCGTCATCCGCCGTCGCCATCCACAAACTCGCCACAAACTTCGGCCATCCCTGGTGAAAGTTCGAGGTACAGCAACCGAAGTTGGGCTCGAGCCCGTACAGGTTCGAGTCCGGACCGTTGTTGGTCCAATCACGCTGGTGGAGCGTGCACAGTACCTGGTTGGGCTGCTGATCGTACTGGTGCGCCCACATGTCCGCGGAGAAAGTTCCGGGCAGAGGATTGTACGCCATCTTCTCCAGGCGATCGCCCAGCGCCGCATCGCCAAAAATGGCGAGCAGATTCTCGATCGAAAACATGCCCTCGACCACCGCACAGAGTTCGGTCCCCTGCGAGGGGCTCTTGCCCGCATAATGCTCGTCCCCAGAATGCACGCCGTTGGGCAACAGGTGGTAGTGGTCCATCTCCGAAAGTTGACGCGTGACAGCGGCGCGGTCGGCATCGTCGCGCGAGACCCGCCACCATTCGCCTTCGGTCTTGAGCGCCATGGCGTTGTTGACCACGTGCGTGGCCAGCGTAATCTGCTGTTGGTTCACTTTCGAAATGAATGCGAAGTTCGCGAACTGCCCTTTCCAGTCGTGCCCCTGATCGTGCAGTTTACGCGCGAGGTCGAGCAGGCTGGTGTCGCCGGTTCTGTTGTAGAGCCAGAGCACGCTCAACACTTCATCGCCCCACCGGAACACCGCCCACTCCTTCAGCGGGCGCGACTCCATCGTGCGCAACTGGTAAGAGAAGTAGCGCCGCATGAGTGGAATCACGCGGGCATCGCCGGTAGCCTCCTGATACTGTGTCAGGACTTTGAGCATGATCATGTTGGGCCACCAATCCTGGTTCTGTTCGGGACCGATGGAGCCATCGTCCCGCTGATGTGTGATCGTCCAATCCACCCATCGGCTGGCTTTAGCGATGAGCCGCTGATCGTCGAGCAAGTACGCCAGTGGAACCAGTCCATCCAGAAAGTACGGCCCGCGCTCCCAGCTTTCTCCCGTGCCGCCCAGCCATCCGCTGTTGGGGCCGACGTCGGGCCAGAATTCATCGAGATGGCCGCTCAGTCCATCGGCCTGGATGCGAAGCTGGTGCCCGAGCCAACCGCGCGCCCGGACCGAAGTTAGCGGCAGGAGATAGAAGTGATCGGAAGCCAGCGGCGGACGGTTGTTTACGGCCTGCGCAGACGCTGCTTCGAGACACAACAAAGCCATCGATAGCCCGGCCACGCCGCCGAAGAGTCGCATGGTGGACTTATTGTATATCGCGCCCCGCTCACTCGCGCTTCGTGGCCCAATGAACCGAGATTCCGCCTAGTAGGAAGGCATGCGCCGTGACCTCGACGAAGCCCATTTCCTGAAGTAACGAAGTGAAGTCTCTTGCAGACAGAAAGCTCCGCAGCGAATCCGGGATGTACGTGTAGATACGCGCGCGTCCGTGAAGCACCACACCCCAGAACGCTCCTTGGGCGTAGAGATACGCGAGGTAGATAGATCTCAGCCAGGCGCGGTCCGGCAGAAAGAAGTCCAGGCTCACGAGCCGGCCACCGGGTTTGAGCACACGTTTCACTTCATCGAGCGCACCCGCAAGGTGCGGAAAGTTACGGAGCCCGTATCCGATGAACACGGCGTCGAACGATGCGGCCGGGAAGGGCAGGGAAGCCGCGTCGGCGCAGACCGCGGCCGGCAGACCGGCAAGGCCCAGCATACGGTCGGTCAGGTCGGCTGCCACCACGCGTGTGCCCGGATAGCGCGCGGCTACAAGTCGGGCGAAGTCTCCGGTGCCGCAAGCCAGATCGAGAATTCTCGCGCGTGGCGGAATGACCGCGCGTGCCACGGCCAGGCGCTTCCAGCGGCGGTCCATGCCGTACGAAAAAACACGCGTGATGAAGTCGTATCGGGGCGCGATCGTCGAAAACATATCGCGCATCAGGCGGGAATCTTGTTTTTCAGAGGGAACGGTGCGCAGAGAGCGCGATTATAGCAGACGAGGTTTGGAACTCAGGATTGCGGACTTGAGATTTTGGGCCTTGGATTCGAAAACCCAGTGGCATTAGCCGCTCGAATTGCCAGCCATCTGTCAGGACACCTAGTGGAGTATCGCAATGAGTTCGTTAGTATCTGGAAAACGTTTGCTAACAGGCGCGGCTCGCAATGTGCCTTACTGAGCGTGACCGTGAGGGAGCGGCCATGCTCACGTTGTCTCTGCGACAGGCTACTAGGAATCAAATGTTGAATCCAGAGCCCGGTTTCTCATCCCGCCAGTGTCCGTCGCCCGCGTGCTGCCACGCGTGGAGCCGGAGCTGCCGCGCTCGTGGCGAGCGGAACCACCGGCGCATTGGCCGACGCTTCCATCATTTGCACCATCGCATAGGCCGGCATATCCTCGGCTTCCTTGGCGAAGGTCAGCCGGCCCGCATCCGGATCAAAGTCCACTTTGATTAAGTCGCCGCCGCGGACCTGCTGGGTGGCGATCAGGTTCGACATGGGCTGCACCAGCGCGCGGTCTATGGCACGCTTCAAATGACGTGCTCCGTACTTCACATCTGTGCCTTCAGTAAGCAAATAGTCTTTCGCCGGTTCGCTCAGCGTGAAGACAAAGGGCGTGGTGGTCGAGGAGCTGAAGATCCGTTGCTGCAACATGCTCAGCTCGAGCCCCAGGATCTTCCGCAGTTCCGCCTGTCCCAGCGGTTTGAACACAACGACCTTGTCGATGCGGTTCATGAATTCGGGAGTGAATTTGCGCCGCGCCGCCTCGACTCCCGCACGGGAAATCTTGTCTGTGGTTCCTTGGTCCATCTGGCCGGACTGGTGGAGCTTTTCAATCTCCGACGCCGCAAATCCCAGATTGGGTCTCAAAATGGAACCCATTTCGGTAGCGCCCAGGTTGCTGGTCATGAAAATCAGCGCGCGGGAAAAGTCCACGCGGCGATTGTCCCCCAGCGTTAACGTGGCTTTGTCCAGGATCCCAAGCAGCAAGTTCCAGAGCGCATCGCTGGCCTTCTCGATCTCGTCAAACAGCACGAAGCTCAGTTTGACCTTATCGCTCTGATACTGATTGAGCACTTCCTGGCTGAGCAAGGGATGCGTCTCTCGGTGCCCGAGGTATCCGGGCGGCGAGCCGATCAGCTTGGCAATTTCATGGCTGTGCTGAAACTCGGCGCAATCAATCTTGATCATGGCGCGGGCGTCACCGACAAGGCTCTCGGAGCTCGCTTCCACCAGCCGGGTCTTGCCGGAACCGGTTGGGCCCAGGAACAGGAAGTTCCCGATGGGCCGGCCCGGACCGTTCATTCCCGCCAAATACATCTGGTAGATGTTTACGATGTGATCAATGGCTTCATCTTGGCCGACGATCCTCTTGTGCAGGTCCGTGTACAGTTTTTCGGCGTCCTGACCAGTTTGTGTCGGATCGAGCTTCTTGTTCAGCCGTACCATGTTGGTTCTCCACCCCTCAGATCCTTGGCCCCAGATACTCACTATCAGGATTGAGCAACTGACATGCCAACTCGCCGAATCTCCTATTTCTTTGGTTTCAAAGGTCTCATTTCCACCCGGCTGACCAGCGTGCGTTCCGGAATCCGTAGCAGACCTGCCACCACCTCCGCCACATCCGCCGGAGCGATCTTCCAGTCGGCGTGCCCCGCCGCGCCCGAGGCAAACTCGGTATCCACGCTGCCAGGCATGATGTAACTCACCCGGACGTTTTCGTACCGATAGTCCAGCATCAGCGCCTCGCTAAACCCGTTTAGCCCAAATTTTGTCGCGTTGTAGCCTGTGCCGCCCGAGAAGGCGTTCTTCCCCGCCAGGCTACTTATGTTGATGATGTAACCTCCTCCGGCGTTATTAAATCTTTGTAAGGCTTCGCGGCAACAGTAGAAAACGCCCGACAAATTCAGGTCGATCATGCTCTTCCACTCGTCTATGGAAAGCTCGCCCAGGCGCCGGAATACTCCCAGGCCGGCGTTGTTGATCAGCACGTGTAACGCACCGAACCGGGCGTCGACGCTCTGGAAGAAGCGTCGCACGTCAGCCGGCTTTGACACATCGGCGGCCTCACCGAACACGTTGCCGCCCGTGGCTTTGGCCGTCTCCTGGGCGGCCTTTGCCACCGTGTCGGGTGACCGTCCGCAAAACCCGACCGACGCCCCTTCGGTGAGCAGCCGTTCCACAATGGCGCGGCCGATACCACGGGTGCCGCCGGTTACAACCGCAACTTTGCCGGATAGAAACTTGTCCATCACTAGATCTTACGCATGTGGCGCTGCTTCGGCTTCTCTCGGCTCTGTTAAAATACATATAGAAAGCATCGAATGACGCCCGCCGCGCCGACCGCCACTTGGCGGAGAGTTTGCGAAGAATATTTTTCGCGCCTGATTGAAGACCTTGAGCAACAGGTCGAATCGGAGGTGGAGTCTCGCGTCACCGCGGCCATTGACGCCGCCATACGCGGCGCCGTCTCCGACGCGGTCGGCGAGAGCCGCCGCGCTTTGGCCGAAGAACTCAATCAAGCGGTGCGCCGTCTGCGTCAGGCGGCCAACGCCGATGACTTGTATGCCATCCTGCTGGATGTGACCTTGCCTTTTTGCGAGCAGGCGGCCGTCTTCTCCATCCATGAAAAAGTGGCGCACGCCGAGCGCATGCGCCTGCCATCCGACGTCCATTCCGGCGAAAACGGGGCGGCTGAAAGCTTGCCGGCGCTGCAATTCCCGGTGTCCGACGCTGCGGCTTTCTCGACCGCCATCGATACGCGCGATCCCGTCATCGCCATGAGCACGCCCGCCGAGGTTTCAAGCCCGCTGGTCCTGCTGTTCGGTCACAAACCGGAGGAGCGCGTCTATTTGTTTCCGCTGCACGCCGGCGCCACGGTTACAGGTCTTTTCTACGCCACCGGCAATGTGCAGGCGCCGCTGTTGGAACTACTCTCCGAGGTGGCCGGTCTCGAACTTCATATTCTGACCGCGGTTCCGGCGGCCGCTTCGGCTGCCGTAGTGATGGCACCGCAGCCGGACCAGAAACCGCCGGATCAGCTCGTGACCCTTTCCGATTCGGCCGGCAAGCCTCCGCACGCGGGGGCAGCTTCCGCGGCCGCGACACCGGCGATCGATCACGCGCCTCGGCAGCATACGGAATGGTGGAATCTCTCGCGCGCGGAGCAACAGATGCATCTGGCGGCGCAGCGGTTCGCGCGGGTGATGGTAGCCGAGATGCGGCTGGGGAGACCCGAGGCCCTTCATTCAGGACGAGAGGCGCGCGATATTTACGCAGGCTTGCAAACGCAAATCGACGCCGCGCGGGACAAATTCCGCGAGAAGCACATGACCACGTCTCCCACGATGGTCGATTACCTGCACCTGGAACTGGTGCGCAGTTTAGCCGATGACGACCCAATCCTGCTTGGCCCGAACTATCCCGGCCCGCTGGTTTAGAAGCCTGTTGGTCCTGCTGTTTTCTGCCGTGGCG
>JBGPKX010000295.1:0-7390 GCA_041486185.1 Bryobacteraceae bacterium | reverse complement strand
TGACGCTTCTCGGGAGACAGTTTTGCCAGCGGGTCCGAGGGCTGCGCTTCGGCTGCGGCGGATGTCCGGGACGCCTTGGGCTTGCCCAGGGTCTCTTCGAGCAGTTGCTCGAACGATTCCACATTCAAGTTCGCCGCGTACGCGAGCGCGGCGATGCGCGAGGCGCGCGACAGTTGCTCATAGTGGCCGCGGTCGGACAGCAGGCGGTCGAGCGCGTTGTACCAAGGGCCGATCTCCTGCCCGGGAACGTCGGCCACCGGGACCATTTGATCGTCCACGCGCTCCTGATATTTTTCGATGGGCCGCACCGGCAGCAAGTAATCGACGCCCAGCTTGGCTTCGGGAATGCCGCCCACGTCACTCGCTATCACCGGCACGCCATGCAGCATGGCTTCCACCACGATGCGCGACCGCGCCTCGGCCCATAGCGAGGGAACCAGCAGCACGCGCGTGCGCGCCAGAAGCTTGTCGATGTAGTCGACCGGCGGCAGGATCGTGATGTTGGGGCGCCGCTCGAGCGCGTGCCGGTCGGCGGTGTTCGTACCCCACATGGGAACAGCCGCGAAGCGCACGTGCGGCATCCGTTCAGCCAGCGCGAGAAAAATGGAAATTCCCTTCACGGCGCATGGATTCACCAGCGTGACGAATTCGTTCTCGAAGCGGCCCAGCGGCTCATAAGGACCGGGGTCGAGGAGCGAGATCGGCACGTGTACGGCCTCGATGCCGCTCGCGCGCCGGATGTAGGCGGCGACATACTGGCTGACGCCCACCATGGCGTCGGCGCGGCGCAGCATCTCGGTCTTCCGCTCGCTGGGGAACGCGCAGTCCGGGCCGAAGGGGAGAGCGATTGTGGCCCGTGCCAGATAGACTACGCGCGCCGCCTCCGCGCCCAGCGCCGGCTCGAGCAGGAGCTGGGCGGGATCGTCGGTGGAGGCGATGATGACTTCGGGCTGAAACGACTGAATCTGTTCCGAGAAGTACGCGCGCAAGCTCGGACGATTCGTAACGGTGAGCACGCGCACGCCGGCGCGTTCGAAACTTACGACTCCGTCTTCATGGGATTCGTCCGGTACGCCGCGCGCGGCCAGTTCGCTCAAGAAAAGCTGGTGCTCGCGCGGACCGAACTTACTGATACGGGCGACCACCAGGCAGGTATGGCCACGCGCGGCCAGCGCTTCCATGAGCAGGCGGTTGGATTTATCGCCGCCGCCGTGCGCCGGATAGTAGCGCGAGTTTTGGGCGAGCAGAATTCGCATGGCGCGCTTACTTGACGTTTCGGGCGCGCAACCGCTGGAGCAGCAAGGTCCGCTTCTCGGGCGAGAGACGGGCCAGCGCGTCTTCGGAGCGCATGACGGGCCGCCCAGGCGCGAGCGCGAGCAGAAATTCTTCGAGTTGAGCGGGCCGCAAGGCCGACACAAACTTCGTCGCCGCCTCGCGCGCAGCCGCAGACTCGCGACTGTAGAGCTCCCGGTCCGATAATAGCGACCGCAGTGCCGCCGCCCAGGGCGCAAGATCCTGCTGGGGCAACAGAGCGCGCGGCAGCCCCTGGTCGTCGAAAGCCGCTTCGTAGCGTTCGATGGGGCGCACTGGAATCACGAAGTCTGTTCCCAGCTTAGCTTCCACCAGCCCGCCGGCATCGCTCGCCACCACGGGGATTCCACGAAGCATGGCTTCCACGACAACCAGACCGAAACCTTCGAACCAGAGCGAGGGAACCAGGAGGATGCGCGTGTCCTTGAGCACCTGATCGATGTCCTTGCAGTTTCGAAGCAGTGTGACGTTGGGACGGGCTTCGAGCGCGCGCCGGTCTTCCGCTGTCGTGCCCCAGCCGGGTAAAGCGGCAAAGCGGCAGGAGGGAAGGTCATCGGCGAGCGAGAGGAAGATCGAAATACCTTTCACGGCACATGGGTTGACCGTCGTGACAAACCCGCCATCAAACTGCCCGTGCTGCGCGAAGGGCCCGCTTCCGTAGATTGGCGGATGGATCACTTCGGCCGCACGGCCCAGATGCCTGCCGATATAGTCCGCCGTGTGATGCCCGATGGCCACGACCGCCGCGGAATCGTCCACCAACGCCGCGCCTTCGCGGTCCGGGTTCCAGCTTGCGGGTCCGAAGGGATAGAACTGCGGCGTGTGCGCCAGGTAAACCACGCGCCCCGGAGCCGCGTCATGCGCCGCCCGCAGCAGGCTTTGGCCGATGTCCTCCGACGAGACCAATACCCAATCGGGTTGAAATTCGCGCGTCTGCTGCTTCAACATAGCGGCACGCTTGACCGGGTCGGCAAGCGCGTAGTTATCGGATGACGCGAGATCGATCTGCTGATCCTCCAGTTCGCGCCGAACCTGTGCGAGTCTCTGCGGCGTGTCGGCGGCGAGCGCGCCCGCGACCACGCGGCACGTGTGCCCATTGGCGGCCAACCTATCGAGCCAGGCCAGGTTGCTGCGCGTCGATCCGCCGCGCGGCGGCACATGAGACGCGCTCGACGTCAGCAGAATGCGCATTACGCTCGCGGTTTCCCGCCGCCCGATGTCCCGTTCTGCTCCTCGGCAAGCAGCGCGCGCACCTCTTCGTCGGAAAGAGCCTCCAGCTCTTTGAGAATGTCGGCGTATTGGCCGGCTCCGGCGCCTTCGATTTCCCGCAGCTCAATGGCTTTGGCCAGCTCGGCGACGGTGAAGTCGCCGCTATAGACCACTTTCAGCGAAAGGTCGACATCGAAGGTCTGGCGCACGAGCGAGAGCAGTTGTACCGCCAGCAGCGAGTGCCCTCCCAGATCGAAGAAGTTTTGGTGGACGCCTACCGAAGCGATGCCGAGCAGATGAGCCCATATCTGCGCGAGTTGCTTTTCAAGATCGGTGCGGGGGGCGTCGGAAGGCGCGAGAGCCGGCTCCCGGCTTGCGCGACCGCGAACCGTGTAAAGGATCCGGGCAGGATCGCGCAGCTCGCGAGCGATGCGGGCATAGTCTACAGGGTCGAAGTGCGCGCTAGACGACGCCTGTATGCGCCGGTCGTCATGCGCGACCGCGGCGTGGTGCGCTGCGCGGTATTGCATGGCCGCCAGGTAGTCCGCCGGGAAGTGAAATGTGGAACCGGCTGGGGTGCGCTGCTCGAACTGAGCGCCGGCGGCGGAGAGCAACGACTCGGCGGGACGGTTGCGCGGCGAGGGAACAAACGGAATCTCGACCTCGGCCAGCCCGCGCTCCATGGCAATCTCGCCGAGCCGCGCGAGCATGCGATGTTCCACCCCGCGTCCCAGCGCCCTGCAACTCAGCAGGAAGGAATCGACGGCCAGCGCGCCCCTGCCGGCACGGAACAGCATGACGCCGGTTAACCCATACCTTCCGAAGCGGTCGCTCACGTCCACGGCGAGGCACTCATAACCTTCGGAACGCAGCAGGTTTTGAATTTCGCTTTCGCTCCGGCGCACCGAGGTGAAATTCATCTGGTTGGTACGCTCGGTCAACTGGGCCACGCGCGGAAGCTGGCTTGCCGTCATGGGCGCAATGCGGATCTCGAGGTTCAGCGAGGCCAGAAACTCCTCGAGATTCGTGGACTGCCGCTCGGCTCGCGTCCGGGCTGCGTCTTGCGTGTAGAGCGTAGCGCGGCTGCGGTCTTCAGGGGTGGTGATCCAGTGGTCGAATGCCCAAACGTGATCCAGGAACGCGCCGAATTCGCCCGCAACCGGCGGCAGAACCAGGCTCAGGACTTCGGGGCAATTCGCCTGCACCTCGGCGCACTCGGTGGCGCTGTTGTCCACCAGAATGAAACTCTCGATCCCCAGGTTCAGTTCGTCCGCAAGCGACCTTAAGTTGGCGGACTTTGCCTCCCAATTCACCCGCGAGGCAGCGAAGTGATCGAGCTTCAGCGGCATCTCCGGATGCGCGCGGAAAGTCTCATGCACGTCTTCTTCGTTGTTCTTGCTGCACAGACAAAGCAGCATGCCGGCGTCCCGTTGCGCCAGGATGAACGTTTGCAAGGCCTGGTGTCCCGCGTCCAGCCGGACCCCCAGCGGACCGTCCTCGCCGCATACGCCCTGCCACAACGTTTCATCGCAATCCAGCGCAATTACCTTGTAGCGGCTGGTGCGCGACGCATGGAGTTTACGCGCGATAGTGGTTCCCAGCGCGGCGAAAAACTCAGGCGTGTACGGCACATGGCCGAGCTCGTCGGCATGGGGGTCGTAGTAGGCAGGCACGGGGTAAAGCCGCTGAACCTCGCCCGTGGTCACCAGATGCACGGTGCTCAGATCGCGCAAGGCTAAACGCAGCGTTTCCTCCGATTGCGCGGCGAAAGCAGCCCGTGCCGGATCGCTGAGAAATTCGGGAGAGGCCGGGCAAAGGCAAACCAGCATGGGCGACCCCTCCGCTCCGGCCGCCGACCGAAGCGCCGATTCGAGATGCCGGACGTTCTCCGCCAGTTCCCTAAGACTCACCGCATCGCGAAATCGCGCCCAATCTTCGAACCGGACTAACACGACATTCAGCCCATTACGATTACCTGCGAGCAGGCCGGCCGGATCCAGCAACTGCTGAAAAACCTGATTGTAGGGTGCGAAGCGGACCTGAAAATCGAGCTTCAGCTCACGCAGCCAAAAGGCCAGCGTGGGCTCAATGGCCTCAGCGGTGAAGGTGGCGCTGATGGCGATGGCCGGCGGCGCTTCCTTTCGTTGTGGGGCTTGCGCCGTGACGTGCGCGCCGGGCGATGCGGAGTCAGATTCGCGGGGCGGCGGCGGCATTCAGTACCTGGAACGGTTCTCCCATGGGCGCTGGTAAAGCCCAGGGCGACGCCCGCCTGCCCGCTGGACATGGGACAGACCGGCGCCTCTTCTCAAAGTCTTAGCCGGAACGCGAGGAATCGGCCGGCGGACGACAAACTGGGCGGCGCCTGGACTTCTTTTTCAGGATACCACCCGTACTGCGCGCGGAGCACGAGAGGATCGCCCAGCCAAAGGCCGGCGAGACACCTCCTCTGCCGCTTGCTTCATCCCCCCGACTGGAGTATAGTCAGGAGGATTTTCACAATCCTGTGAGGAGGTAACTGCCTTGAAGAAAGTAGTTTTAGCGGTAGTGTTGGTGCTGACGGTATTCGCCTTGACGTCCATGGCTGCGGAGTTGTCCGGCTTTATTTCAGACGCCAAGTGTGGGGCAAAGCACGCGTCTGACAAGAACGGCAAGTGCGTTGAGGGTTGCGTGAAGGGTGGCGCCGCTCCGGTCTTTGTGATGGACGGCAAAGTTTACAAGATTGACGATGCCGCCAAGGTGCAAGATCACCTGGGCCACGATGTGACCATCACCGGCTCACTGAAGGGCGACACGGTTCACGTCGAAAGCGTGAAGATGTAAGGATTTGCCAAAGGCCTTCCGGGGCGGAGAGGCCGGTTACTGCAACTTGCCTCTCCCCTCAACTTTCCACGTTTCCTCGACCTGATATCCGCGCTTCCCGTAGACGTACTCGTGCAGATTTACCACCACGCACACGTGCGCGGGAATGATGTGCAGCCGGTCACCTACCGCAAACTCGCGCTCGGCGCGGGTAATATCCACGTAGCCGTGCTCTTCGTTCAGCCGGTGAAGTGCGCACCCCGGATCCTCTACTATCCGTCCGTGAATCGAAGGCGGCGCCGCCGTATCCGAGGAGAAAGTCTTCGAGCCGCCGTCCACAACGATCTGGCCCGGACGCGCGGTCGAGACCACAGTGACCAGAACCGACGCGGCGCAATCATCGAACGTGCACGCACCGCTCGCGACCGTATTCACGTCGTTGTAAACGTAAGTACCCGGCCGGATCTCATTGACGCCGCGCACTTCGTGGGAATGAAACAGGGAGGGAGTGGACCCGCCGCTGACGATGCGGATTTCGATTCCTTCGCGCCGGAAATCGTCGAGGATACACTGGACCAGCTCGCTCAGCTTGCGGATCTGCTCCATGCCGCGCTCACCCGTGTCTTTCACGTGGCCGGGATAGAAGTCGATGCCCTCGAACTTGAGATTCGGAAGCCGCTGAATGCCGCGCGCCAGATCGATCAGCTCGGGTCCCGGAGTGACGCCCACGCGGTTGAGCCCCGCGTCCACCTCGGCCAGCACGCGGACTTCTACCTGAGCCTCGCGCGCCGCTTCCGATAACTGCCGGGCCACGTTGATGCTATCCAGCGCCACGGTGACCTGCGTCTTCTTGGCCACCTGCATCAGCCGCGCCAGTTTGCTCCGGCCGATCACCGGATAGGCCACCAGCAGGTCCGGCGGATTCGCGGCCAGCATCACTTCGGCTTCGCCCACCTTGGCCACCGTGAGCCCGACCGCGCCCGAATCGAGCTGGCGCCGGCCCACCGCCGGGACTTTATGCGTTTTCGTGTGCGGGCGCAGCCGCAGGCCGTGTGTTTTGCAGTAATCGCCTACGCGGCGCAGATTGCGCTCCATGATGTCGAGATCGATAACGAGTGCGGGAGTGTCGAGTTCGGAGATGTGCATGCCCCACTATTCTATGCGAACTTCTCGCCGTGAATAAGGGGTGCGGTGGTCTAGGCGAACTGGCCGGTGTCCGCCGGGGGCCGCTTGATCGCCGTCTACATCGCCGTCCACGAGTCGACCGCCGGGTTCTGCGTCACATACTGGATTGGAACGCGAGAAACGCGTCCGAGGAGGAACTATTTGAACCGCAGCGAAAGCTTACCGGATGGCGTGGTGTAAATCAGCTCGAGATCTTTTATCTTCTGTTTTTCCATGGGAAAGTAGAGCAGTCCCGAGACCGGGGCATCGGTTTCCTTCTCCGGCAGAATTTTCTGTTTCAGGACTTCGAGCATCGGATCCGGCTTTTCCTTCGAATTGTTATGCATTTTTGCCGAGACCTCGCCCGACGCATCCGACCCGCCAACACCCACGCCGCCGCTATTCATGAGTGGCGGGCCGCCCATTGAGCCACCGTATGGTCCATCACCCCATGTCGGTCCAAGCGATCCGGCCATCGTGCCTCCGCCCGAGCCACCGGGGGAAATCACCAGCACACCCTTGCCCGCAATCTGGCTGGGAGCGAAGGGCGTAGTCCTCTCGCCGTCTTTGTCCGTCTTTAGGAGGAAATCATCGCGATGGATGGCGATTTTCTGGCCGTCTCGGGGCGCAATGCGCAATTCCAGCACAATGTAGTGCCCGCCCAGATCCGATCCCAGAGCCTGGCGCACCGCCTCGCGATCGGCCAGCGGCGTGGCGGTAATCTCTACCAGATCGTTTTCCATGGAGCGCACCGGAGGTTTCTTGTCCGCTCCGCAAACGATTGCCACGGCAGCGAAACCGATGCACACAAAACCGACACGCACAACCAGAGGCCGCATCGAACCAATCCTCGCCTGCATTATACCGACTTTCCGTGGTAAGGCGAATGCCCGAATGTGTTAAGGTC
>JBGPKX010000294.1:0-7430 GCA_041486185.1 Bryobacteraceae bacterium | reverse complement strand
GTGCAGCTTCCCGAAGCGCTGGCGCGTACATCGGCGGATGATCTGGCGCGCATCGAAGCCGAGTACGATCTGGGCACGGGAGCGCTAGGCCTCAGCATTGCGACGGACTCCATGGCGGTCGCCGGGCTTCGATCTCAGGCGGCATTGGCGGCGGTGCCCATGCTCGAGCAGGTGGAATCCGGCGTCTGGAAGGGCAAGCTGCGATACCAGCGCGAGCCCGGTTCGGCGGGCGAATGGTCCGGCGCGTTTCAACTGGCGGACGCGGACCTCCCGCTGCCCGGAGTCGCCGAGCCTGTTCGCGTGCACTCGGCGCAAGCTAAGTTGGATGGCGCGCGGGTGACGCTCGAAAAAATTTACGCGAGCGCAGGCGATCTTGATGCGCAGGCGGACTACCACTACGACCCGGGGGCCGCGCGTCCGCATCGCGTGCGCATCTCGCTTGCGAGGCTGGATGCCGCCGAACTCGAGCGTCTGCTGATGCCGACGCTCAAGCGCAATCGCGGGCTGCTCGCGCGCGCGCTCGGACTCGGGCCCGCGCCGGTGCCCGCGTGGCTGCGAGACCGGCAAGTGGATGGCTCGGTTGCGGTGGACGCGCTGCGCCTGGGCGGCATCGATCTGCAGAAAGTGCGCGCGCGCCTGATCTGGAATGGAACCACCCTGGTGCTCGACCAGATCAACGGCGCCATGGAGAATGGCTCCATCAGCGGAAGACTGACGGCCGATCTGCGCGGCGGCGTTCCTGCCTACCATTTGGCGTCGCGGCTGAAGTCTGTCGCATGGAATGGCGGAACTTTTGATGCGGAAGCGGCATTGGATTCGAGCGGCACGGGATCAGTGCTCCTGGCGAATCTGCGTTCGGCAGGATCGTTTACCGGGCAATCGTTCGAGGATGAGCCGCTCGATCAATTCGATTCTGTCGCCGGTTGTTACGCATTTGAATGGGCCAAATCTGCGCCCCGGCTGCGGTTTACCGGTCTTCAGATGTCCACCGGCGGGGAGCTCTTTTTGGGCCGCGGCGCGCTCCAGGACGATGGCCGGCTGCTGATTCAGGTGTCCAACGGAACGCGCCTGTTGAGCGTGACGGGCACGCTGGCGCGGATGCAACTGGACGAAAGTGCGGGACAGTAGCCGGCGCTCACGCGCCGGGCGATGCTGCGCATCGCGGATAGGGCGACGGGGGGGCGCGGCGACGCAGCGATCGGACCGACAGGGGACGGGCTGGGTGCTCGTTACTCGAAACTGATACGCTGGCGGTTTCGTATGCGAAAACTGCTGGTTGTTTCCGCCTTGGCAGCCGCCATCGCTGTCTTGGGCCAGGAGAGCGGTCTCTTCTCCATTCTCAAGAGCAATGTGCGAATCGGCAGGCAGAGTGACGGCCTCTATCTGCTGCCCACGAATCAATTGCTGCATCCATGGGGGGAGCAGGCGGTCATCAAAGGCCGGCCCGTGGACCTGGCGTTCGATTCGCGCAAACAGTTGCTGGCCGTACTCAACTCCCGCGGCGTGCTGCTGCTGGACGGCACGAGCGGCGCGCGTATGGCAGAGATCAAGTCTCGCGCGACTTCCTACACCGGCATCGCGTTTCGTCCTGGGGATCGCGAGCTATGGGCCAGCGAGACCACAGCTCACGGTCCGGACAGTCTGCTGATCGTGCAGTTGTCGGAACTCGGGGCGGTGACTAAGTCTGAGCGCATGCCACTGCCAAAACATCCGGTGCCCGCGGGCATTGCGTTTTCAGCCGATGGAAAAACGGCGTACGTGGCTCTAAGCCGCAGCAACAAGCTGGCGGTGATCGATGCGGAATCGAGACAGGTAACGCGCGCAGTCGCGGTGGGGATGGCGCCGTTCGGAGTTGTGGCGTCGCGCACCCACGTCTTCGTCACGAATCGCGGGGGCCATCGCCCGTCCGCGTCCGATACCGTTGCGCCCTCGAGCGGCTCGATGATCGCGACAAATCCTCAAACCGGCTCCTCGGTTTCGGGGACGCTCACAGCGATCGACGTCGCGGACTTTTCGACGCGCGGAGTTTCCGTTGGACTCGCGCCTTCGGGGCTGGCGCTCAGTCCCGATGAAAAGTTGCTGGTCGTGGCGAATGGCCACTCCGATTCTATTTCGCTGGTGGATACCGAGAGCCTGCGCGCGACCGAGCTGAAGATCGGCGCCTGGCCGGAAGGAACGCTGGGCAGCCAGCCGGTGGCGGCGGCATTTGCGCCGGATGGGCGCACCGTCTACGTGGCCTGCGGAGGGAACAACGCCATCGCCATTGTGCGGTTAGAACGGCAAGAGTGGAAACTGGCGGGCGCGCTGCCGACCGGATGGTTTCCCTCGGGAGTGGCGGTGGATGGTTCCGGCGCGCTGCGTGTGATCAACATCAAAGGCACCGGCAACACGGCGGCGCCAAACGGTGTATTCAATTCGTTGCAATTCGAAGGCTCGCTGGCCAGGATACCCGCGCCCGCGGAGGCTCAGATCATGGCGGGTACGCGCGAAGTCCGGGCCGCCAACAGCCCGCGATTCGAGCCGGCCGGCGGCGTGGCCAATCTCTCGTCGCTCGGCATCCGGCACGTCTTTTTCATCATCAAGGAAAATCGCACATACGATCAGGTGTTGGGTGACATTGCCAAGGGCAACGGCGATCCTAAGCTGTGTGTCTACGGCCGCGGCGTCACGCCCAACCACCATGCTTTGGCGGAACGCTACGTGCTGCTCGATAACTTCCACACCGGTGGCGCCATCAGCTTCGATGGACACCAGTGGCTGATGCAGGCGTTTGTGAGCGATTATGTGGAGCGCGCATTCGCTGCGTCGCCGCGCGGCTACGCCTGGAATATGAGCGATGCGCTTACGGTGTCGCCGGCCGGCTTCTTCTGGCAATCGGCGAAACGGCCGCTGGACGTGCGCATCTATGGCGAGTTCAGCCTCCCGGCACGCTGGGATCCCGCCACGCAAAATACCGTGGATATGGATGAGCGCGAGGAGCTCAGTTGGGTCGATTACTGGAAGCTCTATAAGGAAGGGAAGTGGCCCAGCGCGGTCGGTGAGCGCAGCGGCGTGCCTGCGCTGGCGAAGTTCCTGAGCCCGCGCTATCCTCACAACTCGACCAGCATCCCCGATCAGATTCGCGCCGATGAGTTTTTGCGCGAACTGGCCGAGCGCGAGAAGACCGGAATCATGCCGAATCTTTCCGTGCTCACGCTGGACGAGGATCACACCAACGGCACGCAGCCCGGCTCCCCTACGCCGCGCGCCATGGTGGCGGACAACGATCTCGCGCTGGGCCGCATCGTCGAAGGCATTTCGAAAAGCCGCTTCTGGCCACAGAGCTTAATCCTGGTGGTTGAGGATGATGCACAGGATGGGTTCGATCACGTGGACGGATACCGCACGGTGGCGCTGGCGATCGGGCCGCATATCCGCCGCGGGCTGGTGGATTCAAACTTCTACACGCACACCAGCATGGTGCGGACGATACAGGATATTTTCGAGATCCCGCCGCAGACGCGGTTCGCATCGAGCGCGCGAGCGATGACCAGCGTCTTCACGCCGGGATTGGATCTGGCGTCGTACCAATGTCTGCCGGCGCGCATCGCCTTGGATGAAATGAACCCGCCGCTGGCGTCGCTCGACGGGAAGCGTTTATGGGCGGCGCGGCAATCGCTGGCCATGAACTGGTCGCATCCCGACGATATCCGTGCGGATGTGCTGAACCGGATTTTGTGGTGGGACGCGAAGGGATATGAGACGCCGTATCCGGGGAGATGAGCAAAGGGCAAAGGCAACAGCCAACGATGGCGTTACGCGTCGGCGCGACTTGAGGCTGGCGCATCCAGCACCTCGCGCATCTTCTTGGCGAGCTCGTCGGGCGCGAACGGTTTCTGCAGCAGGTATACATTGGATTCCAGCACGCCATGGTGGGCCAGCATGTCGTCGGTGTACCCGGAGATGTAGAGGACTTTTAGTGAAGGCTGCTGAGCTTTCAGGCGCTCGGCCAGATCGCGCCCGCTCATTTGCGGCATAATGACGTCGGTCAACAGCAAATCGATGGTGTTCCGGTGCTGTGCGAATATACGCAGGGCGTCGGCGCCGCCGCTGGCTTCATGGATTTTGTAGCCGAGCCGGTGCAGCATCTCGCGAACCAGTTGCCGCACGCCAACCTCGTCTTCCACCAGAAGAATAGTCTCAGTGCCGGCGCGTACCGGGTGTTCGCCTTCCGCGGGCGCCGTGAGCTCGGTGACATCGGTGATTCTCGGCAGGTAGATGTTGAAGGTGGCGCCATGGCCGGGCTCGCTCTCGACCACGATCTCTCCGCCGCTCTGCTTCACGATGCCATAGACCGTCGAAAGGCCCAAGCCGGTGCCTTTACCGGTTTCCTTGGATGTATAGAACGGCTCGAAAAGATGGATCATGATCTCCGCGTCGATCCCTTTTCCAGTGTCGGCCACGCTGAGCCTCACATACGCGCCTGGCCGCACACCTGCGTGCACGCGTGAGGAGAGCCGCACATCCACATTATTAGTTCGGATGGAAAGCTTGCCCCCCTCGGGCATAGCGTCGCGCGCGTTTACCGCCAGGTTCATGATCACCTGCTCCACCTGCGAGGTATCGGTCTTCACGCTGCCGAGTCCGGGGCTGAGGACGGTCTCGAGCTCGATGTGCTCGCCAATCACGCGGCGTAACATGCGGTCCATGTTGGCGACAAGGGCGTTCAGGTCCAGGACCTTCGGCTGGATGACCTGGCGCCGGCTGAACGCCAGCAATTGATTGGTAAGACTGGTGGCGCGGCTGGCGGCCTTGAGCACCTCTTCCACGGATCCGTGCAGAGCATCGTTCTGCGGCAGGCCGCGCAGGATCATGTGGCAGTATCCGGAAATGACCGTCAGCAGATTGTTGAAATCGTGCGCGACGCCGCCGGCGAGGCGCCCGATGGCTTCCATCTTTTGCGATTGCCGGAGCTGGTCTTCGAGTTGCCGGCGCTCCGTGATGTCGATCCCCACGCCGCCAATGAACTGGACTGTATCGTTCTCATCCAAAATGGGGAACCGGTAGATCAACCAGTAGTGCACGGCGTGCTTGTGCGGCACCGGGTCCACGCTTTCCACCAACTTCTTGCTACGAATCACTTCGAGATCATTGGAAACGAAACGCTCCGCGTACTCGGCGGGCCAGACCTCGTGGTCGGTCTTTCCCAGAAAATCCTGGGGATCGAGTTGAAACAATCCCTGTGCGGCTTCGTTATAGAAGACGTACCGGCCCTCGGGGTTCTTCATGAAGGCCACCCCGGGAAGATGCCGCATGAACGCCGCGAAGCGCTGCTGGCTTTGCTTCAAGGCTTCTCGGGATCTCTTGCGATCGCTGACGTCGAATGTGGTCCCGACTATTGTGGCGGCGCCGGCTTCGTCTTCCGCCTCCACCAGATTCATGTTGGCCAATATCCAGGCCGGTCCGCCATCTTTCCGGCGGAAGCAGATCTCCTGCTGGGTCAGGTATTTTTGCTTGCGAAGGCGTGCCAGAATCTCCTCGCGGTCCGCGGGCTCGAAGTAAAATGCGTCTGCTTTGAGCGCGGCCGCTTCCTCCCGGGAGCTGTATCCGAGCATTCTGGCAAAGGCTTCGTTGCACTCGAGAACCCGGCCGTCGAGCGTCGTACGCAGAATGCCGGCTAAGTTTTTCTCGAACAGGACACGATAGCGCCGTTCCGACTCGCGCAGCGCCTGCTCGGCCTGTTTGCGCCCGGTGATGTCGCGGTAGATGGCGATGGCGCCTTTCGGATTTCCTTGTTCGTCGGCGAACGGCCGCGCCGATACGCTCAGCCACTTGCCCTGAGACGTTTGCGGATGGCGCACGAACAATTCCGCGGAATCGACAGACGCGCCGCGAAGAGCCCGCAGGATGGGGAGGTGCTCTTCCGGAAGCGGGGCGACGCCATCCGCACAACAAACGCCTCGTGCGCGCAACCATTCCACAGGCGTGTTGTGGTCGAGAGCGATGCCGGCGACGTGTTCCGCCGCCTGATTGCGCAGCACGAATCTTGCGTGCTCATCGATGACCGTGACGCCGTCGGCCATGCTGTCCAGGATGAACTGCAGGACGTGAGTTCGGCCACTGGCGGCCGGCGCGTCCTGTTTCGTTTCGCGGCCAGAGCCCGGGGGCGCCAGTTCGCTCATGCCGCACTCGCCATTCTCAGCGGAGCTCTTGACGTCGAAAACTTCCTGGTGGTCCGATCCAGCATTGGGTGATCTCTGGGGAACTTGATCGTACCAGCGCTACGTGCGATTTTCAAGGCCGAGGGAAACTCGGGAGATTCGTGATGGCCATGATCCGCACGCAAGGACGACCATGCCGAGGCGTCGGCCGCCTGATATCGATGGATTCTGTCTGTGGACGAGCACGACTTTCGTGCCAGGAGGCGCCAATTACTGGTAGCGAGAGTGCTGAACACTGGTTTCGCCCTCTTTCGCGAATGCCACATGTGGTACCATAGGCGGCAGATATGGTCAAGACCACGATCTATATGGAGCCCGAAGTGGCTCTCACGCTGCGGCAACTGGCCGCGGTACAGGGTCGGTCGCAGGCCGAGATCATTCGCGAAGCCATCCGGGCCTATACCAAGTCTGCCGGCAGGCCGCGACCTAAAGGCATCGGCGCCTACCAGAGCGGCCGTTCCGACGTTTCAGAGCGCGCTGAACAGCTGATGCGCCGCGCGGCGCGGAGCCGCCGTTGGCGATAATCGCCGACTCCGGGGCGATTATCGCCCTCTATGACAGGAAGGATCGCCATCATGCGGCGGTAAAGCGGGCTCTCGACCGGGAACGCGGCCTGGTCATCATTCCTTCCGCCATCCTGGGCGAGCTCGACTATCTGCTGCGTGAACACCTTGCAATTCAGGCGGAGATCGACTTTATCGAGAGCCTGATCAGCGGTGCGTTCACGCTCGAAAACCTCACAAGCGAAGACGCAACGCGCTGTCACGAGCTGATAAATACCTACCGGAACCTGGACCTGGGACTGGCAGACGCCGCCGTGATAGCCACGGCCGAGCGCTTGAATATCGAGCGCATTCTGACGGTAGATGAGCGCGATTTCCGCGCGGTGCGATCCAGGAAAGGCCGGCCCTTCGTGCTGCTGCCTGCGGACGGGAAGCGCTAACTGACACGCCGCCCTTACACCGCCTCACAGCCATCATCGAGCGCGACGGAGACGGGTACGTGGCTCTGTGCGCCGAGGAACCGCTGCGCCAGCCAGCGGAAGATGCATCGGCGCAATGGCCACTATGTTTAATTCACATAAATTCGGGCCGAGTCTAGATCGTCCGGTGCCTGGTACCCACGAAGCATCGGGTGCCGTTGAAACGCAAGTCGCAGACCCCAAACGGCCCGGTAAGCGCGTCTCACGAGGTCCCGCTGTTGATCGACATATGCCCGATCAAACTTGTT
>JBGPKX010000293.1:0-7465 GCA_041486185.1 Bryobacteraceae bacterium | reverse complement strand
CGCTCGATATCGTTGATGGCTTTGTCGAACAGCACCTTGTCGGGCTGCTTGGTGTCCTTGGAGATGGGGTTCTCATATTTATGCCGGCGGCAGCCGCAGACGGTAATGAGGCCCAGAACCACGGTTACGGCGATGATGGGATGAATCCGGTTTCGAAGGGAAAACATAAATATTTCCTAGACCCGCACTTCCATGGCGTCTCGCGCGACCTGTCGCATCTCGGCCACGGCCGAGCCCGGGTCGGGAGTGTGAAATACCGACGACCCTGTTACGATCCAGTCACACCCTGCGCGGATCACCTCCGGCAGGTTCTCGAGCGTGATTCCTCCGTCGATCTCGATGGGAAGCTGCACATGCCGTTCCTGTCGCTTGCGGACCAGCTCGCGCACCTTATCGAGCGCCCGCGGGATGAAATGCTGCCCACCGAAGCCCGGGTTAACACTCATAATCAGCACGTAGTCCGCCACTTCCAGAACCTCGTCGAGCATCGCCACTGGCGTCCCTGGATTCAGCACCACGCCGGCCAGCGCGCCCTCGTCCCGAATCATGCGCAGCGTGCGATCGAGATGGGGACAAGCCTCCTGGTGCACCGAAACCTGATCGGCGCCGGCCCGGATAAATGCCGGGGCATAGCGATCCGGATCCTCGATCATCAGATGCACATCCAGGCGCGCGCGCGTTACTTTTCGAATGCACTCGAGCACCGGAGGGCCGAGTGTGAGATTGGGCACAAAATGGCCGTCCATGACGTCCACATGCAACATGGTCGCGCCGCCTCGTTCGACGCGCGCGATCTCTTCGGCCAGACGGGCAAAGTCCGCCGAAAGGATCGATGGAACAATCTGAACCATTTTGGCTTGTAAACTACCTCGATCTTATCACAGCGGCGAAAAAGCCGTCCCCCGGCTGGAGGCCCGGTATCCGGCGCATGATATGAGACGGGCGGAGGCCTAGCTCTTCGATCACGCCATCGTTCTCCTCACGCTCGAGCGAGCAGGTGGAATAAACCAGCACGCCGCCGGGTGCGAGCGCTTCGAGGGCGTGGCGCAACAGTACCCCTTGCCGGCCATGTAGCTCCTGGATGTCCGACGGCAGCAGGCGCCACTTGATCTCCGGGTTGCGTGCCAGGGTGCCGGTGCCCGAGCAGGGCGCGTCCAGAAGAATACGCTCGAAACGCCGTCTGAAGGGCAAGGGGCGCGTGCCATCCAGGTGCACCACGTCCACCACCAGTTGCTTGAGCATTTCGACCCGTTTCGGGTGGAAGTCGCAAGCCACCGCCTGCACGCCCCATTCGAGCGCCTGCGCGGTCTTATTTCCCGGGGCCGCGCACAGATCGAGAAACTTCTGGCCCGGCGCCAGTTCGAGCAGGGGCACCACCGACTGCGAGCCGATGTCTTGAATACGGAAGCCATCCGCTTCTCCGGCGACGAGGCGGTAGCAGCCGGGAACCTCGGTGGGCTCGGCCGAAGTACCCGCGGGGATGGCGCGGCCCGCGGGCACGCGAACATAGGTTTCGGGAGGAAGCAGATTGGCGCGCGCAATGATGGCCGTGGTTTCCGGGCCGAACTGGCGATCCCAGCGTTTGAGGAGCCACTCGGGGTGCGACAGCTCGATGGCGCGGTCCGGCCAGGCGACCGGCTCGCGGCCCACCTTGCGCAGCACCGCGTTGGCGAACCCGGTGGCGGAGCGGAAACCCATGGATTTGACCAGTTCCACGCTCTGGCTCACGGCTGCGTGCGCTGGCACGCGATCCAGGTAGCGTAGCTGGTAAACACCCATGCGCAGCGCCAGCAGCACTTCGAAATCAAGCTTCTGGACGCCGCGTCCGGAATAATGCTCGATCAGGAAATCGAGCTGCGCCTGGTAGCGCAGCACGCCGAACACAATTTCGGAGGCGAGACCGGCATCGCGTGGATCGAGCGGCCCGGCGCCCGAGGCCAGCAGGTCCGACGCGTAACCCCCTCGTCCGACTTTTCGCAGGGTTTCAAATGCCAGCAGGCGTGCCGGGGACACAATAGAGGACCCGTGTTCCCAACTATAATCAATTTGTGGAGCTGGAAAAAACTCTGCTGCGCAAGGTCGGCGAAGCGATCCGTCGCTTCAAGCTGATTCGCGAGGGCGACCGCGTGGCCGTGGCGCTTTCAGGGGGCAAGGACTCGCTCACCCTGCTGGAGGCGCTGCTGCTGCTGGCCAAGCGTGCGCCGGTCGAATTTTCCGTCTGCGCTTTTACGGTGGAGCAGGGAAAGTTCCTGCGGCCGATTGAGCCGCTGGGCGATTACCTCCGCGGGCGCGGCGTCGCCTGGACGTATTTCCGCGATAAGCCTTCCCTGCGATTGCTCGAAGACCAGCCCGATCACGGTTGTGATCTTTGCAGCCGGTACCGAAGGCGCGCGGTGTACGAGATCGCACGCGGACTGGGCGCCAACGTGATCGCATTCGGGCACACGGCGGACGATTTCTGCGAGGCGCTGCTACGCAACACCATGTTTACCGGAAAGCTGAGCGCTCTGCCGCCGGTGACGCATTCGCGCGACCGCGAATTCCGGCTCATCCGGCCGCTGGTTTTTGTGACGGAGGACCTCACTACGGCGTACGCGCAGTCTTTGGGCGCGCCCCTCGTGCCTTGTGGCTGCTCGCAGCGGACCGGCACGGTAAGGCGCTCGCTGCGCGAGATTTTTTCCGAGCTGGAAGGCGAGTTTCCGCACTTAAAGGAAAACATTCTCGCGGCCATGGGGAACCTGGAGCCGAGCCGGTTGCTGGACACGCGGTTTCTCGATCTCGAAGGCGCCGAGGAGCTGGCTTCCGAGCCCTTTCCGATCGTCACCGCATGAAGTAGGACTGCCTGCCTCGCAGACTCATTGACCGCCAATCCTTCCAATTGAGAAGATAGTCTCTCCCTATGCGACTCTTGCCCCGCGAAGAGAAATTCTACGCCCTGTTCCTCAGCCAGGTGGATATCATTTGCGAGGCCGCCCGGCTGCTGCTGCAAGGTGTGAAGGCCGGCCACACGCGTCTGGCCGAGGTCGCGGCAGGGATTAAAATGCTGGAGCACCAGGGCGACGAGGTGATCCACGAGATCTTCACCCGCTTGAACTCCACTTTCATCACGCCACTCGATCCGGAGGACATTCATTCCCTCTCCACGCGCCTGGACGACGTGCTCGACGGCATCGAAGACGCGGTGCATCGCATGGTGGCATATCGCGTGAGCCCCATTCCCCTGGGCATGGTGCAGCTCTGCGAGATGATTTACACCTGCAGCCGGGCGCTTAAGAAGGCCTTCGAGGCCCTGGACAAGAAAAAGGAAGTGATGGAGCACTGCATCGAGATCAACCGGATCGAGAACGAAGCCGACCACCTGGTGCGCGGCCTGGTGACCGACCTGTTCGAGAACGAGAAAGATTGCATCACCCTCATTAAGGTCAAGGAGATTTACGAATTCCTTGAAGCCACCACGGATCGCTGCGAAGACGTGGCCGACGTGCTGCAGAACGTAGTCGTCAAGAACAGCTAGCCGGCAATGTCCACTCTGAGCCTGGTGGTTCTCATCATCGGCATCGCCCTGGTGTTCGATTTCATCAACGGTTTTCACGACGCTGCGAATTCCATTGCCACCATTGTGGCCACACGGGTGCTGAGTCCCTTGCAGGCCGTCGCCTGGGCGGCGTTTTTCAACTTCGTTGCGGCTTTTACGTTCGGTACCGCCGTGGCCGACACCGTGGGTAAAGGCTTCGTCGACCTGGCGATCGTCACGCCGTACGTGGTCCTGGCGGGGGTGATCGGTGCGATCGTTTGGGACTTGATCACGTGGTGGCTGGGGTTGCCGACCAGTTCTTCGCACGCCCTCATCGGCGGATACGCGGGCGCCAGCATGGCACGGGCGGCGTTTCTCTATGGGTTCGGTGACAGCATTCGCGGCCTGATCGTAGGGAAATGGCCCAAGACGCTGGCGTTCATCGTACTTTCACCGTTCATCGGCTTCCTGCTGGCGTACATTCTCATGACGCTGGTGTACTGGCTGTTCCAAAAGTCGACACCCGCCAAGATGGACTCTTATTTTCGCCGTCTGCAGCTCCTATCGGCGGGGGCCTTCAGTTTCGCGCATGGCTCCAATGATGCGCAGAAGACCATGGGGATTATCGCCGCGGTGCTGTTTTCGGCGAAGTACCTGCCGACGCTGCGCGTTCCCGTCTGGGTGATCTTCTCGGCGCACGCCGCCATCGGCCTAGGGACGCTGAGCGGAGGATGGCGCATCGTACGCACCATGGGCGGCCGCATCACCCGCCTGAAACCCCGCGGCGGCTTCTGCGCGGAAACGGCGGCGGCACTCTCCATCTTTTTTCCCACCTACCTGGGCCTGCCGGTTTCCACGACCCATGCCATTGCCGGCTCCATCGCCGGCGTCGGCACATTCCATCGCATCAAAGCCGTGCGCTGGGGCATTGCGCGGAACATCGTATGGGCCTGGATCCTGACCATTCCCGCGGCAGCCGTGATCGCGTGGTTCTCGTTCCTGGTGATCCGCTATTTCGTGCCGGGTGCGTGAGAACGGCCGGGACGGGATGTCTGCTGACGCCAACGCCGGCCGACTGTGTCCGATAGCCCTTCGAACTGATTCCATCCAATTCCGGGGATTCGTTGAAACCCGGAAACCCGGCTTTCGTCCGTATTTGTATGGCGGCCGCATTTCAGGAAGCGAAACGCAGGCAAGAGAGCCTTCTTGCCCCGCTCGAGAAACGCTGTCTCATCTGGCTCGCGGAGCACGCGCCCGCTTGGGTAAATTCGGATCACCTCACCCTGCTGGGCCTGGCCGCGCTCGCGGGCGCCGGTCTGAGTTACTGGTGGGCGCGCTCGAGCCCCGCGGGGCTCTACGCGGTGATTATTTGCCTGGCGCTCAACTGGCTGGGCGATAGCCTGGACGGCACGCTGGCCCGAGTGCGCAACCGCCAGCGGCCGCGGTACGGGTTCTATGTGGATCACGTGGTGGATGCGTTCGGCGCGCTGTTTCTGCTCGGCGGGTTGGGGCTCTCGGGTTTCATGAGCGAGCGCATCGCGCTGGGCTTGCTGATCGCCTATTTGTTGCTGTCGATCGAGGTCTACCTGGCCACGTACACGTTCGGTACCTTTCACATCTCGTTCTGGAAGCTCAGCCCGACCGAGCTGCGTATTCTGCTGGCCGCCGGAAACCTGGCGCTTGTGTGGCATCCGGACGCGCATGTCGCGGGCACCGGCTGGCGCATGTTCGATGTAGGCGGGGCTGTGGGTATTGCGGGCATGGGGCTAATGCTCATTGTCGCGGTGGCCCGGCACACACGCGCGCTCTACGCCGCCGAGCCCTTGGGCTGAAGTTCGGCTGCTTTCATCCCTAGCTTTTTGAGAAGCCGGATGGCGGTGGTGCGCTCGACCCCCGACAGGCCCGATGTGGCGACCTCCATGGCGGCGGCATGCCCGGCGAATGCGCATTCGATCAGCTTGCGTCCCTCCGCCGTCAAGTGAACGATGCGCGCGCGGCGGTCCTCCGGATCGTCTTTCCGCTCGACGAGTCCTTTCTCCTCCAGACGGTCGATGGCAATACTGATCGACCCGCTGGTTAGCCGGATCCTTTCCCCGACCGCATTCACCGGCATCGGGCCTTTGTGCAGAAGAACCTCGAGGACCCCGAAGTCCGAAAGACCTAGTCCGAGCGCTCGAATGCTCTGAAAAGCATGCGCCTGAAGGGCGTCAAAGGCCTTCCAGAGCACGAGCCAGAGATGCACGCCACGAAGGCTTTGTGCCCTTTTTTCAGTGTCTTCCACGGGGCTGAATCCTCCTGATTATCTCTACATCAATATACTTGATGCCAAGGTAAATTGGCAAATCGAAGGGGAGAGCGTATGGCAGGCATGGTAATGGGGCGGTGGGCCGCCGAGCCGGTCCGGCTTCGGAACGCAGGGTTGTGGGTATTACAGATCGCGGGCGCGGCAATGTTTTTCATGGCAGGCGCGTCGAAGTTGGCGGGCGCCGATAGCATGATCCAGGTTTTCGCCGCCGTCGGGTTGGGGCAGTGGCTGCGATATTTTACGGGCGTACTCGAGGTGCTGGGAGCGGCCGCGCTATTGGTACCGCCTTGCGCCGGGCTGGGTGCGCTGTGGCTCACGGGAGTGATGCTTGCGGCAGTTATCGCCCATCTAACGGTACTCGGCGGAAATCCCGCCATCCCGGTCGCACTGCTGCTCGGTATGGCGATTGTGGCGTGGGGCCGGCGCGAGCGGACGGCCGGCCTGTTCAGGCGTTAAGAAAAAGGGGGGAGAGTAAACATGCAAAACGCAAAGTCGCGAAGTGTGGCACGCGTGATCGATAGCCAGCGCGTGATGGAAGGCGCGGGAATGACGGTGCGGCGTTCGTTCCCGACACCCGGACTGGACGACATCGATCCATTTCTATTGCTGGATCACCTCGGTCCGGTTCAATTTGCTCCGGGTCAGGCGAGCGGATTTCCCGACCACCCGCACCGGGGATTCGAGACCGTCACATATGTTCTCGAAGGCGCAATGGAACACCGGGATTCGCAGGGCAACCACGGCGTTATCGGCCCCGGCGACGTGCAATGGATGACTGCCGGATCGGGTCTCGTGCATTCCGAGATGCCCGGCGCCGCGCTGCGCGAAAAAGGCGGACGGCTGCACGGATTTCAACTCTGGGTGAATCTGCCGCGGTCGGCCAAGATGACGCCGCCCAGGTACCAGGAAATCGCCGCGTCACGCCTGCCGGTTGCCGCGACGCCATCGAAAGACGTGCAAGTGAAGGTGATTGCCGGGGAATCCCTGGGCCGGCACGCGGCCATCGATACGCGCACACCGATCACCTACCTGCATTTCACGCTGCACGCCGGCGCCAGCGTCGAGCAGCCCGTGCCCGCCGCGTACAACACGTTTGCGTATGTCATCGATGGCCAGGGAGTGGTGGGCGCCGATGCCGCGCCGGTTAGGGAAGGGCAGTTGGCGGTATTTGCGAAAGACGGCGACAGCGTTCAATTGGCGAATCCGGCGGGTGCTGCAGCGCCATTCAATGTGCTTCTGATTGGGGGCGCCCCCCTGGGCGAGCCAGTGGCACGCTATGGCCCGTTCGTCATGAACACCAGAGCTGAAGTCTACCAGGCGTTCCAGGATTTCCGAAACGGGCGAATGGGAGAGATTGTGGCGCGATGAGGGCTGTTGACTGCCTGCTGTGCTCGCTAGAGGCGGCAGTGGCGTCGTAAGCATGAAGGTTGCTGGGCGCCGCTGCCTCCTCATGATCCGGCAAGGGAGTGCGTAAGATTACGAGAGATGGCTCAAAAGCTGAGCGAAATCATTTTCCTTGTCGAAGAGCCTCCCGACGGGGGGTATGCCGCTCGGGCTTGGACGAAGCTGCCGAGCACTTCGGGTTGACTCGCCACGAATTGGCGTCGCGGATCTTCGGCTAACCGGACTTCAGCCTTCACGCCTCG